>CABUWD010000021.1 GCA_902495155.1 uncultured Collinsella sp.
GATTGCACAGGTGAGGCCCACGGTGCCACCGATGCTCATATTTCCGAATATGCTCACCAGCTCGATGATCACCTTAAGTGCCACAAAGGAGTGCGCCAGGCCCACTGCCAGCGGGAACAGGAAGAATACCGCTTGCTGCGCCATCACCGAATGACGAATCTGGCGGTCCTCACAGCCGATCTGTGCCAGCACACGATAGCTGCGGCTGCCGTCGGCCACGTTGGAGAGTTGCTGGATCGACAGAATCGCCGCGCATGCAACGACCAATACAAAGCCGATGTAGATGGCTAGGTAGCTAATAAGACCGTTCATTTGCGCTGCCTGCGTGTACATCTCGGAGCGTGTGATGAAGGTTCCCCACGACCCCGACTCCTTGCCGTCAACGAGCAGATTGTCGAGCACAGTGTATTTAATGCTCTCGTCTGCCTCGGTCGTATCCATCCCCTGTTTGTAGTTAACGAGCAGGCTACTGGAATACGGCTGCAGATTAAGCTGGGACAGCAGCTCGTCGGCAACGACGACGGTACCCGGATTACTGCCCATCGCCGAGTTGGCGATGGCCGCCGTATCTTCGTCCGACTTATCGGTTGCGGGCTTGAGCGTATGCCCGCCCAAGGTAAGGGCATGGCCGCCAGCCATATACTTGGTGTACAGGTCGACCAGCTCGCCGCCCATATCACATGTGAGCAGATACTGGTCGTGACCGATGTGCACCGGCTCCTCGCCCATCATCTGACGCAGTTTGTTGTACTGGCTCGCCGGCGTCACAAACAGACCCATCGCATCGGCATTGCTACCCCCGAACGCCTTGGGAAGCTTTTCGCCCATGGCCTTGCACATCTCACTTGGGGTCACCGAAGGATCCGAACCGCCAAACGGGTAACTCAGATACGAATCAATCTGCACATGCTCACCGGCAACATCGGCGATATTGACCTTCTTGCCGGTCTCGTCGTTGTTGTCCGCCGACTTGCCCTTAATACCGTCTGCAACGTTATCGTGATCGATACGATCGCCGTGCCATGCGGAGTACAAATCGACCGTACTATCGGCCAGCACCATTCGATCGGCCTCAGACGGATTGAAAGACTCTTTGTAGAAGTCGAGCGTATCGGGCGTGTAATAGACATACGTCTGAGACACATCAACAGGGTTATAGCGCTCCAGGTTTTCGTTCATCACGTTGGCAATCGACATACCACACGTCACCGAGGTGATGGCCAAAAACAGGAGCATCGCGATGACGCCCATCGAAAAGCACACCGTGTTGACCTTGGCCGCAAGCTGGCGCACGGTAAACATGTTGAGGCCGCGCCAATACACACCGCGCAGGCTCTGCAGCAGCTTGATGAGCATGCCCGAGAGTCCCCAGAACAGGGCAAAGGTGCCCACGGTAACCATAGCGGTCGTAATGCCAAACTGGTTCATGGCCTCTTGCAGCTTGCTGTCCGTCGCGGTTAGCGGGAACCCATCACGTAGCAGACGGTAATAGGCCACGCCCACAAGCACCACGCCCACGGCAAAGATGGCAATCGCGATCCAGGGGTTGCGTGTCTTGATGCTCTCGTTGCGACGCTCGGCACCCATAAGCTCGATGAGTTTGGTACGACGCACGGCGCGGAGGTTCAGCAGTAGCGTAAGCACAAACATTACGAGCATGCAGGCAAGGGTCAGATTGAACGCATGCACCGAGAAAAAGAAGTGGAAATTGGCGATCTGTGTCTTAAAGAGCGAGGCCGTAAAGAACGTCATGAGCTGGGAGAGTCCCACACCCAGCACAATGCCGGCGACAAAGGCCACCACCGAGACAATCACCGTCTCGAGCGCCATGATCGTGGCGACGCGCCCACGCCCCATACCGAGCACCTGGTACAGGCCAAACTCCTTCTTGCGGCGTTTCATGATGAAGTTATTGGCGTACACCATCAAAAAGGCCATGACACCGGCCAAAAAGTACGTCAGGTCGCCGAGCATGCTGCCCATAACCTGCGCCAAGCCCTCTTCATCGATTCCGGCGATGTCGACCTGCATCGAGATGGTGTTAAAGGCATAGAAGACCGTGACGCCCAGGGTGAGCGTCAGCAAGTAGACGAGGTAGTCGCGGCCGGCGCGGCGGACGTTGCCCCAAGCGAGTTTACAGAGCATCGGAGCCCTCACCGCCCATCATGGCAACGACCTCCATAATGCGGTCGAAGAACTCTCGGCGGTCGGTGTCGCCGCGGCGCAGCTCGGTGAAGATCTTGCCGTCGCGGATAAACAGCACACGGCTCGTGTAGCTGGCGGCAAAGCTATCGTGCGTGACCATGAGCACGGTAGCGCGTAGGCGGCGGTTAAGGGCCTCCAGGCTCTCGAGCAGCAGGCGAGCGCTCTTGGAATCGAGGGCGCCGGTGGGCTCGTCGGCCATGATCATGGTGGGGTCGGTGACGAGCGCACGAGCCGCGGCAACGCGCTGCTGCTGACCGCCGGACATCTGGTAGGGATACTTGTCAAGCACCTGGCTGATGGACAGGCGCGCTGCCACATCCTGCACGCGAGTCGAGATCTCTGCCGAGTTTGTGCGGGCGATGGTGAGCGGCAGAGCGATGTTCTCGCGTGCCGTGAGCGTATCGAGCAGGTTAGAGTCCTGAAAGATAAAGCCGAGCTCCTCGCGACGGAACTGCGAAAGCTTAGCCTGCTTCATGCGTGTTACGTCCTGCCCGTTGATGCGGATGGTGCCGCTCGTGGCGCTATCGATGGTCGAGACACAATTGAGCAGGGTCGACTTGCCCGAGCCCGAAGCGCCCATGATGCCAACAAATTCGCCGCGGTTGACGGCAAAGCTGGCGTCGTTGAGCGCACGGGTCACGTTGCCCAGCGCTCCATATACCTTTTCGAGATGCGCGACCTCCAGTACCGGGGTCGCCATGTGCGTGGTTTGCATACCGAGTCCTTTCTTGCGATTAGTCTACGGCATCTATAGTCGCAAGAAGACGAGTCGGCTACCATCGATATGGCTTACGCTTGCCTTACCGTTGTGTAAGGTACGGGTAGCTAGCCTGCCACGCGTTGATGTTGAGAGAGGACTCCTGTTGAAGACTGTTCATGTTGCCGCTGGGATCATTCGCAAGGAAGGATCTGACGAGCTGCTTGCCGTGCAGCGCGGCTATGGCGACATGCTGGGACTTTGGGAGTTCCCCGGTGGCAAGCTCATGCGCGGCGAGACGCCCGAGGACGCCGTACGCCGCGAGCTCATGGAAGAGCTGCAGGTAAAAGTCACCAACCTGCGCGATTTCTATACCGTTGAGTATGACTACCCCGATTTCCATCTCTCCATGGAGTGCTACTACTGCTCGCTCGCCGATGAATCCGATGAGCCCCAGAAGCACGACCGCCAGCTCGATATCCGCTGGATTCCGCGTACCTCGCTTGCCACGGTGGAATGGATGCCCGCTGACAAGGGGCTCATTGATGCCCTGATTGAGTTAAAGGAAGATCGGCTTGAGGCCAACGGCGCTGCCAACGACGCCGAGGCCACAACGACCGACGAGCCCGCTTCCAAGCCCAAGCGCGCACCTAAGCGCCGCAGCAAAAAGCGTCCCAAGCCCGGCCTGCTGGACGGCATCGATACCTCGGACCTCTCCGCTGACGAGCGCGAACTGGTCCGCCGTCGCGCCGCTATAAAAAAGTCCATGAAGGGCAACAAGCGCGCCAACACCAAGCCCGAGCTGCTCGTACGTCAGCGCCTACGGGCCGCGGGCCTTACGGGCTATCGCTTGGAATGGAAGGTTCCCGGCAAACCCGACATCGCCTTCCCCGGACGCAAGATCGCCATCTTCGTCAACGGTTGCTTTTGGCACCGCTGTCCCAAATGCAACCCTAGCCAGCCCAAACGCAACGTTGAGTTTTGGGAGGCAAAGTTCCGTCGCAACGTCGAGCGCGATCGCGCTGCCGTGGCAGCACTCACTCAAATGGGCTGGACACCCATAACCATCTGGGAATGCGAGCTCAAAAAAGACCGCATCGACGCCACGATGGAAAAGGTCATCGAACAAGTACGCGCCGCCGCACCGCAGCGCTAGGAACGAGCCGTCCACACGCCCCACACAGGCGAGCCACATCCGCGCCACAAACCTTAGAAAGCCCTTAAGCTCAAAACCTTTCAAGAGTGTTACTCGATAGCTTTTACCTGCGGTTTCATCGCAACGTCAAACCTCATTAAGCCTTTCTTTAGCGCTTCCTTATCTGCACTCGACGCATAATGTAGCCAGCGCACGGGACCTAGCAGCATACCCCGAGCGCAACCTTTTGGTGGACATCGAGGAGGCCGCACAAGCATGCATTCTTCCAAAGCCGTAGCACGGCAGCCATCCCTAAAACATGCAAACCTTTTCTCCTTCCCCCCGACACAGAGAAACGGTCTCCTCGACTCCCCCACCACAAAAACCAAGCGCTCAGCCGATCAGAGCCTCAACTTACGAGCATCCTTCGAAAAGCTCCAAGCATCCCTAGACAAGGCGTTCCCCGAACAGGCAAGAGCAATCTAAGCCCATCGCGCTTTATACTGATGCCATGCGAAACATGGATCACATAGAATTGCACCGCGGAGGACGCGAGGAAGCGTTTCCCGAGACCGCCGAAGACTGGCCCTATATTGCCGAACGCGCAGAATTCGCTCGCTATCCGGGCAATTCCGTCCCCTGGCACTGGCATTCCGAGGTTGAGCTTTTCTACATGGAGCAGGGAGCGATTGACTATCGAACGCGCGCGGCTCATGAGCACGTACGCTTTGAGGAAGGGTCCGCCGGCTTTATCAACGGCGGCGTTTTGCACAGCACTCTGCAATCACCCAATTCGGCACCAGCCATTCAAATGTTGCATATCTTTCAGCCGTCGATGCTCGGCGATCCCGCGGGACGCCTTCAAAAGCGCTATATCAATCCTTTGCTGCAATGTCGAGGCGTCGATGTGCTCAAATGGTCGCCCACCAACCCCGACGATATGCCCTTTATCGATTTGCTAAAGAGTTCCTTTAACCACGACCTTCAACGGCCGCAGAACGAGATGGCGCTTCGGAATAGCTTGTCAGAGCTCTGGATTCAGATTTACGCCAAGGTCGAACCGCTCTTTTCCTCCGACAACGCCTCTTGGATGACCAACCGCGACGTACAGTTCAAGGCAATCCTGGACTTTATCCGCGCAAACTATGCAGCCGCTGTAGATGTGCCCCAGATAGCATCTGCAGCCGGCGTAAGCGAAAGAGAGTGTTACCGCATTATCGAAGCTTGCGCAGGAACGACCCCGGCGGCATATCTGCGCGCATACCGCGTAAACCGTGCTTGCGAACTTTTGGCACACACCACGCGAACGGTCCAGACAGTCGCGCGCCAATGCGGCTTTGCGACAGCAAGCCATCTTGGCCAGGTATTTAAAGAACAAATGGGATGCACTCCTTCGAGCTATCGAGCAGCGAGGCAGAATCTCGATAGTACCAGGCAGAAATCCCGCTAGCCCTTCTTCTGTCACTGCATCAAACTTGCAGGCAAACAACGGATAGGAGCTACTATATGAAGCACTTTGACCATATCGTATTTGACGTTGATGGGACATTGGCAGATACAGAAGAAAGCGTTCTATCATCGCTTGTCCAGATTGTCCAAGAAGAGACCGGCAAAACGCTCCCCCGACACGAGCTTGAATTTGCCCTCGGCATACCCGGCAAGAACGCCCTTGAGAAACTTGGGATCTACTCACAGGCAACGCTGGATCGCTGGTGCCAAGTTGCCGCCAGCTTTAAAAGCACCATCAGCGTGTTTCCCGGCTTGCACGAAGTTATCGCAACACTCTCCGACAACGGCTGCAAACTTGGCATCGTCTCCTCACGTGCGCGCAATGAATACGCAGAAGAAATTGCACCCCTTGGCTTCGATAAGTATTTTGAGCACATCATCCTTGTCGAAGACACAACCGAACATAAACCCGCACCCGCTCCCATGCTCGAATATCTCCGGCGTACGGGCGCGAATCCTGGCAACGTCGTCTACGTTGGCGACACCGTCTACGACGAACAATGCGCAACTTCAGCAGGGGTCAGTTTTGCCAGAGCGGCATGGGGATCACACCAAGACATCCCAAACGCCACCTACAACCTCAAAACCCCCAACGACCTACTAACCCTAACAACCAAGTAACCCCCGCGCCCCACCCTTTCAGCCCCAACGCCACAAGGGCGATTGAGCAGGACGGTTTGGGCGGGTCCCGTACTTGGTTTCCAAAATCATTCCGCAGCGCGAAGGCTTCTTATTATTTTCAGACCTAACGCCACAAGGGCGACGACCTCGAGTAGGTCAACCTGGGAGGGACGAGGGCTTAGTTCCCCAATCTTTCCGCAGGGGGCAAAAAGCCTCGCCGCACGAAGTGCGCAGCGAGGCTTTTTGCATGCCCGAGGACGATTGGGGAACTAAGCCCTCGTCCCTCCCCGGGATATGTAGCGAGTCGGAGTACCCTTGCTGTTACTCTGCTTTGCCCACGGAGTTGAGGTTGGTCATGCGGATCTTAACCAGCTCGGTGATCTCACGCATACCCTCCTTAGCCGGCTTCTTGGGGTCGAAGCAGGCGGGGTTCTCGGCCATGTAGGCCATGAAGCCCTTGGTGTAGGCCTGACGCAGCTCGGTGGCGTAGTTAACCTTGCAGATGCCGTTCTTCACAGCCTCGGCAACCTGCTCATCGGGCACACCGGAGGTGCCGTGCAGAACCAGCGGCACGTCGACGGCGTCGCGAATGGCCTTGACCACGGACTGCTCGATGTGCGGATCGCTCGTGTACACACCGTGGCTGGTGCCAACGCCAATTGCGAGGGAGGTGCAGCCGGTACGCTCGACGAACTCCTTGGCCTCGGCAGGATCGGTGTAGGGGCTCTCGCCCTCAACCGCGGGACCGTCGTCCTCCTTGCCGCCAACCTTACCGAGCTCAGCCTCGACGGGCACGCCCATGGCGCGGCCAGCGTCGGCGACGGACTTGGTCAGGGCGATGTTGTCCTCGAAGGACTCGTGCGAACCGTCGATCATGACAGAGGTGTAGCCCGTGCGGAAAGCCTGCATGCAGCGGTCATAGCCATCGCCGTGATCGAGGTGCAGAGCGACGGGCACGGAAGCGCGCTCGGCAGCGGCCTTGACCATGCCGTAGAAGTAATCCAGGCCAGCGGTCTTGATGGTGCCCGGGGTGGTCTGCATGATGACGGGGGACTTGGTCTCCTCGGCAGCGGCCAGAACGGCCATAACAAACTCGAGGTTCTCGACGTTGAACGCGCCGACGGCGTAGTGGCCGGCCTGAGCGTCCTTGAGCATCTTTTCGGTGGTAACAAGTGCCATGAGCGTTTGCTCCTCTCCCTCGCCCGCATCTGGACATCGGGCGTAGTTGTTCACAAGGCGTTTTACCTTGCGTTTTTCTGCGCTCATTGTATGAAAATCAGCGTCTTTGCACGTGCGAGATATTGAGCCCATGCAGGTCAATACAGTCTTTTTTGAAAAGTAAACGGAAGGAATTTGAGCCGAGTGGACATGTTCGATATTGAATTTTGGGCGTTCAGCGTCTTTCTTTTATAGAAAAGATAAGTAATCGAAAGGTATTTTCTTACTCAAAAAGAAAATGAACGAAAATAGAGTCAACACAATTCCTGCAAATTTGGCCGAGAATGGAGCAGCTATGGCCCACGCAACAACCCGAGCCTTCGCCGATGAGCGTCGTGCCGCCATCATGGAAATGCTCGATCATAATGCCTCGGTGCAGGTAGCAGAAATCGCCCAGACCTTTGGCGTGTCCTCCGTCACCGCCCGCGCCGACCTGGACGCGCTCGCCGAAGCAGGCAAGCTGCGCCGCACGCACGGCGGTGCCGTATCACTCCACAAACGTCTGACCGTCTCCACACAGGATCGCCGCATCAATGTCAACGTCGCCGCCAAGCAGGCCATCGCGCAAAGCGCCATCGAGCTCGTCAATGACGGCGACACGCTGCTCGTCGACTCGGGCACCACGGCGCTCGAGTTCGTCCGGCTCCTCGATCAGCGCGACGGTATCACCGTCATCACGGCCGACATTACCATTGCCGATTACATCGACGAGAGCATGCCCTCAGTCGATGTCGTCATGCTGGGCGGGGCGCTGCGCAAAGGCCATCGTTATTTGTACGGACCGCTCACTATGCAGGCGCTCCAAATGGTCCATGCCGATCTGGCCGTCATGTGCCCCGGCGCCTTTGTCCCCAGCTGCGGCTTTACGACCGACTTTCCCCAGATGGCCGAGACCAAAACGGCTATGATCGCCGCGGCCCATCAAAGCGTCGCCCTCATGGACGCCAGCAAGGTTAACGGACGCGGCATGTACCGCTTTGCCGAGCTTGCCGATGTCGACTCCATCGTGATGGACCGTGACCCCGACCATGCCGTCGCCACCTCGATCGCCGAGGCCACTGACAGCTCACGTCCAGCCCTCGTCATCGCCGGCGCTTAAACAACAACCACCACAAAGGTCTCCTTTGTGGTGGTTGAGCATCAGAAGTGAATGTGTCGCTACTTGGACAGCTCGTCGGCGAGAACCTCGACCTGAGCGCGCGAGGCGTCGTTGAGCGAGCCCAGCACGGTCACCTTGTTCTGCGCCAGGGTGATGTCCTTCATGCCCTCGAGCTCCTTGGTCATAACCTTGGCAGCGGTGGGCGCCCAGGAGCCGGCCTCAACGAGCGCCACCGTACGGTTCTGATAGGCGTGCTCGGCAAGCGTGTGGATAAAGGTGCTCATGAACGGGAAGATCTCGCCCTGATAGGTGATGGAGGCGAGCACCAGACGGTCATAGCGGAACGCATCCTCAACGGCCTCGGCCATGTCGTCGCGAGCCAAGTCAAAGACGGAAACCTTCTGGCCGCGGGCCTCGAGCGCAGATGCAAGCTCCTCAACGGCGGCCTTCAGATGGCCGTACACGCTCGCATAGGCAATCGTGATGCCCTCGTCCTCGGGCTGATAGCTCGACCAGGTGTTGTAGGTGTCGAGGTAATAGCCCAGGTTCTCGGTAAGAACAGGACCATGGAGCGGACAGATGATCTGGATATCCAGATCGGCGGCCTTCTTGAGCACGGTCTGCACGAATTTGCCGAACTTACCGACGATGCCAAAGTAGTAGCGGCGCGCTTCGCAAGCCCAGCCTTCCGGGTCCTCGATGTCGTTGGCGCCGAACTTGCCAAAGCCGTCGGCACTAAAGAGCACCTTGTCGGTGGACTCGTAGGAGAAGATCACCTCGGGCCAGTGCACGTTGGGGGCGCCGACAAACGTTAGGCTGTGGCCACCCAGGTCGAGCACGTCGCCCTCTTTGACGACCATCTTACGCTCGGGGTAGTCGGTGCCAAAGTAGTTGACCATCATGCGGAAGGCGCCCATGCTGGCCACAATCTGTGCCTGGGGGTAGCGCTCCATAAAGGCGGCGATGCCAGCAGAGTGATCGGGCTCCATGTGATGGACGACCAGGTAGTCGGGCGTACGGCCGTCGAGCACGGCCTCGAGGTTGCCGAGCCACTCGTCGACAAAGCCACCGTCGACCGAATCGGCGACAGCGATTTTATCGCCCAAGATAACGTAGCTGTTATATGCCATACCGTTCTCGGACACGTCGTACTGGCCCTCGAACAGGTCAATGTCGTGATCGTTGACGCCAATGTAGCGGATATCCTTGGTGATCTCCATCAGGCAAAGCCTCCTAGATAGACAAAAGAGCCCGTCTATCATAACACTCGCCTTCATGGCCACGGCTATCTGCCAGCATCCTTATCGATTGTTATTGAGGCGGAATATATCGCCATTGACCTGCAAAAACTATGTGCGCGGCGCTGCTGTGCTATGTCGAATGATGAGCTGACCAGGGATGCGAATGGCGACGGTTTTGTCCGTTGCCCCCGCCTTGGGAACCGCATGCTCGAATACCTCGCGTCCACGCTGATGCAAATCGAAACGAACGGTCGTGAGCTCGTTATGCGCGACAAAGTCGTCGAGCGAGTCATCGACGCCCACCACACTCACGTCCTCGGGCACGCGCAGGCCGCTATCGCGCAGCGCTGCAATTGCGCCGTTTGCCATCTGGTCGTTTGCCGCGTAAATCGCCGTCATAGTGCGGTCGTGCTCGGCCAGATATCTGCCGGCCTCGTAGCCACTGTTGGCAGACCAGTCTCCCTCGAGCGGCGCATGCGGCTGAATGTGTTTACGCTCGAGCGCATCCTGCCAACCGGCGCGACGAAATTGCTCGTCGACCGAGAACGACGGGCCGCCGATATAACGAATCTGCTCGTGCCCCAGCTCAAACAGATGATCCATGAGCAGCAGCGAGCAGCCGTAATGATCGGAGTCGACCGTAGTCACCCGTGGGTGCGCATACATGGTGACGATAACCGTGCCGATACCCGGCAACGGATCAAACGTCTCAAAATCGGGTGCCATACGACTCATGCCGATGATGATGCCGTCCACCGGCAGTGCGGCCATACGACGCGTGGCCTCGGCAAGCGAAAACTCCTCGGTCTTGGACATCTCGACCAGCGTGATGGCGCAATTATGCTCACGAGCAGCGCTGGCGATGCCGTCGATCATTGAGAGGTTGCCAAACTTGGTGACATCGTTGATGCATAGGCCGACCGAGTGGTAACGGCCGTCGCGCAGCGAGCGACCGGCATAACTCGGACGAAAGCCGAGCTCTTGCATAGCGGCCTGCACGCGCTGGCGCGTCTGCTCGTTAACGTTGGGCAAGCCGTTGGCGACGCGCGAAACCGTCTGCTGCGAAACGCCAGCGGCGCGGGCGACGTCGGCCATGGAGACCGGACGCGAACTGGTATCGTTGGACGGGCGCCTTGCCACAGGATCACCTTCACCCTTGCGAGATCTGAATAGCGTGAATGCTGGCCCGGGCAGAAATACATCCCGCGCCGAGGCCCGCTATCGTCGGACGCATGTTAACGTACTCTACTTTTTCTATCTGCATCTCTTCTGCTTTATAAGTCCATACGGCAGTACCGTTCACGGCTGAATTTCTACCGATTACCAGATTCTCAAAAAGTGACAAGCGATGTGTTATGAGTACGTTAACATAGCCCGTAACGTGCGGTATCGTGAACACTTGGTTCATGCCGCTTCAAGTTGTTAACGTACTCATAACGACGCAAAACCAACCCGTGCGCGCCAAGGAAAGGACTCCCATGACCACCCCCGACGAAAAGACATTCGCCACGCTCACCAAGCTGTTTGAGGAGGAGCTTGGCCCCATCGGCGACCGCCAGGTGCTCTATGTGCACGCGCCCGGCCGTTCCGAGATCAGTGGCAACCACACCGACCACGAGGGCGGCCACGTCATCGCCGGCTCGCTCGATGTCGCCGTTGACGGCATTGCCGTAGCGACCGACACCAACAAGGTTCGCGTCGCCGATGAGGGCTACCCCACCTTTGAGATCACACTCGACACGCTAGATATTCAGGAGTCCGAGAAGGGCACGTCCGCGAGCCTCGTCCGCGGTATGGCCCACGAGATTGCAGCTCTGGGCGTTGAGCCCCAGGGCTTCGACTTCGCCTTCACCTGCTCCGTCCCCTCGGGTGGCGGTCTTTCCAGCTCTGCCGCCGTCGAGGCCGCATACGGTCGTGCCATGGAAACCCTCTGGGGCGCACCCGCCATCGAGCCCGTCGCGCTCGCCCAGATGAGCCAGCGCACCGAGAACAACTATTACGGCAAGCCCTGCGGTCTGATGGACCAGGCCGCTGTGTGTCTGGGCGGCCTTGCCTACATGGACTTTGAGGACCAGGCTCAGCCTAAAACCCAGAAGCTCGAGCTCAACTTTGAGGATCACGGCTATGCGCTTGTGCTCGTTAAAGTAGGCGCCGACCACGTGGCCGCCACCGACGACTACGCCGCCGTTCCGCGCGAGATGCAGGACGTCGCCGCCGAGTTTGGCAAGGCACGCCTGTGCGAGGTAAACGTTGCCGACTTTGACGCCAAGCTCCCCGAGCTGCGCGCCAAGCTGGGCGACCGCGCCTGCCTGCGCGCCGTTCACTACTGGCACGAGAACGGCCTGGTCGATAAGCGCTGGGCAGCCCTTAGCGCCGGCGACATCGACCAGTTCCTGGTCCTGACACGCGAGTCCGGCGCCAGCTCTGCCATGTACCTGCAGAATGTTGTTGCCAAGCTGGGCTCCGAGCAGCCCTCAATGTATGCCCTGGCACTGGCCGAGCACGTGCTCGACGGCCGCGGCGCCGTCCGCATCCACGGTGGCGGCTTTGGCGGCACCATCCAGGCCTTCGTGCCGCTCGACCTGGTCGACACCTTCATTGCCAAGATGAACGGCTGGCTGGGCGAGGGTTCTGCCCGCCACTACGCCATCTCTGACAAGGGGGCTTACGCGGCATGGCTGTAATGACTGATGTGCGCGAGGCCGCGCAGGGCTTGATTGAATATGCCATCCATCGATCGATGATCGGCCAGGACGATCGTATTTGGGCCTACAACACCATTTTGGAGTGCATCGGCGCCACGGGCCCCGCACTCGATATGGCCTGGGCGCTCAAGACCGAGAAGATTTCACTCTTGCACCCCGATACCCTGCCCGACTTTGACCTTGAAGGCACGCTTGCCGCGCTTGCCGAGGCCGCCGTTGCCAACGGTGCCGCCGAGGACACGGCATCGGGCCGCGACCGCATCGCCATGCGCATCATGGGCGTGCTGATGCCGAGGCCTTCGGTTGTAAACGAGGAATTCAACGGCCGCATGGGCGTCAACGAGCCCCGCGCCGCGACCGACTGGTTCTACGGCCTGTGCTGCGACGCCGGCTACGTGCGTCGTGCCGCCATCGCGCGCAATATCAAATGGAGCACCCCCACCAACTGGGGCGATCTTGAGATCACCATCAACCTGTCCAAGCCCGAGAAGGACCCGCGCGATATCGCCGCGGCAGGTGCAGCCAAGAACACGGACGAGAAGTATCCCGCCTGCCAGCTCTGCATCGAAAACGAGGGCTACCCCGGACGCTCCGCCGCAGCCGACGGCGGCGCTCACCCCGCCCGCCAGAATCTGCGCGTTATCCCCATCCAGCTCGACGGCGAGCGCTGGGGCTTCCAGTACAGCCCGTACGCGTACTTTAACGAGCACTGCATTGCCATGAGCTCCGAGCATCGCCCGATGCACGTGGACCGCAAGGGTCTGACCTGTCTGCTCGACTTTGTCGACCTGTTCCCGCACTACTTTATTGGCTCCAACGCCGACCTGCCCATCGTGGGCGGCTCGATCTTGTCGCACGACCACTTCCAGGGCGGCGCACACGAGTTCCCCATGATGCACGCCGCTGAGGTCTCGCAGTTTAGCGTGCCCGGCTTTGACCAGGTCAGCGGTACCGTGTTGCAGTGGCCGCTCTCGGTGCTGCGACTGCGTTCGCACGACCGCGCCCAGCTGCTCGACGCCGCCGAGAAGATTATCCTTGCCTGGCGCGAGTGGACCGATGAGTCGGTTGGCGTCGTCGCGCACACAGCCGATGGCGTGGCGCACAACACCGTGACGCCCGTCATCCGCCGCGTCGACTCCCGTGGCAATGCCGGCGGCGAAATCTACGAGGCCTACCTGGCGCTTCGCTGCAACATCACGACTGACGAGCATCCGCTGGGCGTATTCCACCCGCATGCCGAGTACCACCACATTAAGAAGGAGAACATCGGCCTGATCGAGGTCATGGGCCTGGCCATTTTGCCGCCACGCCTGGTTCCCGAGCTCGGCGCCGTCCGCGAGCACCTGCTGGCCGCCAAGGTCGACGCAAGCTACGACCTTGGCGCCGCACTCGAGGGCGACGACCTTTGCCGCAGCCACGCCGCATGGGCCGAGGATGTCTTTGCACGCCGCGCCGATGAACTTACGACCGACAACGCCATCGATATCCTGCACGAGGAGGTGGGCGTGGTGTTTGGCCACGTGCTCGACAACGCCGGCGTCTTTAAATGGGACGAGGCAGGACGCGCCGCCCAGCAGCGCTTTATCGACTCGCTGTAGCACGCGAGCTCGAACGCACGCACTTAACAAATAGCGCCTACACGACCACGGCGCCCGCCGGCAACATCGCCGACGGGCGCCGTTTTCTGATGCAAGGGTAGCTAATTTGCACCAAAACAAGGAGTGTCCCAAACTGCCGGCAGAGAAGGAACGTCCCCAGGTGCCGACCTAAACTCCCACATTATTCGATGGAAAAACGTGGTTGCCTCACACATTATTCGATGGAAAAACGTGGTTTACTCCCACATTTTTCGATGGAAAGACCGAAACGGTCTTATACTAACCATGATCGTTAGGAGGCAGTATGCAGCGACAGCTAATGGACGAACTCATCGCTTGGAAATCTAGGGCAAACCGCAAGCCCCTCCTGCTTAAGGGGGCCCGCCAGACGGGAAAAACCTGGCTTCTTAACGAATTCGCAGGCCAGCAGTATCAAAACGTCATCCGCTTTGACTTTATGCTCGAACCGGGCGCACGCTCGCTGTTCGACGGAAGCCTTGACCCCAAACGCATCATCTCCCAGATAGAGCTCCTGCGCGGCCAGACCATAACGCCGACAGACACGCTCATCATCTTCGACGAAATCCAAGAGGCACCGCGTGGCATCACCTCGCTCAAATACTTCAACGAGCTGGCGCCGGAATACCATATCGTGGCAGCCGGCTCCTATATGGGGCTCGCGCTCCGACGCGAAAACGAGTCGTTCCCCGTCGGCAAGATCGACCAGCTCACCATGCGCCCCATGGGGTTTGTCGAGTTCGTTCGTGCCGTCGATGGCGATCCACTCGCAGATGCCATCCTTGCCGCAGACATGGACCTGCTGGCGAATGTTTCCGAAAAGCTCGAGCGCCTGCTCAAGGAATACCTCGTTGTCGGTGGCATGCCAGAAGTTGTCTCCGCTTTCGCCGTCTCCCACGATTTCATCGAGGCCCGCAGGCTTCAGCAGCAAATCATCGAAGCTTATGAATCCGATTTTGGCAAGCATGCGCCAGCCCGCATCGTCGAGCGCATGAGGCTGGTTTGGAAATCCCTTCCCGGCCAGCTCGCAAAGGAAAACAAGAAGTTCGTCTACGGCGCGCTTCGTCCCGGGGCGCGCGCACGCGATTTTGAGGAAAGCCTCCAGTGGCTCATGGACTATGGAATCGTTCATAAGGTACCACGTGTTTCCGCCCTAAGAGCACCGCTCACAAGCTACGAGGATCTCTCGGGCTTCAAGCTGTTCTGCATCGACACCGGCATCCTCGGAGCACTCTCCGGCCTCACGCCAGCCATTGTTCTGAACGGGCCCGCTGTTTTTACGGAGTTCAAAGGCTCGCTGACCGAGCAATACGTCGCACAGGAGCTTTTGCTCCAAGGCAATACTCCCGCGTATTGGTCATCCTCCTCCGGCAATGCAGAGACTGACTTTACCATCGACCATGCGGGGACCGTGCTTCCGCTCGAGGTCAAGGCAGCAGAGAATCTCAAAGCAAAGAGCCTGAGGATTGCCTGCGAGAAGTTCAAGCTCGAGCGCTGCGTGAGAACATCGTTAGCGACATATAGAGACGAGGGCACGCTCGTCAACATTCCGCTCTGGGAGATTGGGCAAATCGACAAGCTGGCATAGGCGCTGTGGAGGGGTGCCCCGTAAGGAGTGTCCCAAACTGCCGGCAGAAAAGAAACGTCCCCATCTGCCGCATTCCCGAAGCAAGGCAACACCGATGTTTTGGCAACGGTAGCGCGCGGGCCGCATTTGAGACAAGGTGACGTGAAACGAAAGGGCGCAGACCTTCCGGTCGCGCCCTTGAAGTTGAACGTCAGATTGTCCAAATGCGGCCCGCGCAGCGTCGGCAGGTTACGGCGTTTGGTAAAACGCCGTAACCCTAAAGCTCCGTTACTTCAACGTTGTTGTAGATCTCGTCCCAGCGGTCCATGACCAGGTGGCCGGTCTTGGGATCCATGGCGTTGAGCTTGCCGCAGGTATTGGCGGTCTTGAGCACCGTGACGTCGTCGGCACCAGCCGCAATGGCATGCGCAAAGCCGGCGATGGTCGAGTCACCGGAACCCGTCGCGTTCACGGCCGCAATCGCGGGCGTCTTGGCGCGGAACGCGCGACCCTCATGGAAGCCCACCGAACCGGCAGCGCCCATCGAAACGACAACCCAGGGAATACCGGCAAAGCGGCCGTCGGCGGCAAGCGCCTCGCGCAGGGCATCGACATCATCGGTCGTAAAGGACGTACCCAGCAGGCCGTTAATCTCGGTCAGGTTGGGCTTTACGAGCTCAGGCTTAGCGTCGGACTCCAGCGCGGCCTCCAGCGATGCGCCCGAGGTATCGAGCAGCACCTTGGCGCCCGCCTCCTCGGCGATCTTGACGAGCTCGGCATAGTAGCCGGCATCGACGCCACGCGGCAGCGAGCCCGAAAGCGTCACAACGTCCGCCTTCGCTGCAAGCTCGGCGAACTTGGCCGTAAAGGCCTCGAGCTCGGCCGGGGCGATCTGCGGGCCGCTCTCCAGCAGCTCGGTCTGATTACCCTCGTGCAGAATATTCAGGCAAATGCGCGTCTCACCGGCGATGGGCACAAAGTCGTTCTTGACGCCGTCGGCATCCATAAGCTCAGCCATATAGGCACCCATGTGGCCGCCGAGCAGACCGGTCGCGAGCACGTCATCTCCCAGCTGCAGCAACACGCGGCTCACGTTGAGGCCCTTACCGCCAGCGGTCTTTTCGGGCGTCACGCGGTTCACGTCGTCGATGATCAGCTTGTCGAGCTGATAGCGCGTATCAATCGACGGGTTCATGGTAACGGTCAGAATCATGTTGAACTCCTGTTCCGGAGCGGCATAACCCGCCCCAAACATACGATAACTCGTTAAAGGATCTCGATCTCAAAGCCGCGAGTGACGGTCTCTCCCGGCTTGGCCACCAGGCAGCCACGCTTGTGCTCCAGAATATCGTCCTCGTCGGAGCAGGTGGACAGACCACCCCACGGTTCAACAGCCACAAAGTCGCCCTCGGGCTTGCTCCACACAATCAGGTACGGCATATCGGGGAACGTCAGGCGCACGCCCTTGTCCTCGGTTTTCTTGGTCAACGTAACCACACGGCTCTCGAGCACGTCGAAGATGGTCTCCGCGAAGTCGAAGAGTTCGTGGGTAAGCGGCAGGTTCTGGCCGATCATGGGGTTCTTGCTGCGATGCTCAACATCAATCAGGCCCGTCGAGGGAACGGCAGTACAGAGCTCGGCGGCCTCGCGCTGCTCAAAACGGAGCTCGTAGTCGTCATAGGACTCACCCTCGTCGAGCGGGCACTTAAAGCCAGGGTGACCGCCCACAAAGAACGGCATGTCCTCGGTGCCCTCATTGGTCACCTCGTACGACACGGCCACCTTCTCCGCATCGATCGTGTAACGAGCAACGATCTTAAACGGATACGGGTACTGCTCGAGCAACTCGGCATGGTCGGCAGAGCTTAGGCTCAGCGCGACCATGTTGTCGCCCTGCTCCTCGAGCTTCCACTCCTGTTTGCGAGCAAAGCCGTGACGGGCAAGCTTAACCTCGCGGCCGCCCATGGTCAATGCGCGACCGTCACGAAGGCCGCCGCAGATCGGGAAACAAATGGGTGCCTGGCCCGACCACACCGCCGGGTCGCCCTGCCACAGGTACTCACGGCCGTTGGCCGTAATTGAAGTGAACGACCCGCCCGCCGTGCTCAGAGCCACGCGGATAGAACCGTTATCAAGAACAAACTCCATAGGAGCCTTCCCTTTCTTACGACAGCCCACCAAGTCAATAGGGCTGATAGAAAACCGGCCCGCGCCCCCTCACAGAAACGCGAGCCGTCAATTGAAAAGCTGCAGAATGCCGAGTACCGCCAAGAGCGAAGCACACAAGCTCAGCAAGCAAACGTGTTATCGGAGCAACTTGCCGTACCAGAACGCTTCGCAACAACAGCGGTAACCCCACAGGCACCCTCAACGTCAGCGAGCGTCGCGCAGCGTCGACCCGTTACGCGGTTTGGTAAAACCGCGTAACCTCCTTAGTCGTGGTATTCGCCGCGGTCCCACTTCTCGAGGAACTCGTCAAAGAAGTGCGGGTCAGCCTGAGCCTCGGCGTCGGCCTTGTTGCAGGCATCGATCTTGGCGATCAGGGCGTCGTGCTCGGGAGTCTTCTCGTAGGGCTCCTCCAGGAAGGCAAGCATGATATCGGCCATCAGGAACTCGCCGGTGATCTTGCCGCCAAAGCCCACGATGTTGGCGTTGAGCTCGCGACGGGCATACAGGGCAGAGGTCATGTCGCGGACCAGGGCGCAGCGGGCGCCGGGGACCTTGTTGACGGCGTTGGTGATGCCGATGCCGGTGCCGCACAGGGCCACGCCAAAGTCGGCCTTGCCGCTGGCAACAGCCTCGCCCACGGCCTTACCGTAGATGGGATAGTGCGTACGGGTGTGGCTGTAGGTGCCGCAGTCGAGCACCTTGTAGCCAGCCTGCTCCAGGCGGTCGGCCAGATAGATCTTCTCGTCCGTAACGATATGGTCGCAACCGATTGCGATGGTCTTCTTCATCAGAACGTCCTTTCGTCTGAATTCACAAGTTGAGGTAGAAGTTCGAGTTCTCGGTGGCTCTCGTTAGGCCATCTTGTTGAGCATGTCGACACGGATCTGGTGACGGCCGCCGGCGTACTGGGCACGCAGGAACTCACGGGCGATCTTCTTAGCGACCTCGGTGCCCACAACGCCCGGGCCCATGGTGACCATGCGCGAGCCGTTGTGCTCGCGGGTCATGTAAGCGGAACGCTCGTCGGAAATGTTGGCGACGACCATGCCCTTGATCTTGACGGCGGCCATATAGGAGCCGACGCCGTACTTATCGAATGCAAAGCCCTGGGAATCCTTGTGCTCCAGCAGGTCCTTGGCAACGGCGGTCGCGGAATCGACAAAGTCCGCGGCAGGGGTCTCGGAATAGTCGACGACCTCGTGACCGTCGGCGATGAGCATCTCCTTGATGGACTCCTTCATCGACATACCGTCGGCATCGGAAGCGATTACAACCCTCATGACATCCTCCTTGAGAGATACGCAGGTGCGTAGTTTCTGTTTGGAAGTGTTGAATCGCGTTCAGGTCCGGGCATCTGAATGTGCGGTTCTTCACTGTTCATGTTTATTTGAACACATTCGAACAGTAACTGCAACAACTATTTGTTTATCTTTGTTCTTTTTTGAACAAATACCGTTCACAGATGATTGCTGACCGTTTGGACTGGGCACGGACGTAGCGACCATGTGTTCAACAAACAAAAGGGCGGCCGAGAACGTGTCTCGTCCGCCCTTCTCACGGTTGATCTTCCAAAGATCGCTTTGCCGCCTACTCAGACTGCCCGCTCTTCTTGGCGTGTCTGGACGGAGCGCTCAAGAAACGACCCGTCAGATAGTTCGCGGGACCGGAGATATCGATCCCCAGCAGCACGTGTCCTAGCCATAGGAACGCCACGAGCACCAGTAGAGGAATCACACACGAGGTCACGATCATTACGATGACGCCTTCGATGAGGTCGGTCACCTGCTGCACGATCTCGTCG
This sequence comes from uncultured Collinsella sp., assembly GCA_902495155.1. Lineage (GTDB taxonomy): Bacteria > Actinomycetota > Coriobacteriia > Coriobacteriales > Coriobacteriaceae > Collinsella. The sequence continues at coordinate 19,584 of CABUWD010000021.1, forward strand.
GTCATCTGCTTGGCACCACTGGTTACCGACGTAACAAGGCTCGATGCCCCATCGGTCAACTGCTCGAGCACGTTTTTGGACTCCGTGGCCTCGGATTTTTTCTTGTTCGATTTTGAGCTGGTCTCGGCTGACTTGTCCGTGGTGTCGGCTGCGTCCGCAGCCTTTTGCTCAGCTTGCTCGATACTTACGCGATACGTTTCATCGACCTTCTGCGACACCCATACGCTCGCGGGTACGAGCGCCATGCCGATCACGGCAACCACCAGCACGCGTGTCGCCACACGGCGCAGGACGGCGCTCGTACTCCAGCGCCCGTGAATGCCGAGCGACACCGCA
>CABUWD010000022.1 GCA_902495155.1 uncultured Collinsella sp.
GACGCGCGCGTAACGACTCGTCTAATATATCCCTTGCGCGATGGACCTGTAGCTCAGTTGGTTAGAGCGTCCGGCTGATAACCGGGAGGTCACAAGTTCGAATCTTGTCAGGTCCACCATCAAAACGTTAAGAGCCCTGGGGTATTGCCTCGGGGCTTTTTTCTTATCCAACAAAAGTAGTCAAAATAGCCCCGTCCCAAATTAACTGCTTTGATTTTGTGTGCTGTGCGAAAGATTGGGTAGTATAGCTATTCAATGCGGCGACCCTGCCGTGTGTTAACCGCTACGTACCGGAGGTGTTCCATGGTTCGTGTCGACATAGAGACCATCGTCATGGCCGCCGGTCCCGTGCCATCGCTTATCGTGCTTCGTGAGCGCTGCGGCAAGTCGGATTCGACGGCGCCCTTGCGTTCGCTTTCCATTCAGACCGGCTCGTTTGAGGCCGCGGCCATTAGCCGTGGTATCGATAGCGGTCGCGCCGAACGCCCGATAACGCATGACCTGCTGCTTGACACTGTCGATGCCCTGGGCGCCAAGCTCGAGCGCATCGAGATCGTTCGTGCCGAGCCGCCGGTGTTCTATGCGACGGTTGTCGTGCTGGCCGATGGCAGCGAGCATAGGATCGATGCACGTCCGAGCGACGCCATCGCCCTTGCCGTACGCAGCAATGCCCCCATGTTTGTGGAGGACGACATCATGAACCGCCTGGGTACCATTTCTGCCCATGCCGAGGAAGTCGACGACGAGCAGGAGTTCGAGAAGTTCGACGAGTTCGTCCATACGCTCTCCCCCGATGATTTCTAAATGTCTGGCACGCGAGCGGAGAGGTCGCTGATGGGTACCCGCGTATCGGCTGAAGCGGCCGCCATCTCGCGTGAAGCCCAAATGCGCTCGGAGGCATCCGAGGCAGCTCGCATCGCCTATGTGACGCAGGCCCGCACGCTTCGCGAACGCCGCGGCTCCTATATCAAGATGGTTATCATCTCCGCCCTTGTCGCAGTAATCTGTTCTCGTCTTCGTGGTACAGTTGGTGCGCTTGGGTTTTCGATTTCAACAGGCTTGGTAATCTGGGGTGTGGTCGATGCAGTAATGCTGACCAACCAGATCAAGGTACTCGACAAGCGTGCGATGGACATGATGCGCGCCCGCGATGCCGCTGCTAAGATCGCCGCCGAGGCACAAGAACTGTAGCGACGCCAGACTCGATGGGAAGGTCTAAAGATGGCACAGGATATGCAGGACGCCGGTAACGTCTCCGCCGAGCTCGACGCCATGGTGTGTGACCTGATTGGCGCGTTCTTGGACGACCTTGCCGCCGGCGAGAATCCGGGCGTAGTTGTGGCGATCGAGGACGCTGCTTCCAACCGCTATCTGGCGGCACTCGACGAGGACGGCGAGGAGGCATGCCTGGAGGCTGCCACCAACTTTATCTCCGAGCACAAGATGGGTCTTAAGGATGAAGGCCTGGGCCGCATCGCCCGCTATGCCATCGGCTACACCGGCTGCGTCGAGATTGACGGCGGCTATCACGACGCTCTGCTCGTGAGCTTCTTTGAGACGACGCTCGAGAGCGGCTTTTCAGCATATGTGCTGTATGAGGGCATGGGCGCCGGCGATGGTTTTATGTGGAGCGACCCTGAACCTGCAGGTGAGGAAACCCCTCTCATCTAAAATCGCTAAAATAAACGAGTTTTCGGTAAAAGGCTCAATATTCCCGCCGAGCGTTGTGTTGCTGGGCGGGCCGCATACGCGTGCCGTTTGTATATGGATAGAAGATAGGGGAACTACATGCGCGTAGATAATCTGAGGAACATCGCCATCATCGCCCACGTCGACCACGGCAAGACGACGATGGTCGATAAGCTCCTGCGTGCCACGGACGCCTTCCGTGCCAACCAGCAGGTCGAGGACCGCGTCCTGGACTCTAACGACCAGGAGCGCGAGCGCGGCATCACGATTCTCGCCAAGAACATCTCTATCGAGTACAAGGACGTCAAGATCAACGTCATCGACACCCCGGGCCACGCCGACTTTGGCGGCGAGGTCGAGCGCGTGCTGCGTATGGCCGACGGCGCCCTGCTGCTGGTCGACGCCTTTGAGGGCCCCATGCCCCAGACCCGCTTCGTGCTGCGTCACGCTATCGACACCGGCCTCAAGATCATGATCGTCATCAACAAGATCGACCGTCCGGGCGCTAACCCCGGGAAGGCCTACAACGACTGCCTGGACCTTATGGCCGACCTGGGCGCCACCGACGACCAGCTCGAGTTTGCCATGGAGCACGTGGTCTACGCCAGCGCCATGAACGGCTTTGCCCGTCTCGATCCCAACGACGGCAACATGGACATGTATCCGCTGCTCGATATGATCATCGACGACATGCCCGCACCCGAGGTTGACGAGAATGCCCCGCTGGCCATGCAATGCGTGACCATCGACCACTCCAACTTTGTCGGCCGCATCGGTATCGGTCGCGTGTACTCCGGCACCATCCATCAGGGCGACCAGATTCTGGTTGTGAAGAACGATGGCTCCAGCGCCACCGCTACCGTCAAGCAGCTCTTTACCTTCGACTACCTGGGCCGCACCGAGTGCCAGGAAGTCGGCGCCGGCGATATCGCCGCTGTCGTGGGCATTGACCGCACCGATATCGGCGATGTCTACACCGACCCCGAGAACCCCGTCGAGCTCGAGCCCATCGAGATCGATCCGCCGACCCTGTCCATCGTCTTTGAGGCTTCGACCTCCCCGCTCGTCGGCCGTGACGGCGACATCGTGGGTGCCCGTCAGCTCAAGGAGCGTCTGTTCAACGAGGCCGAGAACAACGTGACCATGAAGATCGAGGAGCTCGAGGACAAGAGCGGCGTCGAGGTCTCTGGCCGCGGCATTCTGCACCTGTCCGTCCTGATGGAGTCCATGCGCCGCGAGGGCTTCGAGTTCCAGGTCGGTCGTCCCCGCGTTCTGTTTAAGAAGGACGAGAACGGTAACAAGCTGGAGCCCGTCGAGCAGGCCGTCGTCGAGTGCCCAGACGAGTACTCGGGCAAGGTCGTCGAGGTCTTCGGTACCTCCGGTGGCATCATGACGAGCATGGATACCTCGGGCATCGTGACGCACCTTGAGTTTAAGATCCCGACCCGCGGCATCATGGGTCTTAAGAACCGCATTATGAACGTCACCCACGGCGAGGGCGTGTTCTACCACACCTTCCTGGAGTATGGTCCGTACGCCGGCGAGATCGGTAACCGCCAGAACGGCGCTATGATCTCCATGACCACCGAGAAGGCCGTTGCCTACGCCCTGGGTACGCTGCAGGAGCGCGGCCAGCTGTTTGTTGAGCCGGGCACCGAGTGCTACGAGGGCATGATCGTGGGTGAGCGCAGCAAGGCCGGCGACATGGTCGTCAACATCGCCCGCACCAAGAACCTGGGCAACCAGCGCTCCTCGACCTCCGACATCTCCGTGCAGTTGGTGCCGCCTCGCACCTTCTCTCTCGAGGAGGCGCTGGAGTACATCGCCGACGACGAGCTGGTCGAGATTACTCCCAAGAACATCCGCCTGCGCAAGCGTCTGCTCAACGCCACCGACCGTAAGAAGGCCGCCGTCCGCGCCGGTCAGGTCAACAAATAAGCGCTGGGGCTTATAACCGCCAATAAGAAAGGGCGTCGACCGCAATGGTCGGCGCCCTTTTTGGTGCCATGGGGTCGGGTTGCTTTGCACCACCACAAAGGTGCCTGGCCCTTTTGTGGCGGTTGCGGCTAGGCGGTGGGGAGTCCTGGCGTGTTGGCGGCCTGCTGCGGCTTGAGGTGGGCGTTGCGCCAGATGATTTGGATAACGTAGCCGAGCATGAAGACAAAGGCCACGCCGCTGATGAAGCCGCCGATGAGGGGAAGTCCTGTGAGGGCGCCTGCGGCGATACCACCGACGGCGGCCATAGCGTAGCGGTTCTGGTTATGTCCGACCATGCGAGCGATCGCGCAGCCCGCAAAAGCGGTGGAGACCAGCGCGACGCCGATCACGGCGCACATGAGGGCTCCGGCAAGCGACAGGCCAGCGATAGAGATAATCAGCAGCAGGATGGTGGGGACGACAGCAATCGTGCCCAGAAGACCGCTGACCCACAGGGGCGTGGGGCGCTGGCGGAGCATGCCGGCGGCGCTGGCGGTCGCACGCGGAAAGACGAGCTCGAGCAACAGGGCGATAAAGCAGGTCGACAGGGCAGCGGTCACGATGCCGCCGATGACATCGTTAAGGGTGGAAGTATCTTCGTTCTCGGTGCGGTCGATCTTGAGCGCGCCGACCTCGGCTCCTGCGGCGCGCTCGGGGTTCTCGGAAACATGCGCGTTCACGGTGCCGGTAATGCGGGCATTCTTGCCCAAGACGAGCTTATCGGCCCAAACCTCGACATCGCCGTCGACGGTGCCATCGATGGTCACGGTGTCGCCCGCGAGTGCTGCCGACTTGGCGGAGCCGCGCAGGGCAACTGTCTCGCCCATCGCGTAAAAACAGTTGGCGGCGCTACCGGTGTTGAGCACGACATGCTGACCGGCTACCGTCACGCTGCCATCGATTGCGGTTTTGGAGATATCGATGGTGCGCGCCGCCAGGCGGACGGCTCCGCCTACGGTGCAGTCGCGAATCGACAAGCTCTCGCCCGCCGCGATAATATCGCGGCCGATGGAGGCGTCGTCTAGGTTAAGGCTTTGGCCGGCCCAGTACAGGTCGCCTTCGACGCCAGACGGATTTGAGTCAACTTCGGTTGCGAGCACGTTGCCCGCGGTGTCTGTGCCGGCGAACGACGTCGTGGGAAGTACGGTCAGCGCAAGCGCAATCAGTGCGAATAGAAGGGCGATATGGACCCGCGCTTTGCGGCGCCTGGTCGACGGTTTTAGGTTGCAAGGCATAGTGAATCCTTCGTTAGATACTCGGCATATATCTAACAGGGTACCCAACGTGCGCGCGCTCTAAAAGAACCTCTCGGTTGCATTTCGAAGGGTCGTGCCGCGCTGTCTACTTTTTGCGATGCAAGAAGCGCGCGATGTCTTCCTCGGTGGGGCTTTTGATGTCAAAGCGCAGCGAGAGCCAGCGCAGGCCCATGGTCACGACAACGCATACGACTAACGCGGCGACATTGCTCATAATGCCGCTCATAACGAGACACACATAGCTTGTCGATCCGGCGATGGCGGCGATGGCATAAAAGTTAGTACGTTGGAAAATGCCCGGAACCACGCCCATAAAGCCGTCGCGCAACATGCCGCCACCCACCGCGGTGAAAAAGCCCATCATGATGCATACGGCCGGCGCAAAGCCATAAACCAGTGCTTTGTCCGCTCCGGTGGCGGCGTAGATGCCGACCGAGATGATGTCGAGCAATGGGATGAGTTTCTCGGGTTTATCGACGATTGCCGGGAAGATGTAGATGATGGCCGCCGTGGCGATGGAGAGCGGCAGCGCCATTGGCTGGTTGAGGATGTAGACGTTGCCCACTTGCAGCGTCATGTCGCGTAAAAGACCGCCGCCCAGACCGCAGACCACCGCGAGCGCGACCGCGCCCACCAGGTCAAGCTTATGTTCGCGCGCGACCAGCACGCCCGAGATCGATGCAGCGACAACGGCGAACATCTCGAGCCAAAATGGGATAGCGACCATGGCATCCGAGGCATGTGAGGTAACGGTTATAGCGGCGACGACGGGCAAGATGGAGTCCTTTGAGTTGCGGGTTTGGACAATGCCCGTACATAGTACATGTTCGGCGCCGATTGCGACCCTATTGCTCGGCAAACGGTCGGGACTGGGTACGGTCATAAGTTCCAAACATGTACATCAGCCTCCAAAGATGTCGAAAAATGTCGTTTTTGGAGGGTGATGTACATGTTTGAGATTCGAGTCGAGATCGACCGCGATGGGGGCGTGGCTGAATTGGAGGGATGTCCAAATTTTGAGCTTTGCTCAAAATTTATCCGGTCGGCTTACGCCGACCGCGCTGCGCTAAAAACGCGCCGCTGGCGCGTTTTCTTTACGCTCCGCGCCCTGGCGGGTTCGAATCCCTCCTCCTCCGCCGTATTTGCTTGTTAGGGACTCAAAACAAAAAAGCTCCCATTCCCGGGAGCTTTCTCAACCAAAATGGCGGAGGAGGAGGGATTCGAACCCTCGTGACCTTATACAGGCCAAACGGTTTTCGAGACCGCCGCATTCAACCACTCTGCCACCCCTCCGCGTGGGGTAAAAACAAAGCAGGCTCGAAGGCCTGCTTTGGAATTAACTGGCGGAGAGTCAGGGATTTGAACCCTGGAGACGCTTTTGACGCCTACACGATTTCCAATCGTGCTCCTTCGGCCACTCGGACAACTCTCCGTTAAATGCGAAAGTCAGTATACACGAGGAATCGCAAAGTGCAAACAGAAAAGTTGGCATTTTTTGAAACGCTTGGCTTCGTGACGGGATCTAGGAGGCCAAAAATGGGCTCTGACCAGCAGGGTTGCACACGGCAAATTGTTCAAAATGAGTATTTATAAACGACGTGGCGGCAATTTTAAAAATCTTTGAACGGTGTTGTGAACCACTGGTATGCATTTCGCGACCACAGCCTTGCAATTGCTGACCTGCGGTTTGATTTGGTTTGTCCCCGCAGCGCCGTATCTTGTCCACAGATTCGTCAAGCATTTGGTCAGCATTTGGTTGGAATGCGCATGAAACACCGTGCGAGCATGGACATATGTGGAGGTCATGAGGTTGTAGCTGCATATTCTTGCAGCCTAGGAGGTTGAAAGATATTATTACCAAGTCTTTTCCTGCTTCAGGCGCACCTTCACGACCTGAAGCCACATTTGCCCAGAGGAGGTGACAATATGAAGGCTTATGAACTGCTGTTCTTTGTTGACCCGTCGCTCGACCCCGAGACTCGTCTCGCTGTTATGAAGCGTATCGATACCACGATCGCTGAGGGCGCTGGCAAGGTCGACTCCGTTGACGAGTGGGGCAAGCGCAAGCTCGCCTACGAGATCAACGACCTCACCGATGGTGACTACACCCTCATCAACTTCCACGCAGATCCTACCCAGATCGCCGAGCTTGATCGCGTCCTGCGCATCACCGACGCTGTGGTCCGCCACATGATCGTCCGTCGCGACGACCAGGAGTAAGACTGTCGTTTTGGACTGGGCTTGTGCCCCAAGAGGAAGTAGTGAGTTATGAGCATCAATCGAGTGAACATCACCGGTAACCTCACCCGCGATCCCGAGCTGCGCGCCACCGCCGGCGGAACCCAGGTTCTGTCCTTTGGCGTCGCCGTCAACGATCGTCGCCGTAACGCGCAGACTGGCGAGTGGGAGGACTATCCCAACTTTGTCGACTGCACTATGTTCGGCACCCGCGCCGAGGCCGTGAGCCGTTTCCTGGCAAAGGGAAACAAGGTCGCGATCGAGGGCAAGCTGCGCTACAGCTCTTGGGAGCGCGACGGCCAGCGCCGGAGCAAGCTTGAGGTCATCGTCGATGAGATCGAGTTTATGAGCTCCCGTGGTGGCCAGGGTGGCTACGATCAGGGCGGTTACGCCCCTGCAGCTCCCGCGCCCGCAGCACGTCCTGCCGCACCGGTGGCTACGCCGCCCGCGGTCGACGTCTACGATGAGGACATCCCGTTCTAAGGGTTGTTCACCTATTTTTGAGTGAGAGGCGGCTTCGGCTCGCCGAAGTTGCCAAATGAAAGGTATTTTGACATGGCTAATGATTATTCTGCACGTCAGCCGCGTCGTAAGTACTGCCAGTTCTGCAAGGAGAACACTGAGTTCATCGACTATAAGGATACTCAGCTTCTCCGTAAGTACATGACCGACCGTGGCAAGATCAAGCCCCGTCGCGTCACTGGCGCTTGCACGCAGCATCAGCATGACATCGCCAACGCCATCAAGCGCGCCCGCGAGATGGCTCTCCTGCCGTACACCGTCCCCGTGGTTTCCTCTCGTGGCAACCGCGACCGCGGCTAAGAAGGGAGACGCATCATGAAGGTTATTCTTCTCGATGAGATTAAGGGCAAGGGCGGCGAGGGTGACGTCGTAGAGGTCGCTCAGGGTTACGCTGAGAACTTCCTGTTCCCCAAGAAGCTCGCTGTTGCCGCCACCAAGGGCAACCTCAAGCAGCTTGACGAGCGTCGCAACAACATCGCCAAGCGCGAGGCCGTCCGTCTGGCTACCGCCAACGAGACCAAGGCTGCCTTCGAGGGCAAGACGGTCACCGTTGACGTCAAGGTCGGCGACGAGGGCATCCTCTTTGGCTCCGTTACCGCCGCTATGATCGCTGACGCCATCAAGGATCAGCTCGGTATGGACATCGACCGCAAGCGCGTCGAGCTCGGTAAGCCCATCAAGGTTGCCGGTGCCCACACCGTTGCCATCTCGCTGTACCGCGAGATCAAGGCCGAGGTTGTCGTTCTCGTCGGCGTTACCGCCGAGGAGCTCGCTGCCGAGGCTGAGGTCGAGGAGGCCGCTGAGGTCGCCGAGGCCGAGACCGCCGAGGTCGAGACTGAGGCTGCTGCCGAGTAGCATTTGCTGCAACGCAACAATCTTGTTCTAAGAAGGGCGCTCTGGGAAACCAGGGCGCCCTTTTGTTTTTTGCGCTGAGTGAGTGTCATGGTGAACATTGCGTCGAAGTCCTATATACAGGACCGTTCATCCGTTTGGTTCGGTGATGATTGCCGGCGCGCGGCGCGTTTTGGGACCGTGGCTGATACTATGGATGCTCGCAAGCGATATGAATGAGGATGCTCATGGCATATGACGATAGGGAGACCGGGCTGACGGTTGAGGACCGCGGCTCAAAGTTGGGTCTTCCCCAAAACCAAGATGCAGAGGCCAATGTACTGGCCGCTATGCTGCTATCGCCCGAGGTGGTCGAAGAGGCCCAGGTCGAGCTGCAGCCCGATGACTTCTACCGACCCATTCATAAGATCATCTATACCGCGATGGTCGATATGTACAACAGCCGCATTCCCATCGACTCCATCTCGCTGATCGATTACCTGCGAAGCATCAACAAGCTCGATGCCGTGGGCGGCGAAGCGTACATTTTGGAGTTGATGGGTCAGACCCTGTCGCTCGTCAACTGGCAGCACCATGCCGCCATCGTTCGCCGTGATTCGATGCTGCGTGAGCTGATCGGCGCCACCAACGAGATCAATGCGCTGGCCTATAACGCTCCCACCGATACCAAAGAGGTCGTGGAGCTAGCCGAGAGCAAACTGCTCAAGGTCACGGCGCGCGAGGTCAAGTCGAGCTACAAGACGCTGACCGAGTTTATGGTCGAGGCCTATAACGAGGCCGAAGAAGTGTGCCAGGCCGGTGGTCAGGCTGCGGGCGTGCCCACGGGCTTCCCGTCGCTCGACCGCATGCTTATGGGCTTCCGCGAGGGTCAGCTCATCATTATCGGCGCCCGCCCTGCTGTGGGTAAGACGTCGTTCGCTCTGAACCTGGCACTTAACGCTGCCGCTGCTGGTTATACCGTCGGCTTCTTCTCGCTGGAGATGTCGGGCAAGGAAATTGCCCAGCGTCTGATTTGCGCCTACGCCATGATCTCGATCAGTGACTTCCGCATGGGCCGCATTAGCCCCGAGCAGTGGGCCAATATCAACGAGGCCACGCAGACCTTGTCTAAGCTCGATATTCTGATTGACGATACGCCCGGCACCACAGTGACCGAGATTCGCGCCAAGAGCCGCCGTATGCTCCATAACAAGGAGAAGGCAATCATCATTCTGGACTACCTACAGCTGGTAAGTCCTCCGCCGGGACGCCGCTCCGAGAGCCGTACCGTCGAGGTTTCGGAGATGTCGCGTGGTCTGAAGATCATGGCCAAGGAGCTCAAGATTCCGCTCATCGCGCTGTCGCAGCTCTCGCGTCAGGTCGAATCCCGTACCGGCAAGCGTCCGCAGCTTTCCGACCTTCGTGAATCGGGCTCTATCGAGCAGGACGCCGATATCGTCATGTTCTTGGACCGCTCCGCCGACGAGGCCGAAGCCTCGCGCGACGATCGACCCGACGAGGGCGTTACGCGTATCGTCGTGGCCAAGAACCGTTCGGGCCCGATCGGCGACGTCGACCTGATGTTCCTGCCGGCATCCACCAAGTTCTATGAGCTTGATGGGGCACATGCCGAGGAGTAGGACAGGCGCCCGTTGCACGGGTATACTGGGAATGTTTTGTGCTTCTGCGTGCCGGCGTGGCGCGTAGACAGTCCATGAATGTAAGGAGTAAACATGCCGTCAACCGTTTTGGTCGGTGCCCAGTGGGGCGATGAGGGCAAGGGTAAGATTTGCGACCTGGTCGCCGGCGACTTCGATGCCGTCGTGCGCTACTCGGGCGGCAACAACGCCGGTCACACCATCGTCGTCAACGGCAAGAAGTACGGCCTGCACCAGGTGCCCTCCGGCATCATGTATTCTGACCACGTGTCGGTGATCGGTAACGGCTGCGTCGTCAACCCCAAGGTTGTCCTTGAGGAGATCGATATGTTCGAGGCCGACGGCATCACCACCAAGAATCTCAAGATTAGCGGCAACGCGCATGTCATCATGCCGTACCACATCGATCTGGATGGCGCCTTTGAGCAGAAGCTCGGCAAGAAGAACATCGGTACCACCAAGCGCGGCATCGGTCCGTGCTATCAGGACAAGATGGCCCGCATCGGCCTGCGCATGCAGGACATGCTGGACGAGGCACTGTTCCGCGACAAGCTGGAGACCGCTCTCGCCCGCGTGAACCCCGAGCTCGAGCTCACCTACAACCTGCCCACCTACACCGTGGACCAGATTTGCGACGAGTACCTGCCGATGGCCGAGCGCCTGCGTCCCTACATCACCGAGACGAGCCTGCTGCTCAACAACATGATCGATGAGGGCAAGGACCTGCTGTTTGAGGGCGCCCAGGCGACGCTACTCGACATCGACCACGGCACCTATCCGTACGTGACGTCTTCCAACTGCACCGCCGGCGGCGCCATCACCGGCTCCGGCGTGGGCATGAAGAACGTCGACCGCGTGCTGGGCGTCATGAAGGCCTATATCACCCGCGTCGGTTCGGGCCCCATGCCCACCGAGCTTTCCTATGAGTCCGAGGCTGGCCACACGCTGACCGAGGAGGGCTATGAGTACGGCGTGACCACTGGTCGCCGTCGTCGTTGCGGCTGGTTTGACGGCCCTATCGCCAACTATGCCTCGCGCGTCAACGGCCTTACCGACATCGCCATGACCAAGCTCGACGTGCTTTCGGCCTTCGACACCATTAAGGTGTGCGTTGCCTATGACGTCGATGGCGAGCGTTACACGAGCGTGCCCGAGCACCAGGTGCGCTTTGAGCATGCCAAGCCCATCTACGAGGAGCTTCCTGGCTGGAAGTGCGATATCACCGGCTGCCGCAGCTTTGAGGAGCTGCCGCAGGAGGCTCAGGACTACGTGGCGTTTATCGAGGATCTGGCACACACCCGCGTGACGTTCATTGGCGTTGGCGCTGGTCGCGAGCAGATTATCAACCGATTCTGGAAGTAATCGGGACTATTTGGCTATTGCGATATACCCCTTTGCAGCCCGGATGGGCGGCCGAGGGGTATATTTGCTTGCAAAGGGCTCGCGCGGAGCGGGCCGTTCATCCATAGAGGAGGCACCCTTGAAGGCGGACACTCAAACCATCGACATCCTGTTGTTGGGCAGCGGCGGCCGTGAGCATGCTTTGGCAGCTAAGCTCGCGGCATCACCGCGCGCCGGCAAGCTCTACATCGCGCCGGGTAACGGCGGCACCGCGAGCTGCGGCGAGAACGTTGTTCTCGACGACTGCGATCCTGCGGCCGTGGCGGCGTTTGCGCAGAGCCACGGATGCGGACTCGTGGTAATTGGCCCCGAGGCTCCGCTCGTGGCGGGCGTGGCCGACGCCGTGCGCGCGGCGGGTATTCCCTGCTTTGGCCCGGGTGCCGAGGGCGCCCAGATGGAGGGCTCCAAGCTGTTCTCCAAGCAGCTCATGGAGCGTGCGGGCATTCCGACGGCAGCCTATGGTTCGTTTACCGACGAGGCTTCGGCTCTCGCCTACGTGCGCGAGCAGGGCGCCCCGCTGGTCGTCAAGGCCGACGGCCTTGCCGCGGGCAAGGGCGTTATCGTGGCGACCGAACTTGAGCAGGCCGAAGAGGCCGTGCGCGAGTGCTTTGGCGGCACCTTTGGCGATGCCGGCAACACCGTGGTTATCGAGGAGATGCTCGTTGGTCCCGAGTGCTCGCTGCTGGCCTTTACCGACGGCAAGACCGTGCGCCCCATGGCCACCTCGCAGGACCACAAGCGCGCGCTCGAGGGCGACAAGGGTCCCAACACCGGCGGCATGGGTGTCTACAGCCCGGTGCCCATCGTGACCGATGAGGAGCACGCCACGATGGTGAAGGTCATGGAGCAGACCATTGCCGAGCTTGCTGCCGAGGGCATCGACTACCGCGGCTGCCTGTATGGCGGCTTTATGCTCACCCCCGCCGGCCCCAAGGTGCTGGAGTTCAACGCCCGCTTTGGTGATCCCGAGACGCAGGTCGTGCTCCCGCGCCTTAAGAACGACCTGGTCGAGGTTATGCTCGCCTGCGCCAACTGCGAGCTTGATCAGATTGAGCTCGATTGGCGTGACGAGTGGGCCGTGGCTGTTGTCCTGACGAGCGCGGGCTACCCCGGCAGCTACGAGAAGGGCAAAGTCATCACCGGCATCGCCGACGCCGAGGCCATGGAGAACGTGACCGTGTACCATGCCGGCACCGCCGTGGTGGACGGCCGGCTCGTGACCATCGGCGGCCGTGTGCTTGCCGTGACCGCGCTGGGCGATACGTTTGAGAACGCCCGCAACCTTGCCTACGAGGCCTGCGAGAAGATTGATTTTGAGGGCAAGACCCTGCGTCACGACATCGGCCTGCGCGCGCTGCGCGGCCGCGACGCCTGGGATGCCTAAAATCCGAGAGGAATGAGACGGATGGACGAGAAGAACGAAGAGCTCGTGGACGCGCAGATCGTCGAAGAGGACAGCCGCGTGTATGGGCACGCCGAGGGCGAGCCTGGTGGCGAGGTCGCTGACGAGCCGGCGCTGGTGCTGGGCGATGACGACCCGCACGATGCCGAGCTGCACGAGAAGATTCTTTCGGAGGAGTGCGCCTGGAAGGGCAAGATCCTCGACGTCCACCGTCTTGAGGTTGAGCTGCCCAACGGTCGCCGCAGCGCCCGCGATATCGTTCGCCATCCGGGTGCGGCGGCTGTTGTGGCACTGACCGAGAGCGGCAAGATCGTACTGGTGCGTCAGTACCGCACCGCCATCGACCGCGTGACGGTCGAGATTCCCGCCGGCAAGCTCGATCCAGGCGAGGACCCGCTCGATTGCGCCAAGCGCGAGCTGCATGAGGAGACGGGCTTTAGGGCTGGTCGCATTCGCTTTTTGACGTCGATTGTCACGTCCTGTGGCTTCTGTGACGAGATCATTCACATCTACCTGGCCACCAAGCTCGAGTTCGATGCACCCAACCCCGATGATGACGAGTTTGTCAACGTGGACCTCGTACCGCTGCACGAGCTGATCGACGCCGTGCTCGACGGCAAGATCGAAGACGCCAAGACCGTCGTGGGCGCCTTGGCCTGCGATAGCATCGCGCACCGCCTTGGGGGCACGGAGCTTTAACGAGTGGGGATAGCCCTGGGACAAGTACTACTGATTGCTTTGTCCCAGGGCCTTACGTTGCTGATATTTCTTTGAGGATCACATGCTGAAGAGGTTTCTTTCGTATTACAAGCCCCAGATGGGGCTTTTTGTTGCTGATACTGTTTGCGCTCTGGTGCTTGCTGCCATTGACCTTGCGTTTCCTATTATTCTGCGCAATTTGACCGGTGGGCTGTTTACCCAGGGCCAGGCTGCCATTATGCAGGCGCTCGGTATGATCGCGGTGGGGCTGGTGCTGATGTATGCCGTTCGCTGCGCCTGCCGCTACTTTGTGAGCTACTGGGGCCACGTGATGGGTGCGCGCATGGAGTCCAAGATGCGCGAGGACCTGTTTGACCAGTACGAGCGCTTTAGCTTTGCGTACTTCGACCGCAACAGTTCGGGCGACATGATGAGCCGCGTGGTCAACGATCTGTTCGATATCTGCGAGGCGGCGCACCACGTGCCCGAGTGGATCATCATCTGCGGCATCGAGATTATTGGCTCGTTTGCGATCCTCTTTACCATCGCCCCGGTGCTGGCGCTCGCCATGGCCGTGGTGACGGCGGCTTTTGCGGTCATCATGTTTTGGCAGAACATGCGTATGCGCGAGGTTTTTAGCGACAACCGCAAAAAGATCAGCGGCATCAATGCGCAGCTGCAGGATTCGCTTGCGGGCATGCGCGTAGTCAAGAGCTTTGCCAACGAGGAGACCGAGCGCGCCAAGTTCCGTGCCTCTAACGATCGCTACCTTTCGTCCAAGGAGAACATGTATCACGCCATGGGCGTCTATACCGCGACGTATGGCCTGCTCTCGGGTGTGCTCTATGTGATCGTGGTGCTGCTGGGCGGCTGGCTGGTCGCCCAGGGACAGCTGCAGGCGGTCGATATGGCGACCTTTGCACTCTATATTTCGCTGTTCTGCACGCCGCTCGAGACGCTCGTCAATTCGGCCGAAACGTATCAGAAGGCTATCGCCGGCTTTAAACGTATGGACGAGGTGCTCTCGACCGCGCCGGATATCCAGGACAAGCCGGGCGCTACGGATCTGCAGGTGACTGCCGGCGCCGTGGAGTATCACGACGTGTGCTTTAACTACGAGGATGTCGAGCTGGGCGAGGGCTATGCCGACGAGCGTCCCGTTATCGACCATATGGACCTGTCCATCAAGCCCGGGCAGACCATCGCTTTGGTTGGCCCTTCGGGCGGCGGCAAGTCCACGACCTGTTCGCTGCTGCCGCGCTTTTATGACGTGGCTACCGGATCCATTAGCATCGACGGTCAGGACGTGCGCGATGTGACGCAGCAGAGCCTGCGCCGCGCCATCGGCCTGGTGCAGCAGGATGTCTATCTGTTTGACGGCACGATTGGCGAGAACATCGCCTACGGCAAGCCGGGCGCTACGGCAGAAGAGATCGCCGAGGCCGCCCGTCGCGCCAACATCGATGCCTTTATCGAGTCGCTTCCGCAGGGCTACGACACCGTGGTGGGCGAGCGCGGCAGCCGTCTTTCGGGCGGACAGAAGCAGCGCGTTGCCATCGCGCGCGTGTTTCTCAAGAACCCCAAGATCCTGATTTTGGACGAGGCGACGAGTGCTTTGGATAACGAGAGCGAGGAGGCGGTGCAGGAGTCACTCGAAGAGCTGGCACGCGGCCGCACCACGATTATCATCGCCCACCGTCTTTCGACCATTAAGCATGCCGATGAGATTGCGACCGTTGAGCATGGTCGCGTTGTGGAGCGTGGCACGCACGAGGAGCTTCTCGCCCGTGGCGGCACCTATGCCCGTTACTATCGAATGCAGTTCGAAGGTGCGCGTGCGCACGAGCTCGACTGATTGATATGACAGGAAGTTTATGGCTGACAAGAACCCTTTGACTCCGGAAGAAGTGACGGAGTTATTCTCCGAAATCGATGCATCCGGCGTCTTGGATCCCACGCTCGCCAAAAAGCGTACCGAGCGCATGCGTGAGAAGGAGGCTGCGGCCAAGCGCGGTGACAAAGCGGCGCTAGCGCAGCTGCGCAGCGAGGACCGCGCGAGCCAGGCAAAACATATCGACCCGCTGTCCGAGGATGATCCTTCGGGCTCGCAGGTGAGCCATACCATTACGAAGACCGCGATGGCCGTGGTCATCGGTATTTTGGTGCTGATCGTGGGCATGCAGATTGGCTACGGCGTGATGCGTCGTCTGAACACCGCCAACCTGTCCGAGAGCGTTTCGGTCGATACCGTTTCGACGGCGCTGAAGGGCGGCCTTGAGTGGGGCAACGGCTTTACGCAGTTCCCGCTCGACTTCACCGTCGATGAAGCCGATGAACGCACGGGCACGGTCGAGGTGACGGTGTTGGACACATCGTCTGCCAACGAGCTCGAGCTGCTGTCCAACGGGCAGATTCAGGCCGCGGCGCTTGCGACCAACGCGCTGCTCAACGATAAGATCGACCGCGTGGTGTATAACGTTCACGCCTATATCGACGAGGATAGCAACATTCAGCATGATTCCTTCTTTGGCATGTTCCCCGCCCAGGGCCACCAGAGCGCCATCCTGACGTTCGTGTGGACCAAGAGCTCATCCAACGCCACGAATATCGACTGGAAGATGCGCATCGTGAGTATGGATGACACCATTGCCGAGCGCATTCAGAAGCAGGTGAACTCGGTGTCGTCGTTGATTGAGGACCCGGTGGTGAGCCAGACCAAGATTGACGAGGAAAAGGCCGAGCGTGACCTGGAGCATCGTCTGCATGGCCGCGAGATTTTCCGCGGCGGCAAGCCCGATCGCACACCGTCCGAACTGCTGGAGCAGGACAAGAAATAATAAGACGCTATCATCCCGTGTGAGCCACAAGCCCGCGCGGGATGATTTTTTAATCCCCGTCCCAGAAAAATCATTATGCATAGAAAGTCATAATTATCATTTCGTAAACATTTCGATGAAATTAACGCCATGAGGCATGCTTGCGGTTACAATACCGCGAGGCCTAACTACACACCTTTAAGCCGGTCCTGTGAGACCGGGAAGGAGAATTATGGCGAACAACCATACCGCGGGCGCTGCCGCCCGCACCTTCGCGCCCAGCGAGCTTTGCCAGCGTATGCTGGCCAAAACCAGCAAGGGCACCTGCGGTCCCTGCATCCTGTATCTTGAGGATGGGACCATTTTTTATGGACGTGCATGCGGCGCCGAGGGCTCCGCGACCGGCGAAGTCTGCTTCAACACCTCGCTCGAGGGCTACTTTGAGGTCATGACCGACCCGAGTTATGCCGGCCAAATCGTAACCATGACCTATCCGCAGATCGGCAACTACGGTATCGACGAGACCGACGTCCAGTCGGCCTTCCCCGGCGACGCCGTGCGCCCTGCGAGCGCTCCGGCCATGCGCGGCATGATCGTTCGCGACATGTGCGCCACGCCTTCTAACTGGCGCTCGGCCGTCAGCGTGCCGGAGTACCTGCGCGCTCACGGCATCGTCGCTATCGAGGGTGTCGACACTCGCGCCCTGGTGCGCCACCTGCGCGACAATGGTTCCAAGATGGGCATTATTTCGACCGAGATCTTCGACGTCGACGAGCTTGCCGAGCGTCTGGCCGCTGCGCCCACGCTGGTAGGCGAGAACCTGGTCAAGACCGTAAGTTGCCCCGCGCCTCATGAGTTTGTGGCCGCCGACCTGCCTGCCACGCATGACTTTGCGCTTTCGGCTGCCGCTCCTGCCCGTCACAAAGTGGTCGCCTACGACTGCGGTGTGAAGCGCGGCATTCTGGAAGGGCTGGTCCGCGCCGGCTGCGACCTTACCGTCGTGCCGTGGAATACGCCCGCGAGCGAGGTGCTCGACATGAATCCCGACGGCGTCTTTTTGTCCAATGGCCCCGGCGACCCCGACGCCGTGGTGGAGACCTACGAGCAGGTGCAGCAGCTGATCGGCAAGGTGCCGGTCTTTGGCATTTGCCTGGGCCATCAGATGATCAGCCTGGCCTGCGGCGCCCAGATGGAAAAGCTTAAATTCGGTCACCGCGGTGGCAACCAGCCGGTCATGAACCTGGTAAGCCGTCGCGTGGAGATTACCGCGCAAAACCATGGCTTTGGCCTGCTGTTCCCCAGCTTGGGCAAGCTTGTCCCCGAGCTTTCCGGCGGCGAGACCGAGCATGCGGCCGATGGAGATCTGCGCGTCTGGGTGCGCCGCGGAATCGCGCCGGTCGTGATGAACGAGCGCTTTGGTCGCATTCGCCTGACACATGTGAACCTCAACGACGGCACCGCCGAGGGCATCCAGCTACTCGACGCACCGTGCTTCTCGGTCCAGTATCACCCCGAGGCCTCGCCTGGCCCCACCGATGCCCACTATCTCTTTACCGCCTTTACGCGACTCATGGACGGCGAGGAGAACTACCTGGACATCGACACCGCGAAGGACCGCCTTGCCGGCTGGAACTTTGCTGAGTCCGAGACCGCTGAGACCGAGGAGAACTAATATGCCTAAACGTACTGACATCAAGCGCATCCTCGTCATTGGCTCGGGCCCCATTGTCATTGGCCAGGCCTGTGAGTTCGACTACTCCGGTGCCCAGGCCTGCAAGGTGCTCAAGGAGGATGGCTTTGAGGTCATCCTGGTCAACTCCAACCCGGCGACCATCATGACCGACCCGGGCTTGGCCGACCGCACCTATGTCGAGCCCATCACCGCCGAATTTATCGAGCGCGTAATCAAGAAAGAGCGCCCGGACGCGCTGCTGCCCACGCTGGGCGGCCAGACCGGTCTGAACGCCGCTGTCGAGCTGGCGAAAGACGGTACGCTCGACAAATACGGCGTCGAGATGATCGGCTGCGACCTGGCCGCTATCGAGCGCGGCGAGGACCGCAAGCTCTTTAACGAGGCCATGGCCGAGATTGGCCTGGAGGTCGCGCGCTCGGGCTATGCCTACAGCGTGGCCGACGCCGAGGCTATCGCCGAGCGCGTGGGCTATCCCTGCGTACTGCGCCCGAGCTTTACCCTCGGCGGCGCCGGTGGCGGCATCGCTCACACCCACGAGGAGCTCGTCTCCATCGTGAGCCAGGGCCTGGAGCTCTCGCCTGCCCACGAGGTGCTGGTCGAGGAGTCCATCGAGGGCTGGAAAGAGTATGAGATGGAGGTCATGCGTGATCACGCCGGCAACGGCATCATCGTGTGCTCCATCGAGAATCTCGACCCCATGGGCGTGCATACCGGCGACTCCATCACCGTGGCGCCGGCGCAGACCCTCTCCGACCTTGAGTATCAGCGTATGCGTGTCGCCTCGCTCGCCATCTTGGAGAAGATCGGCGTCGAGACCGGCGGCTCCAACGTGCAGTTTGCCGTGAACCCCCAGACCGGCCGCCTGATCGTCATCGAGATGAACCCGCGCGTGAGCCGCTCGTCCGCACTGGCCTCCAAGGCCACGGGCTTCCCCATCGCTAAGGCCGCCGCTCGCCTGGCCGTGGGCTACACGCTCGACGAGATCGTCAACGACATCACCAAGGCTACGCCCGCCTGCTTTGAGCCCACAATCGACTACTGTGTGGTCAAGGTGCCGCGCTTTGCCTTCGAGAAGTTCAAGGGTACCGACCCCACGCTCACCACGCGCATGAAGGCCGTGGGCGAGATCATGGCGATTGGCCGCACCTTTGAGGAGGCCTTTGGCAAGGCCATGCGCTCGCTGGAGGACGGACACCAGGGCATTTGCGCCGGTGGCAAGGAGGGTGCCGACAAGCTGAGCGACGACGAGCTCGCTCAGGCCGTGGCAACCCCGACCGAGCACCGCATCTTCTTTGTGGTCGAGGCCCTACGCCGTGGCTGGGACGTCACGCGCATCCATGCCATTTGCGGCATCGACCCGTGGTATCTCAACCGCATCAACGACATGGTGCAGGTCCAGGAGAGCATCCGCGGCCTGCGTGTGGAGGATATCGACGCCGACGCGATGCGCCTGCTCAAGCAGTACGGCACGAGCGACGCCGAGATCGCCGCGCTGACCGGCTCGGACGAGCGCTTTGTGCGCGCCTATCGCAAGGGCCTTGGCGTGGTTCCCAGCATGAAGACGGTCGATACCTGCGCTGCGGAGTTCTCGAGCGCCACGGAGTACCACTACAAGACGTACGAGAA
>CABUWD010000023.1 GCA_902495155.1 uncultured Collinsella sp.
CCACCGCCCCGCGCTCGCACACCTTTACCTACACGGTGACCGAGTCCGGCAGCGCCCCTGGCGTGACTAACGACACCAACGCCACGCGCAAGGTTTCCTACACCGTGACTGACGACGGTGCGGGACATCTGATCGTCAAGCGCGACGGCGGCGACGGTGCGGCCTTTACGTTCACCAACACGTACGGCGTGGCACCTACCGATTCTGTCGTGACCGATCAGGTCAAGACCGTCAAGCGTCTGACCGGACGCGACCTTGCGGCTGGCGAGTTCACGTTTGATCTGCTCGAGGACGGCGTGGTTGTCGCTAGCGGCACCAACGACGCCAACGGCACCGTTACGCTGAGCCCGATCCGCTACGAGGCACCCGGCACGCACACGTACACGCTGCGCGAGGCTTGCCCCAACGCACTCGGCCTGTACAAGGGCGTCACCTATGACAGCGCGACCTACACCGTCGTGACCACCGTCTCCGACAATGGTGACGGCACGCTGACCGCGACGCACAAGCTCGAGGGAACCACCGAGTCGGCTGGCTTTACCAACAAGTACCACGCCATGCCCACGCAGGTTTCCATCGGCGCCATCAAGGTGCTCGAGGGACGCGAGCTCAAGAAGGACGAGTTTAGCTTTAAGCTCGTTGGCGAGGACATCGAGTCTACGGTTACCAACGATGCCGACGGCAAGATCAACTTCGACAAGTTCGAGTACGACGAGCCTGGTACGTACGTCTACACCATCAGCGAGGTCAAGGGCGACGAGGCCGGTATGACCTACGACAAGTCCGTCTTTACCGCGACCGTCAACGTGGTCGACGACGGCGAGGGCAACCTCAGGGCGAACATCGCCTTTACCAAGGGCGACAAGAGCGTCGAGGGTATCGTGTTCAACAACACGTACAAGAAGCCCGAGACGCCCGTGCCGACGCCCGATCCCGGCACGCCCAAGACCGTGACGAACATCGTCAAGACGGTCAAGGGTTTCCTGCCCACCACGGGTGACCAGCAGGCCGCCGCACTGCTCATGGCATTCGTCATCGCCATGGCCGGCGTCGGAGCCCTGGTTTGGGGTATCCGCAAGCGCTAGGCACGCTGGCAGCGCCCGGGGCCAAAAGGCCCCGGGCGGCTAGCGGGGAGCCAAAACACAGCCCCCACCCCACCCCTGGCCGCCACGGAGGTATCTCCCTCCTCCGTGGCGGCACTTTTGTGTGCCGGGGGCGCCACGAAACCGGCCCATCTACTACGTTTGGTCCCTTACCCCCAACCATGCCAAAAACGCGAAAACAAAACCGCAGGTAGAACGCCTGTGGTTTTCTGCAAAACCGGGGTATGGTCGGGGGTGTCGACTCAAACGTAGTAGATGGGCCAGTTTCGTGGCGAGCGGTTCCGGCTGATCCCTTGGGGACGGAGGGAAACGGATCATTTTGGTCCCGCTAGGCTGGCGGAGGCACTCGTGCAGGGCCGCCCGAACAAAACTATGCCGGTTTACTACGATGAATTCGACATTCCCGACCATGACTGCATTTTTCTAAATATTGCAAGCGTTCTACCTGCGCTTTTGCAAGCGCGCAATTTGCCGTGGTCGAAGGTGGACGATTCATCGTAGTAAACCGGCATAGTTTTGAAATGGCATTAAAGCGGTAGCAGCTATTTTGCTATGCCGGGGCGCTTGGCCTTTGGGCAACTACCCTCGCAGGTAGGCGATGGCGATCTGCGTGCGGTTGCGCAGGCCCATTTTGGCAAGGATCGAGCTGATGTGGTTGCGTACCGTGCCTTCGCCCATATAGGCGGTGGCAGCAATCTCCTTGTTGTCGAGGCCGCGGGCGATGAGCTCTGCGACTTCGAACTCGCGGTCGGTCAGGCTGGCAAAGGCGGCGGGCCGGCGAGGCGTGTCGGCCTCGGACCCCGCCCCATCAAAGTCGATATCCTCGATCGCCTTGCCCTCGAGCACGCGTTTACCGTCCATGACCTGCGCCAGTGCTGGCGGAATGGCGGCGACATCGGTCTTGATCAGGTAGCCGCGGGCGCCCAGCTTGAGCGCCGACACAATGTACTCGTCATCCGAGAATGTCGTCAGAAACACCACGCGTGCCGCAGGGTCGTGCTCAAGGATCTCGCGTGCCGCCGAAAGTCCGTCGCGCCCCGGCATCTGAATGTCGAGCAGCGCGATATCGGGCGCGTGCTCGCTGTAGAGCGCGACCGCCTCGTCGCCATTGGCGCCGGTACCCACCACTTCGATCTGCGGCTGGGCGCCCAGGATAATCTTGAGCGAATCGACCACCAAGCGGTCGTCGTCGACAACGATGAGCCTCATCGGCCCTCATCTCCTTGCTGTTTGGGGACGGTGGCAAACACGCGCCAGCCGGGGGCGCCGGCGCGCAGGCCGGCGGTGAAGGTTCCGCCAAGCGCCTCGACGCGCTCGCGCATGGAGGCGAGCCCCATGCCTTCTACGACGTTGCTGCTGCTCGCCGGGGTCGCGTCCGCGCCATCATCGGTAACGATGAGCTGGTAAAACGACGGATGCTCCATGCACCGCACGGTAATGGTTTTGGCATGGGCGTGGCGCATGGCGTTGGAAAGCGCCTCGCGCAGCACCGCCGCAAAGCAGTTGGCGACGTTGGCGGGCGCATGCTCGGCCAAAACCTCAAGCTCAATCTGCGGACCGCTGTCCGAGCGTGCGCCTTCAACGATGCGCTCGAGCTGCACGGAGAGGTCAGTCGCATTGTCGTTGAGCGCGTGGACGCTGGCGCGCACGAGCTGGAGCGCCTCGTCAACCGTGTGTTTGACGTCGGCGAAATCGGCGGCGACGCCGGGCTCATCGGCATGGACCACGCGCAAGGCCTCGGCTTGAAGCGAAGCGCGCGTGAGCTGGTGGCCCACGTTATCGTGGATTTCGCGCGCGATGCGGGCGCGTTCGGCGAGCGTCGCGAGCTCGACTTCGTAGTCCTGGCGGTCGGCGAGGTCGCGGTTGCGTGCCTCGAGTGCCAGGGCGCGTTCTTGCAGCTTGTCGCGGGTGCGACGCATGCGTTCCTGTTCGCGCTCCAGCTGCGCGGTGCGCAGCGACAGCAACGTGGCGGCGACCGAAAGGATGGCGGTTAGCAGCAGCGTTCGGGTGGTGAGCGCGCCGCCGCGAAGGTCCGCGACAAGCGCACAGACAAACACGGCGCCAATCGCCAGCGCGGGCCAGATGCGTTCACGGCGCACGCGTCGCGTGATGTCATAGAAGGCAAGGGGTGCGAACGGCATAAATGACGGCACGAAGACGGCCGCGATGATGTAAGCGTAACTTGCGGTCTCGCTTGCGCGGCGCGTGCGTTCCCCCTGTGCGACCTCGGCCAGTGAGGTTGCAATAACGCCAAGGCAAAACGCCACAACCAGACGAGCGTCCACAGCAAGACCCGTGGCAGCCGCAATACAGCACGCCAGCACGATCGATTTGTCGAAAAGCCTGTTCATACGGGTATTGTACGCGAAGCTGCGCGTGGTGGAGGGGCCGCCTGCGCAACCGTGACATTCCTCCCGCGCGGCAAATCGGCGTCGATCGATCGCACGAGCGGGGGTTTCGCCTCCGCCCCCCCCGCACTCGTGACAAAGCTCACTGGTACGCGCCGGCGGCTCCTGCGATGATGCAATCGTACCGGGCCGCAATCAACAGAAGGGCCGCCTCATGACAGATATCGTCCGCGTCGAAAACCTCGTCAAGCGCTACGACGACCTTATCGCGCTCGACCACTTTAACCTCAGCATCGCCCCCGGCGAGATCTTTGGCCTGCTGGGCCCCAACGGCTCGGGCAAGACCACGTCCATCAACTGCATCCTGCAGCTGCTCGCCTACGACAAGGGCACCATCGAGCTGTTCGGCGAGCCCATGACGCCCGCTCGCTACGACCTCAAGCGCCGCATCGGTGTGGTGCCGCAGCAGGTGGCGGTGTTCGACGAGCTCACCGTGCGCGAGAATATCGACTATTTCTGCAGCCTTTACGTTAGCGACCGTAAGCGCCGCCGTGCGCTGGTGGACGAGGCGATCGACTTTGTCGGGCTGAGCGACTTTGCCAAGTTCCGCCCCGGCAAGCTCTCGGGCGGCCTGGCACGTCGCCTCAACATTGCCTGCGGCATTGCGCACAAGCCCGAGCTCATCTTCTTTGACGAGCCCACGGTGGCAGTCGACCCGCAGAGTCGCAACGCCATCCTGGAGGGCATCTGCCGCTTGCGCGACGAGGGCGCCACGGTGGTGTATACCAGCCATTATATGGAGGAAGTCGAGCAGATCTGCAGCCGCATCATGATCATGGACGGCGGGCGCGTGCTGGCGCAGGGCACCAACGGCGAACTCAAGCGCATGATTCAGATGGGCGAGAAGATCGTGATCGAGGTCGGCGAGGTGCCGAGCGCGGCGCTCGGTGCCGTCGCGAGCCTGCCGCATGTCCTGGACCTGTCGGCGACAGCGGGCCAGCTCACGTTTTCGTGCGAGGCGAGCCCGCATAACCTGACGGACATTCTCGATGCGCTGCGCTCGCATGACGTGGCGCTTGGCCGCATTTATTCCGAGCCGCCGACCCTCAACGACGTGTTCCTCGAGATCACCGGCCGCGAGCTGCGCGACTAGGGGGCAGCCATGTTCAACACCATTATCATTACGGTCAAGACGCTGCTGCGCCGACCGAGTACGTGGGTCTGGGGCGCTCTCTTTCCCATCGCGCTTTCCACGATGTTCATGTTTATGTTTGCGAATCTGAGCTCCGACGGCACGGTCGACCCGGTGCCGGTTGCCGTCATAGCGGACGAGGCCTGGGACGCCTCGACCTTTAAGGACGTGGCGACGTCGCTTGCCAAGGAGAGCGACGATCAGCTGCTCGAGATCCACGAGTGCGACGACGCAGCCGATGCGAACCGTGCGCTTAAGGCCGGCGAGGTCGCGGGCATCTATACGGTCGACGACGCGGGCGCACCCAAGCTCACGTTGCTGTCGAGCTACGACAGCTCGCGTGCGTCGTCGGTGCTCACCGACCGCAGCATTTTGGAGACGGTGGCAAGCTCGTATACACAAAATGCCGAGCTCATGTCCCAGATTGCCCAGGACAACCCGGCGGCGCTCGCCGACCCGGAGGCGGTTGCGCGCGCCCTGTCGCTCGAGGGCAGTACCCGCCGCGTAAGCCTGACACGCACCACACCCGATGGCACGGTCATCTACTATTACGCGCTCTTTGGCCTGGTCGCGATGATGTCTGCCGAGTTTGCCGCCTTGAGCGTCGTCGATCTGCAGCCCAATCTGTCGGGCCTTGGCGCGCGTCGCTGCGTGGGCGGCCTTTCCAAGACGGCGTCGCTGGCCGGCATCTTTGTCGGCTCGTGGCTGGTTTCCTTCGCCTCGATGGCGATCGCAATCGGCTACGTGTGCCTGGTCGTGGGCGTCGACTTTGGCGGGCGCGAGGGGCTGTGTCTGGTGGGCGGCGCCGCTTCCGCGCTTACCGCCACGGGCCTGGGACTCTTTGTGGGCACACTTCCCGTTAAGGGCGGCAAGGCGTCCAAGTCCGGCATCCTCACGGGCTTTGCTACCACGTGCGCCCTGTTCGCCGGCCTCTACGGCGAGCCGGCGATGGCGCTTGCCGACGACGTCGCCCGCGCCTGCCCGGCCGAGTGCTGGTTCAACCCCGTCAAGCTCATCTGCGACATGTTCAATCGCCTGTATTTCTTTGAGGACCTGGGGCCCTTCGCTGTTCGCGCGGGCGCGCTCGTCCTGATGGCCCTGGTGTTTGTCGCCGCCGCTACGCTGATCTTTGGAAGGAGCCGCTATGAGCACCTTTAAGACCGCGCTTCGCATGGCGCTGGCGCACCCGTTCTACCTGCTCATCTATACGGTGTTCATCTCGCTCATGGGCGTATTCATCGCGGCATCGGTGAGCTGGGACTCGTCGCAGCTCACCGAGTACAAGCCCTACGATGCCAACGTGATCGTGGTCGACCGCGACGACAGCGACCTTTCGCGTGCGCTTACCAAGCATCTGGGTTCGCGTTTTGAGCTGGTCACGGGCATCGGCGACGATACGTACGACCTTGCGGACGCGCTCTCCAAGAGTAACAGCGCCAAGGGTAGCGTCGACTGCGTGTTCTTTATCCCGGAGGGGTTTGAGGGCGACCTCGTTGCAGCTGCCCGTGCGGGGGAGTCCCTGCCCAAACTCGATGTGACCTACGGTGCCGGCACCATGGCGGCGGCGCTTTCGTCTGCCGAAGCCTCGCGCTGGATCTCGCTCGCGGGCGCTGCGGCGGCGCTTGAGCCCGCCGCCTCTAACGGCAGCGTCGCCAAGGCCGCCGAGCATGCCGCTGCAAAGCGCGCGGAGGTCCAGATCGAGCAGGTCAAGGTCGACTCGACTGCTGCTGCCACGCTCGAGTCGTACTTCAACTTTGGCGCGTACGCGATTATCTCGTCGGTCATCGTATCGGTGGGATTGGTGTTCTCGGGCATGAACGAGCCCGAGCGCGTGCGCCGCATGGAGGCCGGCCCGGTCTCCGAGTGCCAGCGTTCACTTGCCGTGTTCGCGGCTGCCGCGGTGCTCACCGTCTGCATCTGGCTCGTGTCGAGCATGATGGGCGTCGTGGGCTTTGCCGGCGCGGTTGCCGAGGTCGGCGTGGGTCGTGTGTGTCTGGCGCTGGCGGCGACGTTTGCCCTGGCGTGCACGCCGCTGGCCGTTGGCTTTGCCCTTTCGAGCCTGGGTGCGCGCGAGGAGCTGCTCAATGGCGTGGGCAACTTACTCGGCATGCTCATGACGTTTTTGGGCGGCGCCTGGATGCCGCTGTCGCTCATGGGTCCGGCCGTGCAGACCGTGGCGCACTTTGTGCCGACATATTGGGTGAACGACGCGATCGGCAAGGCGCTCGCCGCGGACCTGACGCCCACCGTGCTGGGCGACATCGCCTGCGACCTGGGCGTCACCGTGCTCTTCGCCGCCGCCATTGCCGCCGTAGGCCTGGCCCTCTCACGCGCCAAATCCCGCGCCTAGTCTGAAATAAATCCTAGGCCTCGCCCCAAAATAGTTCGCCAAGGTTTACTATTACGTTCATAAAGTAGTACGAGGCTAACAATGGGGGATACCATGGCAACGCAGGAAGCCTACGTCCAGGTTAAGGATCTCAAAAAGCACTACGGCGACGGTGATGCGCGCCTGACGGTACTCGATGGCATCGACACGTCCATCAACCGGGGCGAGATCTGCGTCATGCTGGGGCCCTCGGGCTCGGGCAAGTCGACCTTTCTCAACCTGATCGGCGGCCTGGAGGATGCCGACGGCGGCTCCATCATGGTGGACGGCTGCGACCTCACGGTGCTCAAGCCTACCGATCTGGGCGAGTATCGCCGCCGTGAGCTGGGTTTTGTCTTTCAGTTCTACAACCTGGTGCCCGATCTCACCATCAAGGAGAACATCGAGGTCACGGCGCACCTGTCCAAAAACCCGCTCAATGTCGACAACCTGCTGCGTTCGCTGGGCCTTTACGAGCACCGCAACAAGTTCCCGCGCCAGGTCTCGGGCGGCCAACAGCAGCGCTGCGCCATCGGCCGTGCGCTCGTCAAAAACCCGGGCCTGCTGCTGTGCGACGAGCCCACGGGCGCGCTTGACTATAAGACGTCCAAGGAAATCTTGCAGCTCATGGAGGATGTCAACCGCACCTACGGCTGCACCATCATCATTGTCACCCACAATGCCGCCATCGCGCGCATGGCCAATCGCGTGCTGCGCCTGCGCGACGGGCGCATCGTCGAGGATGAGCTCAACGAGTCGCCCGTTGCGGCCGCCGAGCTCGATTGGTAGGCGGCGCCATGACACCTCTCGCAAAACGTCTCCCGCGCGAGCTGCGCCGCAATATCGGCAAGTACCTGGGCATCTTTTTGCTTATGTGCGGAAGCATCGCCCTTACCTCGGGCTTTTTGCTCGCGGCGCATTCCATCGGTTGCCTTATCGACGACATGCGCGACGACTACACGATTGAGGACGGCCGCGTGACCACCTCCTTCGAGGCTACCGACGAGCAGCTCAAGGCCGCCGAGGACGCGGCCGACGACGTCGGCGGCGTCACGCTCTACAAGAATTTCTCCATCGACGCCATCATCAAAAAGGCGTTCGGCGACGACGGCACCAAGCGCACACTACGCACCTATGCGCACCGCACCAAGGTCGATATCGCGTCCTACTGTGAGGGCAAGGAGCCCAAAACGGAAGACGAGGTGGCAATCGACCGTGTCTTCGCCACCAATAATAACCTGTCCATGGGCGATAAGGTCGAGCTTGAGGGTCGCGCCTACACCATCTGCGGCATCATGACCCAGCCCGATAGCCAGGCGCTGTTCCTCAACAATTCGGACTTTACGGTGAACACCATCACCTATGGCGTGGCCGAGGTCACCGACGCCGGCTTTGCCGCGCTCGAGGATGCCGGCGGCGCGCCTGCCTACACCTACTCCTTTACCTTTACCGATCGCGACCTCCCCACCGCGGATCGCATCGATGCGGAGCAGGATATGGTCGAGGCGCTGACCGATGCCGATGCGCGCGTGGACGATCTGGTCGATGCCGATTCCAATCAGGGCATTGGCTATGCACGCGACGACGTGGACGGCGACTCTATGATGTGGATGACGCTGCTCGACATTATCATCGTGATCATGGCGTTTGTCTTTGTGGTCCTTACCGACGCCACCATCGAGGAGGAGAGCGCCATCATCGGCACGCTGCTCGCCAGCGGCTATCGTCGACGCGAGATCGTGCTGCACTACCTTGCGCTTCCCGCCATCGTGGGCGTGGTCGCGGCGCTTTTGGGCACTGCGCTCGGCGTTGTGTTCTTTACCGAGCCCATGCGCAGCCTCTATTACGGTTCGTATAGCCTGCCGCCCTTCCAGGTGTACTGGAGCTGGGAGATCTTTGTGAAGTGCGCCGTGGTTCCCGCCGCCGCGCTCCTCCTCATCACGCTGGCGGGCCTGCTTCGCAAAATGGGCAAGACGCCGTTGCAGTTCCTTCGTCACGAGGCGAGTGGCAAATCGGGCACCAAGCGCGGCCTGCAGCTGCCGGAGCGCATGGGTTTTGTTTCCCGCTTCCGCCTGCGTATCTTCCTGCGCAATCTGGGCAACTTCGCCACGCTCTTCGTGGGCATCGCGTTTGCCTCGCTGCTACTGCTCTTTGGCCTGGCGATTCTGCCCACGATGACGCACTATGCGGACAACCTCGAGACAAGCCTGGTCGCCGAGCACCAGTACACGCTCAAGGCGCCGCTGGAGCTCGAGGGCACTGCCGAGGAGCGCGAGCAGTGGTCGGCACTCGAGCGCTTGCAGTCGGTTGACGGCGCACTGCTTTCTGCCGCCCAGGATGCCGATGACGAGCTTGACGACGCGGCCGATGCTGCGCAGGCGGCAGCCGATGCCGCGACCAGCGCTCCGTCTGCCGAGAGCCTGGCCGCGGCGCAGGACGCGCTCGCCAAGGTCCAGGACAAGAAGGATGCGCTTTATGCGCGCCTCGATGACCTTGCCGATGCCCTCGGCTGCGACCGCGACGAGGCTATCGACCTGATCGACAAAGCCTCTAAGATCGACACTGACAACGACGACATTCACCCGGTTAACACGACCGATAACGGTGCAGACAAGATTGCGCAGACCGAGAAATATGCCGTTTACCAGCTGCAATACGACCGCGGCGATGGTAATGGCGAGGAGACGATTTCCGTCTACGGCATCTCGCCCGATTCGCGCTATTGGAAAGACCTCAACGTCGGCGATGGGCGCGTCGTCTTTGGCGGCGGCCTGCTCGACAAGTTTGGCTGGAGCGAGGGCCAGAAGGTCACGCTCAGCGACAAGTACGAGGGCGAGCATTATTCCCTTGAGTACGCGGGCAGGGACTGTGCCTGGGGCTCCAAGTCGGACATGAATATCTATATGAGCATCGATGTCTTTAACGAGCTGTTCGACAACGATGCCGCCTACTTTAACGGCTATGTGAGCGACGAGAAGCTCGACCTCGATGCGCGTTACTTTGCCGGCGACACCACGCCCGACGACATGCGCGCCGTGGGCGACCAGTTCATCGGCATGATGAGCAAAATGATCGGAATGATGATCGGGCTCGCGGTGTTTATCTTCCTGCTGTTTATGTACCTGCTGACCAAGGCGGTGATCGACCACAGCGCCCGTTCGATCAGCTACATGAAAGTCTTTGGCTATCGCGATAGCGAGATCTCGCATCTGTACATCCGCTCAATCACGCTGTGCGTGGCGGCGTCGCTCGTGCTGAGCCTGCCGGTCATTATTGGCTCGCTCACGGCCATCTTCCGCTCGATGCTGCTCGCCTACAACGGCAATATCGAGATCTACGTGCCCGCTTGGTCCATGGCGGCGTGCGTGGGCATTGGCTTTGTGACCTACCTGGTCGTGGCGCTGCTGCACACGCGCTCCATCAAGCGTGTGAGCCTGGCCGAGGCCCTCAAAGTGCAGGAGTAGTCATCGGGGACAGTCTTTGCCGATTCGCCGGTTCGCCGGCCGTGCTGGCAAGGACTGTCCCCAGCTGCCGGCAGGAAAGGAACGTCCCTGGCTGTCAGGTGGCGAGGCACTCATTTAAGTCCGTCCCCAATGAGTGGTTTCAGTCATTTAAGTCTGTCCCCAATGACTAGGTGCTGTACTTGACTTTAACT
The DNA here is from genome assembly GCA_902495155.1 of uncultured Collinsella sp. Lineage (GTDB taxonomy): Bacteria > Actinomycetota > Coriobacteriia > Coriobacteriales > Coriobacteriaceae > Collinsella. The sequence goes on from CABUWD010000023.1 coordinate 10,667, forward strand.
CTGCTTTAACTGGTACCATCCTCTATGTCTGTAACGCCATATAGACCGAGGGGATAGATCTATGACCGCAACTGCACCCGCGGCACCCGCTAAGGTGTACTTCACCAACCTACGCACACATGCTCGCGAGAGCCAGCTCGACAAGCTCAAGCGCCTCATCCGTCACGCCGGTATCGAGCAGATTGACTTCGAGAACAAGTTCGTCGCCATCAAGATTCACTTTGGCGAGCTGGGCAACCTGAGCTTTTTGCGCCCCAACTACGCCCGCGCCGTCGCGGATGTCGTGAAGGAGCTGGGCGGCAAGCCCTTCCTCACCGACTGCAACACGCTCTATGTCGGTAGCCGCAAAAACGCGCTTGAGCACATCGACACCGCCTACCAGAACGGCTTTACCCCGTATGCCACGGGCTGCCAGATCATCATCGCCGACGGCCTCAAGGGCACCGACGAGGCGCTCGTCCCGGTCGAGGGCGGCGAGTACGTGCGCGAGGCCAAGATCGGTCAGGCACTCATGGATGCCGATATCGTGATCAGCCTCACCCACTTTAAGGGCCATGAGCAGGCCGGCTTTGGCGGTGCCATGAAGAACCTGGGCATGGGCGGCGGCAGCCGTGCCGGCAAGATGGAGCAGCACGCCGCCGGCAAGCCGAACGTCACGACCGAGCACTGCGTTGGCTGCCATGCCTGCGAAAAGATCTGCGCGCACAACGCTATCTCGTTCGACGACACCCGCGAGCGCGAGCTTGCCAGCGGCGCTACTCGCACGGTGCACGTGGCCGCCATCGACCACGATCGCTGCGTGGGCTGCGGACGCTGCATTGCGGCATGCAACCAGGACGCCATCAAGCCCGGCTATGAAGCCGCGGCCGACGTGCTCAACTGCAAGATCGCCGAGTATACGAAGGCCGTTGTCGACGGCCGCCCGAGCTTCCATATCTCGCTTGCCATGGATATCAGCCCCAACTGCGATTGCCATCCCGAAAACGATACGCCTATCGTCAACGACATCGGCATGTTTGCGAGCTTCGACCCGGTCGCTATCGATCAGGCCTGCGCCGATGCCGTCATGGCATCCGAGCCGCTGCCCAACACCGAGCTCACCGATAGCGCGGCCAAGATGGAGCATAACCACGAGCATCTGGAGGGCGAGCAGGCCAAGGACCCCTTCTGCATCACGCATCCCGACACCGATTGGCGCGTGTGCATCGCGCATGCCGAGAAGATCGGCCTGGGCACGAGCGAGTACGAGCTCATCGAGGTCAAGTAGCACCTGTCTATTGGACATATCAAGCGCTTTTGTTGCGTAACGTTAGCAAAAGCCGCCCGTGAGCACAGCGCTCGCGGGCGGCTTTCCGGAAGTATGCGGCAAATTTCGAGACCGCCGGACACACGACATTTTTTGGCAACAAAACCCCTGGTAAATTGTTGGTAAAACTGCGGTCTGGTCGGCAGTTCCAGATTTTGCCGCATACTTCCGAAAATAGGGGGTCAGATAAAGCCACAGACGTTGCTTTTTGCCTAAAAATACACGTCGAGGAAGTCATCGACCGTGTTCCAGTAGAGCTCGGGGTCAACTTGCGCACTCTTGGCGTGGGTGGCGCCATGGATGGTGAGCTTTTGCTTGACCTTGCTGGCGCACGCGTCGTAGTTTTGGTCGAGCATGTCGTACGGCACAAAGGTGTCCTGGTCGCCGTGGATAAACAGCATGGGAACCGTCGCGTGTTTGAGTTGCTCCACACTGCTCGCCTTATGAAAGTCGTAGCCCGCGCGCACGTTGCACACCAAGTTTGCTACATCGAGCAAGGGAAAGCTGGGCAGGCCGAACACGTCCTTGAGCTGCAGGGAAAACTCATCCCAAACACTCGTATAGCCGCAGTCCTCGATAATGCATTTCACGTTTGCGGGTAGAGATTCCCCCGCGACGTTCATGGCGGTTGACGCACCCATCGACTCACCAAAGACCAGGATGCGCGCCTCGGGGTCAGCCTGAACGATCCGTTCGATCCACGCGACGATGTCGAGGCGCTCGGGCCAGCCCATGCCGATATAGTCGCCGCCGGAGCGCTCGTGGGCGCGGGCGGCGGGTGCGAGTACGTTCATGCCGCGGTCGTGGAAGCGCTTGGCGTATCGGGCCATGCCGATGGGCTCGTTGGTATATCCATGCAGGCAGACGGCGTAGTCGTGCGTGCTCTCCGACGCAGCAAAAAACCAGGCGGCAAGCTCGGTCCCGTCGTTCGCGGTGAGGCTGCTGCTCTCGCAGTTATCTTTAAACCACGCCCGCGCCTCGCCCTCCTCGGCGTCCATCTGCTCGCCCTTTTCGGCGTCCTTGCTGTCCTGCATCATCTTCATGGTGTAGGGCGCTTGGGGATTCAGGGCAAAGTCGAACAAGAAGTTGCCGGCAAACCCCAGCAGCGCGACAACGAGCACCAGCGCAACGACGCCGGCTATCTTGAGCTTTCGATGGGAACGTGCGTTTTGAGACATAAGAAGCTTTCCTATAAGATGTTAATACATCAACATTTAATGCATGCGCATTATGGACGTTCGCCGTTGATGCGTCAACAGGCAAAGAATGGGTAAACAAAGGGTCACGTATGGTGCAAATTTCGCACGTACCTAGACGCTTTGATATAGTGTTGAGAACTCTTTACGTTGGAGGATGTAACCGGCATGTCCGATTCGAGCGACAGTTCTAAGCCGCGGCCCAAGACCGCGGCCGTTCCACACTACACGGTGGGCGAGGAGATCATGAACTCCGTCACCCATGGTGTCGGCTGCCTGCTGGGTATCGCGGGCCTGGTGCTCCTGATCGTATTCGCTGCCCTGCGCGGCGGAGGCCCGGCCCACATGGCCGCGGCGATTGTCTATGGTGTCAGCATTATTCTCGAATACCTAGCTTCCACGCTCTACCACGCGATTCAGCCCGCGCGCGCCAAGCGCGTGTTTCGCATCATCGACCACAGCTGCATCTACCTGCTCATAGCCGGCAGCTATACGCCGTTTTGCCTTATCACGCTCGCAAACGACGGCGGCGCCGTGCTGTTCTTTGCCGTATGGGCCATCGCCATCATCGGCATTGCCCTCGAGTGCTTCCTGCGCGAGCGCCAGCCGCATTGGGTAAGCGGCGTGGTCTATCTGCTGATGGGCTGGCTCGTCGTCTTTAAGCTGCCCGAGCTCGTGTCGCTGCTCAACCCCGTGGCACTTGCCCTGCTCGCTGTCGGCGGCGTGTGCTACACCGTGGGCGTGCCGTTCTACATCGCCAAAAACGTGCGCTACCTGCACAGTGTGTTTCACCTGTGGGTACTCGCCGGCAGTATCTTCCAGTTCATGGCGGTGATCCTCTTCGTAATCTAGCGACCACGCCTGCGCGCCCGCGTCCTTGTTTGGGCGCCGGTGCAATTGCCGTATCCGCCGTCAACGTTTTAATCCGACGTCCCGAATCTTGGAGGTTCGAGAAACTCCCGATGGACATAACCATCTCCCTTATCACCACCCTCGTTTTGACCCTCATCAACGGCTACTTCTCTATGTCCGAGATGGCGCTCACCACGGCCAAGCGCGCCGTGCTGGAGCACGAGGCCGAGGAAGGCGACAAACGCGCCGAGCGTGCCATTAAGCTAGCTGCCGACTCCGACCAGCTGCTCGCCACCATCCAGGTTGCCATTACGCTCGTGGGCTTCGCCTCGTCCGCCGTCGCCTCGACGAGTCTGTCCGACCCGCTCGCCACGTGGCTCATGAGCTTTGGCATCGCGCCGCTCTCCGCCATCGCGCGCGGCCTGGCGCCGGTCATCATTACCGTCGCGGTCGCCTTCGTATCCATCGTGATCGGCGAGCTCGTCCCCAAGCGCATCGGCCTGGCCAATGCCGAGGGCGTGTCCAAGCAGGTTGTGGGCCCGCTTTCCGTGTTCCAGAAGATCGCCCGTCCGCTCGTGTGGCTGACTGGCGCTTGCTCCGATGGCCTGGCCCGCATCCTGCGCATCAAGAGTGCCGACGACCGCCAGAACGTCTCGGAAGAAGAGATCAAGTACATGGTCTCGGAGCAGGACGACCTGCTCGACGAGGAAAAGCGCATGATCCACGAGATCTTCGACCTGGGCGACACCGTTGCCCGCGAGGTCATGGTGCCGCGCGTGGACACCACCATGTGCGAGGACGACGAGACGGTCGCCGACGTGCTGTCCACCATGCGCCAGACCGGCTTTAGCCGCATCCCCGTCTATCACGAGGATCCCGACAACGTCGCCGGCATTGCGCACATCAAGGACCTGATTCAGCCCGCGCTCGACGGCAAGGGCGACCAGCCCATCGCCGGTTTTTTGCGCGACGCCACCTTTGTGCCCGACACCAAGGACATCCTGCCGCTGCTGTCCGAGATGCAGACCTCTCACGACCAGATCGTGGTGGTCGTGGACGAGTACGGCGGTACGGCCGGCATCATCACCATCGAGGACATCGTCGAGGAGATCGTCGGCGAGATCGAGGACGAGTTCGACCCCGACAACAAGTATCTCACGCGCCTTTCGCGCCGCGAGTGGCTCGTTGATGGGCGTTTTTCGTGCGATGATGCGATTGAGCTTGGTTGGCCGCTCGAGGAAAGCGATGATTATGAGACCATCGCCGGCTGGATTTTGGAGCTTTGCGACTCGGTGCCCGACATCGGAGAGGTGTTTGAGGTCGCAGGGTACAAGTTCAAGGTACAGTCGATGCGTGGCCAGCGCATCTCGCTCATTCGCGTGATCGCTCCGGCCGAAACCGATAAGAAGGATTCCGAGTCTTCGGCAGAGAAGCCGGCGGCGTCGGGTGCGGGCTCTGTGGATCCGCACGATGGCGACGAGTAGGGCAAGGAAGAGTAGGGGAGAGTTATGGCAGGCCTGTTCAACATCCTTAAGGTCACCGTCAGCGAGGACAAGATTTGCGCGCATGTGCTGGTGAACCCCGGCATGCCGCTCATGACCTCGGAGGATATCGAGGCCACGGCGCGCGTGTATTACCTGGTGCCGGCGATTGCCAAGCACCTGTGCCTGGGTGATTCCGGTCGCGAATTCCAGGACTGCATGGGCCAGACCGAGCTTTGCCACCTGCTTGAGCATGTGACGGTCGAGCTCATGAACGAGACCGGTCTTGCCGGTAGCATCTCGTGCGGCCGCACGCGCGTAAGCGAGCACGACGAGCGCGTCTTTGAGGTTGAGCTTTCGTGCCCCGACGACGCGCTGGCCATCGGCGCGCTGTCTTCGGCCACCTTTATGATGGACTGGGCCTATCTGCACGCCGACCAGCCTGCCCCTGACGTGGAAGGCACGGTCGCGGGCCTGCGCAACCTGGTACTGGGCATGCGCGCCGAGGCCGAGGGCAAGGATCCTCACGAGGCCGTCGCCGCTGCGAACGGCGAAGATGCTGCCGAGGACGAGGGCGCTGACGAGGGCGATGTGCCGGTTGACGCCGAGCCCGTTGCCGATGCGACCGCCGGGCCCGTTCCCACCGAGCCCCAGGGCGTCCCCAACTTTGACGACGAGCCCCAGGTGGCGATTGATACCGAGGGCGCGGTTGCCGAGAACCACGAGGCCTCCGCTGCCGTCTTTGGCGGTGCGGCGACGGTTCCGGCAGGACCTGCGCATGAGGGCGGTCTGCCGCTCGTGGACGGCGCCGGCGAGGACCCGGGTGCCACGGTGACCATGCCGGCTATGCCTCAGGAGTAGGCCTGCGCGTTTATCACCATCACGTACCTGCGCCTTTGCCGTACGCAGATGAGCGGAGCGGCAAGTGATGTGCTGCGGGTATAATGGACAGCATTCAAACGGTGGGCACCGACGTGCCCGCAGGAGAGGAATGATCATGGGTAAGACTTTCAGCTTTGTCTCCGGCGCACTTTTTGGTGCCGCTGCCGGCGCTATTGTCGGCGTTGCTCTGGCCCCGCGCTCGGGCGCCGAGACCCGCGCCATGGCTGCCGATATCGCCAACGACGCCTGGGACAATATGCGCGACACCTACGAGCACAGCGCCGAGGAGGCCCGTGCTGCGGTGAATGACTTTGGCCCGATGGTCGACGCCAAGACCGATGACCTGCGCGCCAAGGTCGATCTGGCCCGCGAGCGCATGGACCAGCTGCGCGAGCAGCTCAACGATGCCATCTCGGGTGGCAACGTGACGCCCGCCGCCGACGTCGTGGTCGAGAACGCCGTCGAGGCTGATACCGAGGCTGCGGAGCCCTCGACCGAGGCATAATGCGCGCCGGGGATTTTGTCGGCGCCAAGATCTATCGCAAGCCTACCGAGGACAAGCGCATCAAAAAGGACGGCACGCCGCGCAGCCCTAAAAAGCTCGGAAAGATTCACTTTCCGGTCTTTACCCCGGGCGGTACGCGCGTGGTCGGCTTTATGGTCCGCCAGTCTGATATCGCGGGCATGATCGAGCGCCCCGACCGATTCGTAGCGCTCGACGCCATTGGTGTCTACGAGGGCGCCATTGCGGTCGATGACGTCAAGGACACGTACGATGCCGCCGCCGCCAAGCGCCTCGACATCAACCTGGACGATTGCATCATCTGGGTCGGTATGGACGTGCGCACGGAATCGGGCGACGTCGTGGGCTATTGCTCGGACGTTGAGTTCAAGCCACGCTCGGGCATCGTGCAGGCATTCTATGTGACCGCCGGTGCTGCTTCGAGTGTTTTGGTTGGTGACACGCAGGTGCCGCCGACGATGCTGCGCGGCTATGCGGACGGCGCGATGATTGTTTCGGACGAGGTCAAGTCGCTCGGGTATTCGGGCGGTGCGGCTGCCAAGGCCGCCGAGGCCAGCGTCGTGGTGGGCGACAAGGTCAAAAAGGGCGCCAAGGTGCTCGACGACAAGGGATCGGTTGCCGTGGACAAGGGCAGTCGCGCACTGGGCAAGCAGCTCGGCAAGACGCGCGGCATGTTCAAGGCCTTTAAGGACGAATACCAAAAGGCGAGCGGAGGCTCGTCAAAAGCTACAAAATAGCGACGTACCAAATGATGGGAGGCAAGCCGGAGACCTGTTGCTCCGGCTTGCTGTGTTTATGGGGGAGGGCATATGCGCCAAAACGGATCCAACTTAAACGGGCGTTCGGGTGCGTGTCCGACGGCGCGCCGCGACCTGGGGCAGCTGCCCAGCGGTCAGCGCAAGCGTCACCGTAAGCCCGGCGCGATGTACCTCAACCATAGCCGCGGCTTTAGCGACCGCAGTGCGCGCATCGGCAACAGCCGCACACCCCGTCGTTCATCTCGCCTGCCCTATGCGCTCATTGCCGTGGGCTGTGCGCTCGTGCTGTTTATTGCTGCCGTCGTGGGCTACGTCAACCGCAGTGTGGACGTGGAGCTCAACGGCCAGAAGACCGCGGTGCGTGTGGGCTCTACGCTGCAGAATCTCATCGACGACCAGGAGTTGACTGACACCTACGACGCAGGCGACCTGCTGGCCGTCGATGACAGCGTGCTCAAGCGCCATGGGGGCGAAAAGCTGTCGGTGAAGGTCGACGGCAAGCGCGTGAAGCAGGGCAAATGGGATAGCCGCGAACTTGAGGGCGGCGAGAAGGTGACGGTCAAGGATGGCCGTAACACCTACGAGAAGCACGAGGTTCAGGCTACGGTTATCGAGCCCAAGCTCAAGGTCGAGGGTACGGGCGCTATCGAGTATGTGCAGACGTGGGGCGTCCAGGGCCGCTCCGAGGTGTGGGTTGGTGAGCAGTCGGGCAAGACGCAAGACCGCGGCGAGGTTGTGCCCGCCACCGATTGCGTTGTTGCGTGCGCCAGCGTGGCGCCCAAGGGCAACAAAAAGTACGTGGCGCTGACGTTTGACGAGGGTCCGAGCGGCGCTACCAAGCAGATCTTGCAGGTGCTCAAGGAAAAGGGCGTCACCGCGACGTTCTTCCTTTCGGGCGATGCGGCCGAGGCCTCGCCTGCCACGGCCAAGACGATTGTCGATGCCGGGTGCGAGATCGGATCCAACAGCTACAGCGACGATTCGCTCAAGGGTCAGGACCGTGAGGCGGTACGCGAACAGATCACGAAAGGCACCGATGCGATTAAGTCGGCGACCGGCGTGAAGACGATGCTGCTGCGTGCTCCCTACGCTGCCTTTGACGAGCAAAACTGGATTGATGCGATGGACCTGGTCTCCGCCGTGGTCTCGTGGAATATTGACTCGGGCGACTGGCTGCTCAACGGTGCCGACGAGCAGGTCTCGACGGTGCTCGATTCGGTGACGCCGGTCAATTTCGTGCTGCTCACCGATAGAGACGAATGCGCCGAGCAGACGCTCGAGGCGCTGCCGCAAATTATCGACGGCCTCATTGCCGACGGCTACAAGATCGTGACGCTCAGCGACCTGGTCAAGACGGACACGTCGCTGAGCAAAAAGCTCACCTCGCTGACGAAGGTCACCATGCCCAAGGACGCCGTGTTCCCCCAACTTGCCGAGGACGACGACACCACAGAGTAGTCATTGGGTAGTCATTTAGGAACGTCCCCAATGACTATGTCACGGATGCGTCAGCGTTTGGTATGCCTGCAATGTGCAGCGCATAAATTCGATGCCGCAGGGCGATGCTGATGCTATAGTTACTGCGGTTAATGAGGTTCAAGAGAAAGGTTACAGGTGAAATCCAAACCTCGACCATACAGTCGATGACCCCATGCAGGTGCTTTTTGCGCATGCACGGGGTGTAAGCGTCGAGCGGCGTGCCGCCCGCGCATGCGTATACATATCCAGAAGCCCCCGGACGCCGCACGCGCGGCCGCGTCCGGAGGAATAATGATGGGGAGCACCATTGAATTATCTGAGTGAGATGCTCAAATTGCCGGTCTTGGACGTCGACGGCGAAAAGCTCGGCGTGGTCAACGATTTTGGTATTGCTACCGGCGAAGTTTTTCCGCACGTGACGTCGCTCGCGTTCCGCGGGCCCGGCAAGACGCCGTTTATGATCAGCTGGCGCAAATGGGTCGACCGTATCGACGAGACGGGTGTACACCTTAA
>CABUWD010000024.1 GCA_902495155.1 uncultured Collinsella sp.
ACCGAGATGGCGTGACGCAGGACAACCGGGATGGCGTCCATGATGGCCTCGCGCAGGCCACAAAGCACGAGCAGCAAGATGACGACGCCCTCAAGGAAGATGACGCTCATGGCCACGTGCCAGTCACCGCCGCAGACGGTGGTGGTGATTCCGGCGATCATCGCGTTGACGCCTAAGCCCGACGCGCAAGCGAGCGGGCGGTTGGCGAAGATGCCCATGCAGATGGTCATGATGCCGGCGCCCAGGCAGGTGGCACAGGCGAGCGCTCCCGCATCGATGCCAGCGCCCGAGAGCACCGCGGGGTTGACGGCGATGATATAGGCCATCGCCAGGAATGTTGTCAGTCCAGCGCGGAGTTCGGTCCCGATTGTGGACTTGCGCTCGCTGACGTGAAATAGTTCGTCCATGCATACCCTTTCCTTGTTCGGCCCCGAGTTTAGGCCGATTGACACGAACTCACCCACTATAGCCCCTTTACGACGCTGTTGTTCCTCGCATGTTGATGTTCGGCGCTTTGTAGCAGACGGACGGTATTTTTCGCATGAAAATGTGTGGGTACCGTATACTTAAGCGGTTACAACGACCCCTATGGAGGAACGTATGATTAAAGAGCTTTGCCACGACGAGGCTATCCTGTCCCAGCGTTGCGAGGTTGCGACCGTCGAGGACGAGTCGGTTGCTCAGGACCTGATCGATACCATCAAGTCGCTCGACGATGCCGGCTGCTTGGCCGCCAACCAGATTGGCGTTACCAAGAAGGTCTGCGTCTATCTGGACGACGCCGGCGAGCCCCACGTGCTCTATAACCCCCGTCTGGTGTTTGGCTTGGGGGCCAGCAAGATGGAGGAGAGCTGCCTGACGCACGAGGAGGTCACCAAGTCCACGCGCTATATCAAGTGCAAGGTTGCCTTTGACCAGATCGTCGACGGCAAGATGAAGGAGTGCCGCCGCGACTACGCGGGCTTTGAGGCACAAATGATCCAGCATATGATCGACCACTGTCTCGGCAAGTTGGTCTAAGGGGATCAAAGCACCGCACCTTGCCGCTCAATCGTCGCTTGCGTACCGTTAGTACGCGGCGCTCCTCTTTCGTGGCAATCTGCGGCACTTTGACCCCTTAGACGACCTGCGGGGTTAACTTGGTTGAGTTTATCCAGCTTGAATAGTCCGGGCGTGACATTGTTGTCATGTCCGGGCTTTTGTGTTTAGCGCCTTTTTGTTTGGTGACAATAACCTTAGCAAGAACGTAAAGCTAGGAGGCGCTATGTGCACGAGTATTCGATTTACCGATAATTCTGGCCACATGTATCTAGGCCGCAACCTCGACTGGAGCTTTGACTACGGCCAACAGGTTCGCGTGATGCCGCGCGGGTTCCACATTCCGTATTCGTTTATCGACGACGCGACAGCGGCACACGCGGTGATCGGTATGTGCATCGATTACAAGAACTACCCTATGTTCTTCGATTGCGGCAACGATGCGGGCCTCGCCGTAGCGGGCCTCAATTTCCCGGGTTATGCCGAGTATGCCGAGGGGCCGGTTGATGGAAAGACCAATATCGCGGCCTATGAGTTTCCCCTGTGGGTGGCAGCGACGTTCTCGACGGTCGATGAGGTCGAGGCCGCGCTGCGCGACACGGTGATTGTTGCCAAATCTGCAGGAGAGGGGCTGGGCGTGTCGCTGCTCCATTGGATTATCGGCGACAGCCAGCGTAGCATCGTGGTCGAGATGATGGCTGACGGCCTGCATGTATACGACGATCCAGTCGACACCCTTGCCAACCAGCCGACCTTCCCGTGGCACATGGAAAACCTGCGCACCTATATCACCGCCACAAGCGATTTTCCTCAGACGGCGACATGGCGTGGCGCCGAGCTCAAGCCCTATGGCGCGGGTGCCGGCATGCGTGGTATTCCGGGTGACTGCTATTCGCCGAGCCGTTTTGTAAAGGCGGCGTACCTCAATGCCAATTACCCGCAAAAAGACAGCGAGGCCGAAAACGTCGTCCGCATGTTCCGCTCGCTCGAGGGCGTGGTGATGATTGAGGGGGCGTCCAGGATGGGCGATGGCAAGTTCGAGAAGACTATCTACACCGGATGCTTTAGCGCGCGCACGGGCAATTATTACTACGCGATGTATGGGGATCCGTCGATTCGCTACGTGAGCCTGATGGATGCCGAGGGCGCGAGCCCCGATAGGCTCGTGGTTCCCGAGCCGCGTCGTTCGTAGGTGAGAAGTCCGTCGCGATACAAAGCGGCCCTGCATCTCTCGTGAGGTGCAGGGCCGCTGTCGTTGATTTATGACGTCGCTAGAAGTTGGCGTCGTTGAGTTGTTCGTTCTCGAGGCCGTCGAGCTGTTGCTGTTCGGGCGTATCGGCGACACTCTCGAGCAACTCGGTGGGATCGACGTTCATGTCCTTACCGGCTTCGTTGCCGTTGACCAAGTCGTCCGAGAAGATGTCGACTTCCATTTCCTCGGCCTCTTCGATCTGAACCTCGAGCGGCACCTGGGTGCGCACGAGCTTAACGGCCGGGCGCATGCGGGCAAACAGCGGTACGTACTCAATGATGATGGCCGAGTTCTCGAGACCGTACCAGCGTGCCGGGCTTCCGCAGGCGCGGCGGACGGCGTACTTGATGGCCATCACGCGGTGGTCATTGCGGTTGATGTCCGTTTCGGGGGCAAGCATCTTGCGCAGCATGCAAAAGCGGAAGTCACCTACGTTGCCGCGCGTCTCGTAGATGGAGTAGGTGTGATGTTGCGGCGGCAGCTCGCCCGATGCCATCAAGTCGCCGACGATCTGACGCAGATAGGCGTTGACGCGCTGGTTGACCTTAAAGCCCAGGTCCAGGCGCACGCGGAACAAAAAGTCCGTGCCAAAGGTCTCGACGGAATACTCGTGCGTATAGGGTTCGTCGGTAACGTGCACGTTGATGAACCAATATGCCTTGGCGCGCTTGGGGTGCTTGTCCAGGATGGAATAGAGCACGTCGCGGTCGAGTGTGAGCGGATCGGGGCTGTTGGTGAGGAACACCAGATTGTCGGCGAGCACGGGGTAGGTCTCGTCGTTGCGCAGGCGGTTGAGCTGATCGATGTACTTGGAGACGGGCAGCAGGATCGTCTGCGTGCGCTCGATGGCGGTGCCGCGGCGCCACACATACATAAGGCCAAACAGCAGCGCGGCCAGGAAGATCATGACGTAGCCGCCGTCAAAGAACATGGTGAGGCACGAGGCGAAGAAGCACAGCTCAATGGCACCAAAGAGCAGGGCGAAGACGCAGGCACCCAGCCTGTGCTTGAGGATGCCGGCGATGTAGCTCGTCAAAAGCGTCGTGGTCATGAGCATGGTCACGGTAATGGCGAGGCCGTAGGCGCTCTCCATGCGCTCGGAGTTTTGGAACAGCAGCACGATGAAGATGCAGCCGACCCACATGATGTTGTTGACGAGCGGAATATAGAGCTGCCCCTTGGTGTCGCTGGGGTAGTGGATGCGCAGATGCGGCATAAGGTTGAGACGCGTTGCCTCGGATACCAGCGAGAACGAGCCGGTGATGAGCGCCTGCGAGGCAATGATGGCCGCCACGGCCGAAAGCACGATGGCAAAGGGGCGCAGGGGCTCGGGAAGCATCATATAGAACGGGTTGACGATATCCATCGCGAGCATCTGGGGATTGGAATTGTTGGCGAGCAGCCAAGCGCCCTGACCCAGATAGTTAAGGATGAGGGCCGCCTTTACGAACGGCCAGGATGCGTAAATGTTAGCCTTGCCCACGTGACCCATGTCCGAATAGAGCGCCTCGGCGCCGGTCGTCGACAGGAAGACGAAGCCGAGCACCATAATACCCGAGTGGTTGATGGGCGAGAACAGGAACATGATGCCGCGAATGGGGTTGAGCGCGCGCAGGATGGACAAGTTGCCGAGCATGTTGAACAGGCCGGCGCCAGCCAAGAACAGGAACCACAGCGTCATAAGCGGGCCGAACAGCTTGCCGATTGACGAGGTGCCGGCGCGCTGCATGGCAAACAGGCCGCAGATAATGATGATGGTGATGATGATTACGTTGGTCTGGCCGTCACCCAAAAGCGCATGGCCCCACTCGATAGTGCGCAAGCCCTCGATGGCCGTGGTAACCGTGACGGCGGGGGTGAGGATGCCGTCAGCGAGCAGCGCCGCGCCGCCGATCATGGCGGGGAGAATCAGCCATGGCGCCACCTTGCGCACGAGACTGAACAGGGCGAAGATGCCGCCCTCGTTGTGGTTATCGGCCTTCATGGCGATTACCACGTACTTGACCGTGGTCACGAGCGTCATGGTCCAGATGACGAGCGAAAGCGCGCCCAGGATCATGTCCTCGCTGACGGTACCGATGCCGCCGTTGTTGGCGACGATTGATTTCATGGTGTACATGGGGCTCGTGCCGATGTCGCCATAGACGACGCCGAGCGTTACGAGCAGCATGCCAGCGGAGAGGGGGATGGCTCCGTGCCCGCCTTGCCCGCGCTGGTCTTGGAGGTTTGCCTCCAGCTTGTTGTGTGCCACGTGGACTCCCTTGGACATCTAGCCTCTGCCACGAGCAGTAGACCTTTATGCCATCTTTATACATATAAGAGCAGTTTGGCACATCGGGGTGTTTTAGACAATAATCCCCATCTGGGGATTATTCATATACGCAGGTAGCATTTCAGAGCAGGGGCTATTAAGCACGCGCTGTCTGGGCGATGCCGGCCTTAGCGCTTGCGCGTTTGCCGGCGAGTTCGCAAAAGATTGCGCCGCCGATGATAAGCACGGCGCCCATCAGACGGACCGGTGTTATGGCTTCGCCCAAAAGGACGGCCGAGAATACGACGGCCGAAAGCGGCTCGAGGTAGCCGACGACCGCGACGGTCTGCACGGGCAGTTTGGCGACGGCGCTAAAGTAGAGCAGGCAACCGATGCCGGTGTTGACAATGCCGAGCATGGCAACGGCGCGCCAATCGATGCCGGCGGCAATGCTGAGGGAGAGGAACGAGGGGGCACCTTGCGTGAAGAGCGTAAGGATCAACGCGGTCACAAAGGCGGCACTCACCTGGAGCGTGGAGTTTTCGAGACCCTCGATGTGCGGCGCACCCTTGCTGGCGATGACCATCAATGCATAGCAGAAGGCCGAGGCGATGCCGCACACGATGCCTGCGATGGGCATATTGCCGCCGAGGCCTTGGGCCGCGATGAGGAAGGCGCCGCAGGCGACGGCTATGAAGCCGGTAATTTTACCGCCGGTCAGCTTCTCGCCAAAAATGAGCGGGGAGAGGGCCATAACGATGATGGGACCGCAGTAATACAGCAGCGAGGATACGCCGACGCCGATCGTCTGGTAGGCGCGGAACAGAAAAATCCAGCTGGCGCCCAGCGCGGCTCCCGAGAGGAGAAGGGCTGCGGCTTCGCGGGGGCGAGATGGCGCCTGCAGTTTATGGCGTTGAGTGATGGCGAGGATGGTGACAAGCGAGAGTGCGCCCAAAAACGTGCGCAGGAGCACGATATCAGAGCTCGGCAGCGCGATGGCAGCGGCGATGATGCCGTTGGAGCCAAACAATAGCAATGCTGCTAGGTACGTAAACAGTCCGTTGTTCATGCGCTGACATCCCCTCTATATCCGAGCATGTTCACTATGGGTGAACTGGCTTTTGAAGAAAAGCGAATATAATGCATGGCAAACATGACAAAAACTCATGTAAAGGTGGAGGCGTGCCGTGGAGACCAATATCCAAAAGATGCAAGTGCTGCTCGAGACGGTGCGTGCCGGCAGCTTTACGCGTGCTGCAGAGCGGCTGAGCTATTCGCAGTCGGGCGTGAGCCGCATGGTGGGCGACCTTGAGGCAGACTGGGGTTTTAAGGTGCTTGATCGCAGCCGCGAGGGCGTGGTGCTTTCTGCCGACGGGCGGCAGGTCATGCCGGCGGTCGAGGCGTTATGCGAAGAGTTTGGCCGCCTGCAGCGACGCGTGGACGAGATGCGAGGGCTCATGCGTGGCAAGATCTGTATCGGTACGTTTTCGAGTGTGGCGACCCATGTGTTGCCGCCGGTGATCGCGCGGTTTCGCGCCGATCACCCGGATGTCGATTACGAGCTGCTGATGGGTGATTACTCTGAGATTGAGCAATGGGTGGCGGAAGGCCGCTGCGCCCTGGGCTTTATCCCGCGCGAGCCACGCGGCACCGGCATGGCGTCGCGGCCGTTGGTGCAAGACGAGCTGATGGCCGTGGTGCCAGCGGACTCCTCGCTTGCCACCGCGGAGGTCGTTTCCCTTGCCGATTTGGCAAACGATCAGTTTATTCTGCTGGAACGCGGTAGCGACGACGAGATTACGCCGCTGTTTCGCCGCGCGGGCCTGGCGGTGCGTTCTAAGCTGTCGACCTGGGATGACTATGCGATTATGGCTATGGTCGAGGACGGCCTGGGCGTGAGCATTCTTCCGGCGCTCATCTTGCGCCGCTGCCAGTTCGATGTCGCCGTGCGTCCGCTCGAGGGACGTCCCCATCGGCAGATCAACGCCATATACCGCACCGCTGACGTTTCGCTTGCGGCGGCTCGTTTCTTTGAATATCTCTAAACGTGTACACGTCATTGTTCGCTTTGGGCAAATCTCGGAGTCTGGTGCATTTTCTTATGAAATTGAACTTTCGAATGAGGTGCCGCGTTATACTGCTGCCTAAATTGAACCTTGGTTCAATTCGTGTTCTATAAATTGAACTTTGCCAGCAAGGAGGTTCTAGTGGCCCAAGAGACGTTTAGCGATCGCCTGCGACAGACTATGTCCGATCGCGACGTTCGCCAGTCGGACGTGATCCGCGCATCGGAGATGCTCGGCAAAAAACTCGGCAAGAGTCAGATGAGCCAATATGTGAGTGGCAAGACGATTCCGCGGCGCGATGTGGCAGAGCTACTCGCCCGCGTTTTGGAGGTCGATGTTACCTGGCTGCTTGCCGGCGACGCCGATCAAGGCGAGGCATCATCACCCCGCAACGATTCCAAGCCCGAACCCCATCCCTCAGCTCAAATTGCAAGGAGCACCACCATGCGTACTTTTTCTAAATCCACCAAGCTCGATAACGTCCTGTATGACGTGCGCGGTCCCGTCGTCGACGAGGCTGCCCGTATGGAGGACGAGGGCGAGCGCATCCTCAAGCTCAATATCGGCAACCCGGCGCCCTTCGGTTTCCGCACGCCCGACGAGGTCATCAAGGACATGCGCCAGCAGCTGCCCGACTGCGAAGGCTATTCCAACTCGCGCGGCTTGTTCTCCGCGCGCAAGGCGATCATGCAGTATTCGCAGATCAAGGGCCTGCCCAACGTTCAGATGGAGCATATCTACACGGGCAACGGCGTGTCCGAGCTCATTCAGCTTTCGATGAACGCGCTGCTCGACAATGGCGACGAGATTCTGATCCCCAGCCCTGACTATCCGCTCTGGACGGCGTGCGCAACCCTTGCCGGCGGTCATCCCGTACATTATTTGTGTGATGAGCAGGCGGATTGGTATCCCGACCTGGAGGATATGGAGTCCAAGATCACGAGCGCGACCAAAGCCCTCGTCATCATCAACCCTAACAACCCCACGGGTTCCGTCTATCCGCGTGAGGTGCTCGAGGGCATCGTTGAGGTTGCGCGCAGGCACCAGCTCATGATTTTTGCAGACGAGATTTACGACCGCCTGTGCATGGACGGCTATGAGCACGTCTCGATTGCCTCGCTCGCTCCCGATCTGCCCTGTGTCACCTTTAGCGGCCTTTCCAAGTCGCACATGATTGCGGGCTATCGTATTGGCTGGATGGTGCTTTCGGGCAACCAGCGCTGCATGAGCGACTTCATCATGGGTATCAACATGCTCTCCAACATGCGCCTGTGCTCCAACGTGCCGGCTCAGTCGATCGTTCAGACGGCACTCGGTGGTCATCAGTCCGTTAACGACTACATCCGTCCTGGCGGCCGTGTCTACGAGCAGCGCAACTTTGTGTATGAGGCGCTCAACAAGATTGACGGCATCTCGGTGGTTAAGCCGCGCGCGGCGTTCTACATCTTCCCCAAGATGGATGTGAAGAAGTTCAACATCACCGATGACGAGCAGTTCGCCCTTGACCTGCTGCACGAGAAGAAGATCCTGATCACGCGCGGCGGCGGCTTCAACTGGGCTGAGCCCGACCACTTCCGTATCGTGTACCTGCCGCGCATGGAAGTACTCAAAGAGTCCCTCGAAGACCTCGCCGACTTCTTTGACCATTACCGCCAGGCGTAACGGCAAAGGTAGCCTGTAATGAAACGGTCGGCCCGCAACGGATGCGGGCCGACCGTTTTCTGTCTAAGCCCGTGCTGTTAGCGCTTGTCTCGTTGAGCGGGCGAGGTTCGCGTGTGAGCGGTAAGTTCTATTCCAAAATGGAATACAGTGGGCTTAAGCTGGAATTGATGTCCGGGTACCTGCTTTTCTAGAATGTTTTCAACAAGATGAAAGGCGGTTCCAACCAATGATTATCGATGCAAATTCCTACTGGTTCGACGAGCGCATCTTTCATGACGAGACGCTCTGCGAACAGTTTTTGGCCGAGGTACCCCGCGCCTATGACACCGAAGGCTATCTGACCATGAATTCCGCCGGCAAACGACAGATCGTGATCGAGATGCCCGCCGGTTCTCCGGGTCTTAACTACATTGAGGGCGACTACACCCTCGAGAAGCGCTTGGCCGATATGGATGAGGCGGGGGTCGACAAGGCGATCCTCAAGCTCCCCGGCTGTCACGAGTGGATGTCGCTCGAGATGTGCCGGCGTTTCAACGACGGTATGGCTGCTGACGCGAAGGCGTCAAGTGGCCGTCTGATTCCGCTTGTCGCTGTGCCGCCCTTTGGCACCAAAGCGAATTTGGAGGAGCTCGACCGCAGGCTCGACGATGGTTTTGCGGGTGTGCAGCTCTGCGCTCACTACGGCAAGCGCTATCTCGACGACCAGGTCTTCTCGAGCTTTTTCGAGCACCTGAACGAACGCCATGTCACCGTTTACGTGCACCATGTTCCCGTGCCGGTCGAGAACGAGTCGCTTCTCGCGTACGACAACCTTCGCCGCTCTTATGGCCGCTGCGTCGACCAAACTACGGCGATCGGCCGAGAGATCTTTGGTGATTTCTTTGAGCGCTACCCCAATATCAAGATGGTCCACTCCATGCTCGGCGGCGCATACTTTGCGTTCAAGGAGATGCTGCTGCCTCATGGCCCCAAGCGCCCTGATGCTTCTGGCCGTTTTCAGGTCGATACCGAGACCGTTTCCAGGCACCTCGAGAACAACATCTATTTCGACATGTCCCATGCTCAGCCTTGGGGCAAGACACTCCTCGCCTGTGCGGTTGACGTGCTGGGTGCAGACCATATTGTTTTTGGCACGAGCTATCCCGTTAAACGCGAGTGGCTCACCGAGGGTGTCGCCTGCGTTCGCGCTGCAAATCTGAGCGATACAGACAGCGACCTTGTGCTTGGCGGTACAGCGCAGCAACTGTACGGTGTCGAGTGAGCGGCAATCAGAGAGGAGTATCTGCCATGGACGAAGGAGAGATGAGGGCTGGGGCCGCTCGTGTGGCCATCGATCTTGGGGACGTGTTGCCGTTCGACGGTTTCGACGAACTCCGTCATGAGGTCTTCGCCCGTGCCCTTATCATCGAGGGAACGGGGCGACGCGCCTGCGTCCTTTCGCTTGAGGTCACCTCGATCGCTCCGGCTCTACTCGCCGATCTGCGTGAGATTGTTGAGGATGCCGCCAATTGCAGCGGTGCTTATTCTTGGGTGGTTCCTACCCACACGTTTTCCATGCCTCACGTCCGCACTCCCGGGCATCTTGCCGACGATGCTACCCGCAATCGCAACGAGCGCTATCGCGCAGCACTCGTCGCTGCCGCCCGCACGGCTGTCGAGCGCGCTGTTGCGGGCATTCGCTCCGTCACTCTCGCCACTGTGGAGGGCGAATGCCCCGTGAACGTTAATCGCGACATCGAGACGCCTGCCGGCTGGTGGTTGGGCTCGAATCCCAGGGGGTTTGCCGACCACACGATGCCCGTACTCGCCATAAGGGATGCCGGGGGCGAGTATGTTGCCGTGCTCGCGACGGCGGACGTTCAGTCCTCCGTGCTCGACGGGTCGCGCGACTCCGAGGGGAGGCGCATGGCGAGCGGAGACCTCTTTGGTTTTGCCGCCATGTCACTCGAGCGCGAGCTGGGCGGCGTTGCCCTGTTGCTGCCAGGCGCCGCGGGCGACCAAGGTCCGGCGGAGCGCGCCATGAACGTCATGTTCGATGCGGCCGGCGTTAAGCAGACGGTCGATGCCCATGAGGACGGATACCGCATGCTGCACCAGCAGGGGCAGGCCTTGGGCGATGCTTTGATCGAGGCCGCTCGCATGGCGCGTGAGGATGACGCTACCGGCATCGATGCGCGCACGGTCGACGTTCTCCTGCCCGCTCAGACACGCGCCGATTTTCACTCTTTGGCTCCGCACCGAACGTATGAGTTTCATGCCGCTGGCGAGCAGCGCACGAGGGTCTATCTGCTCCGGCTGGGAAACGTCGAGCTTGTCGGCGTACAACCCGAGGTCTCGAGTGCATTCGGCGCCACTGTGCGCGCCGCTCGGTCCGGCTCTGTGTTCTTTGCCACGCTCGTCAACGGCGGACAGAAGTACCTACCGGCTCCCGACGCGTACGAAAAAATCACCTATGAGGCTATGAACTCCGGTTTTGCCGCCGGATCCCATGAGCGTCTCGTCGAAATCATCATTGCCGCCTTGAATGCGGCGTGACACAGAAGGAGAACGTGCATGAACATTGGACACGCGCGCCGCAAAATTACCCCACAGGGCGACATCTACCTGATTGGCTACCGCAATCTTCCCAACCGTCTTGAACCTGCGACGGGCGTCCATGATGACGTCTTCGCCAACGCCATCCTCTTCCAGCAAGGCGAACGTGAAGTGTTTCTCTTTAATGCCGATGTCCTCGAGTTCGAGGAAAGCATGGCCGAGGAAGTCAAGACAATGCTCGCCGAGCGCTACGGCATTGACCGTGATTGCGTTCTGCTCTCGGCGACGCACGACCATACTTCAATCGTCGCTTACCACCGCAGCTGGTGGACGGGAAAATTCGACGAGAACTACTACCGCTGGTTCCTCGATACCATTTGCCAATGCTTTGAGGAGTGCCGCGCCAACGCACAGCCCGCGATTTGTCGCTTGGGCAAGCAGGTCATTACCGGTTTCTACGACAACCGCATCATTCCAGGTGAACTCGCCGACAATGAGGTCATTGTCGTATCGTTCTTCGATACCGAAGGCAAGCCATTTGCGGGCTTTGTGAACTGGGCGGTGCATTCCGCTTGCGTCGGACCCGACTGCACGGAGCTCACGAGCGAACTCGCCGGTCTTACCGGCAAAAAGCTCGCTCAGAGTCTTGGTTACTATCCGGCCATGGTCGTCGGTGCTGCTGGCGACTGTAGCGACCGCAATTTTCGCCAGGGACGCGGCATTCCCGAGGTCGAGCGTGTTTCGACCGGTCTTGCCGAGGCGATTTCCCAGATCAAGCTCGATCGCGAGGTCGTTCTCGACCGCATCGAGCCTCAGACGTTCTATCACACCGTTGCCCATGGCGACTTTTCGCTCACGCTTAAGTGTGCCGTCATCAGTCTGGGCGGCCTGCATCTCTTTGTGTTCCCGAGTGAGCTCGGCAGCGACCTGGGTATTCGCATGAAGCGCGAATGCCCAGTCGAGGGAATAGTTTGCGGTTACACCAACGGCTATTTCGAGTATTTCCTTCCGGCACGCGAGTACGGCCTCTCCTTTGAGACCGAGCGTACTCAGATTCCCCAGGGCGAACCAGAACGTCTGTGTGACAAGTTCTGCCAGACGACGAGACTTCTCGGCGCAGCAGATTCGCGTTTGTAGGCCTGATTGCGTGACATGGGCCAATGAGGCTCACTGCCATGTGATCGGCATCTTCCATCTTCTCTGCCGTTTCCCATCCCGGGCGTACGTGCGTCCGCGGATTTCAAAGGGGGAAGCGGGTTCCTTGCCCTCCCACGTCGACTACGGAGGCATGAAATCGATGCTATACCCCGCTCAGAAAAAGGAGAATTCCATGAAATACCAGAAGCTTTGCGATGAAATCATCACAAAGGTCGGTGGTCGAGACAATGTGTTAGACGTGAGCCACTGCATTACGCGTCTCCGCTTCCACCTCAAGGATGAATCGCTCGCCCAGACCAATGAGCTTAAGGCGACGAAGGGTGTCGTTGACGTCATCCAGGCCGGCGGACAGTATCAGGTCGTGATTGGTGCCACTGTCGAGGCCGTCTACAACGACCTTGTTCAGATTGGCGGGTTCGACTCCAAACCCGCACTCGATATCGATGAGGGCGACGACGTCAAAAGGGGCGATCCATTCTCGCGTCTGCTTGCCATCATCTCCGAGATTCTGCAGCCGGTTCTTGGTGTGCTTATGGCCGGTGGCTTCATCAAGTCGATGCTTGCGCTCTGTACGGTTGCCGGTTGGCTCGCTAAGGACAGCAATACGTATGTGACGCTCTCGGCAATCGGAGATTCGGTCTTCTATTACTTTCCGCTAATCATTGGCTGGACGTCGGCCAAGAAGTTCGGACTTAAGCCCGTTATGGGAATGGCGCTCGGCGGTATCCTCGTCTATCCGACGCTCGTTGCCCTTATGGGCGGAGATCCGCTCTACACGCTCGGCGCCGGTACGGTCTTCGAGTCCAATGTCTACGGTGATATTTTTGGCATCCCGCTGATCATGCAGAATTACTCATCGACGATTCTGCCTGCGATCTTTATCGTCTGGATTGCCTCCAAGGTGCACAAGGCCCTTTCTAACGCGCTGCCCGCGCTTGTGAGCTCGTTCTTCTCCAACATCCTGACGCTCCTCATTTGCGGCATCCTTGGCCTGCTTGTGGTCGGTCCGGTCATGACGGTCCTCTCCAATATCGTTGCCCAGATCATCTTGATGCTCATCAACTTTCAGCCCGCCATCGCCGGCTTCGTCATCGGCACGTTCTGGAGCCTGCTCGTCATGTTCGGCCTGCACTGGGGTATCATCCCGCTGTGGTTTCTCGATGTCGCAACCTACGGCTATGACCTCATTAACCCGCTCGTGTATGCAGGCGGTTGTGCCATCGCCGGTGCTGTGCTTGGCATGGTCATCCGAACCAAGGACTCCGAGGAAAATGCTGCCGTCAACATTCCCGCCCTTGTCTCTTCGATTTTCGGTGTCAACGAGCCTGCGCTTTACGCCATCTTGCTGCCGCGTAAGCGCCTTATGTGGGCAACCTTTATTTCCGCTGGTGTAGGCGGCGCCATCGCCGGCCTCATGGGTGCCAAACTCTATGCCTTCGGTGCCTCCGGCCCGCTCGGTTTCCCGAGCTTTATTAACCCTGCCGGCATCGACACGGGCTTTATCGGCCTTGTCATCTCCGGTGTGGTCGCTTTCGTTCTGGCTCTTGTCGCCGCTATGGTGATCGGTACCAGGAAGGACGAGGGCGGTAAGGCGCTCAACATCTCGGTGGACTAGTCTTTTTGCGCACTTTGATTAAATATGCCTCGGACGGCGACGTGCCGCCCGAGGCATATTTGTGTTTCGTGCCGCTGCCAGCGTGTTTGCGGACATAAGTCTGCCGTTGTGGGGCAGCGGGATTATGACGGTCGTGCCGGGATGGAAGACGCACGGTCGCCCTGCAGGAGCTGACGGTAGGGGAGGAAGCCAATGAACGAGACGACCGCCTGCGAGTGCGCGGCGTTTCGCTTGAGGTAGAGCCTGACCTCGGAGGTCGTCGCGGGCTCGAGCGGCACCAGGGCTACCTTTCCGCTGGCGAGCGATTCCGCCGGCTTGCGCATGAGGAATGAGACGCCGGCGCCGCGCGCGACAAGGGAGATGATGTTCTCGGCTCGTTTGCCGGTGAACGTAACACGTGGGCCAAATTCAGCTTCGCGACAAAGGGAAAGGACGAGCTCGCTTACGAACGAGCCTTGGGGAAGCATGAGGAAATTCTCGTCGATAAGGTCGTCTATCTCGACGGCGTCACGTTCGGCGAGCGGATGGTCGAGCGGAAGGACGGCCACGAGCCGGTCGGTCGTAAAGGGAATCTTTTTGAACTCCGGCTCGATGGCGCCACTGTCACGGATGAAGGCCAGGTCAATGTCCTCGTGCAGGAGCATGCGCTTGAGTGTGTCGCCCTCGCCCTCGATGAGCTCGACAGAATATGAGGGGTTCGCCTGCTGAAAATCGATGACGGCGTCCGTGATCCCATAAGGGGCCATAATGGGGATAGAACCGACGGTGAGGTGCTCGAGCGGCTCACCTGCGCCTATTTGAATGGCGGCAAGATAGCGGTGCTGAAGCGTCGCAATTTTTTGCGCATAGGGGAGGAGCGCTTCACCTTGCGCGGTGAGTGTTACGTGGCGCTGGCTTCGATCGATGAGCTTGCAGCCGAGTTCGTGCTCCATTGCCATGATGTGCTTGGAGAGGGTTGATTGCGACATGAAAAGCAGTTCCGCCGCATCAAGAAACGTGCGTGACTGCGCTAAGATGGCGAATTCGCCAAAGCGGCTGATATCCATAGGGAGGCCTCCGGTACCCTCATTTTGGCAGGTGGCCTAAACCACGACGCCATTGCAGTGGTCGATTTCGTGCTGGATGATCTCGGCGGTGTAGCCCGAGAAGTTTTTGATGCGGTGGACGAAGTTCTCGTCCAAATACTCAACCTTAATGCGGCGATAGCGGGTACAGGGACGCTCGCCGATCAGCGAGAGACATCCTTCGCTCGTCTGATAGGCATTGACCTGCTCAAGAATTTGAGGGTTGTACATCAGGAGTGTCCTGTTGCCGTCCTTTACGCAGATGATGCGTTTGCGCACGCCGATCATGTTGGCGGCGAGGCCCACGCACTCGCGCTCATGCTCGTGGAGTGTATCTAGGAGATCCTGCCCGGTCGCGGCATCGTCGGGTCCCGCGTCTTCGGAAGGCAGGCGCAAAAAGAACTCGGATTTCATGATGGGCTTAATCATGGCGGGCTCCTCATGTCTTATGCTTTCGTGGACTTTTAATAATAGCGCGGAAGGAAAGCTGTGCGTCCGCGTTACAATCTTTCAATGTTGGACCATGTTGCCAGATTCGTCGTGTACGGCGTCTGGCGTAAGTCTAGGGCTCATTTTTCGCCCTGGACCGTTCCTCTGGGGCGATGCGACTGTCGTTCCAAGAGGAAGGAAATGCATGGGGAGCAAATCTCAGCAACAAGTTCAAGTAACGCCATCGGCTTCTGCGGCGATTCTCGTCGTAATGTATATTGCAGCCTTTGTTGCCGCGTTTAACGAGAACATCATTAACGTGGCGTTGCACGACATTATGGCAGCCTTTTCGGTGAGTGCCACCACGGCACAGTGGCTCGTCTCGGGCTACATGATCGTGACGTCGATCTTTACGGCCATCATGGCCTTCCTGTCCGGCCGTTTCTCGACGCGCAAGCTGCTGTTTTTCGCATGCGGATGCATGGTCGCCGGCGAAGTCCTGTGCCTGGTCGCTCCGTCGTTTAGCGTTTTGCTGCCAAGTCGTATTTTGCAGGCTGCGGGATCGGGCGTCTTGTTCCCGCTCATGATGAACGTGGTGCTGTCTTGCGCCCCGCGCGAGAAGCTCGGTTTGTATCTGAGCCTGGGCGGCGCCTGCATTACGCTAGGACCGGCGTTTGGACCCGTGATTAGCGGTCTTATGTGCACGTTATTTGGCTGGAGGGCGGTGTTCGTAGTGCCGCTGGTGGGCGGCATTGTGGTCGCTGCGGCGGGCGTTAAGCTTGTTCAGAATGTCGGAGAGCGCTCGAACACCACGCTTGATATTCTGTCGGTTGTTTTGCTCGCCGCCGGCATTACGGCATTTGTGTATTCCGTAGGCGAGTTCTCGACCAATCTGATTGCCGGCATCGTGGCGCTTTTCGCCGCCATTGTGCTGCTCGGCCTGTTTGCGGCCCGTCAGCTCAAGCTCGAGCATCCGGTGCTTAACGTGCGTCCCATGGCGAGCGTTCGTTTTTGGCCTGCGTGTTTGCTTGTGGTGGTGTCGATGATGACGACGTTCTCGATGAGCGTTTTGTTGCCGCTCTATTTTGAGGGTGCCTACGGCATGACCGCACTTGTTGCGGGCCTGCTCATTTTGCCGGCGATTGCCTGCAACGCCGTGACCTCGATTGTGGGCGGACGAGTGATGGACGCCCGTGGCGCATGGCCGCTGCTGCCGGTCGGCTTTGCCCTGATTGCCGTGGGGCAGACTGCAATCTCGATGACGGCGGCAAGCATGAACATCGGCGTCGTCGTGGCGCTGACCGTTGTGGTGTATGCCGGAGTCGGCCTGGTGCTGAGCCCCTCGCAGACGGCCGGCTTGGAGACGCTTCCTGCTGCTGAGCATCCTCACGGAACGGCATTGCTCAACACGTGGAACATGATTGCCGCATCGTTTGGCCCGTCGCTGTTTATCGGCTTGCTCTCGAGTTCTGCGGCGACTGCCGGCACCGCTGGCGCTGCGACGGACGTTGCCCAGGCGATTGGATTTGCAACTGCCGTGCGTGTGGCGGCTGTAATTGCCGTGGTCGGGTTCGCGGTGTCGCTGGTGTACGCTCGTCGTGAGTCGCACATGTCGCATTAATGTGTGCACATAGATTCTGCAGCTAGATTGGATGGCGACACCATAAACTAATGGACGTTTTGCCGAGAGGCATGAATGTTTAAAGCGCAAAGAGTGCGCGACGGGCCCCGCGAATGGGGCGATGATGCCCGAGAGGGCCAAGAAGGAGTCTCATGTCCGAGAACGAAGAGATCATGAACGAAACCGAGAACGAGACCATGGCTGCCGAGGTCGAGGCAGTCGAGACCGTGGAGACCGAAGCTGCCGAGGTTGAGGCTGCTGACGAGGTTTCCGCCGAGGAGGAGGCCGAGGTTGTCGAGGCCGCCGTTGATTACGATGACGAAGAGCTGATGGACAAGATGCAGAAGGCCGCCCGCCTGCTGCGTAGCCGTCGCTTTGCTATTTCCAAAGAGGAGGAGGCCAAGGCCGAGCGCATGGCGAACATCGAGCGCGCCATCAAGCTCCTTGACCTCAAGCCCAAGATGGAGCAGAAGGAAATGTCCGACCTGTTGGGCATGCGCCTTCGTGAGCTCGATGGCCTGATGGCCGAGGCCGAGGCTGCCGATCTGGTTGGCCGCATCGACGACGCCGAGGGCGATATGCGCAAGATCGTTGTCTTCGCTGCCGAGGATGCCGCTGAGGGCCTGGTCGAGCTTGCCAACAAGAAGGAGAAGCTCCTGCCTGAGCTTTCTTACGAGGAGGCCACCGAGCTGATGGCCGCTCTCGATAAGGTCATCGCTCCGCTCGTCGCCATGGGCCTGGACGAGGACCGCGGTCCTCGCGGCGGTCGTGACGATCGCGGTGGCCGTGGCGGCGACCGTGGCGGTCGCGGCGGCTTTGGCGATCGCGGTGGCCGTGGCGGTGACCGCGGCGGTCGCGGTGGCGATCGTGGCGGCCGTGGCGGCTTTGGCGACCGTGGCGGCGACCGTGGCGGTCGTGGCGGCTTTGGCGGCAACCGTGGTGGCTATGGCGATCGCGGCGGCAACCGTGGCGGCTTCGGCGGCAACCGTGGTAACGACCGCGGTGGTCGTGGTGGCGACCGTGGCGGCCGCAACGGTGGCGGCTTCCGCGGCAACCGCTTCTAGGGGTTACGCGGTTCTACGAACCGCGTAACTAGTTGACGCTGCGCGCCCACCAGAGCGACAACTTGTCATTCAAAGAGGACGGCATGACCAGAAGGTCTATGCCGTCCTCTTTTCATGTCAATTTGTTCGCTCTGGTGGGCGCTCGCTGTCGGTACCAAAACATCGGCATCCCCAAGGAATCATTTGTACCAAAAAATGAGAGTGATAATCTCCCGGTATGAGCCCATATTCATGCTCAAGGTGGGAGATTATCCACTCTCGTTTTGTTTGTTGATGTCGATGCCTACATTTGTAGGAACAGTTCGTGGAGGCGGGTGTCTTCATCGAGTTCGGGGTGGAAGGTTACGCCGAGCTGGTTGCCCTGGCGCGCGGCGACGATACGGCCGTCGACTTTCGCTAAGGCCTTTGCGTCGCCGTGGACCTCGACGATGCGGGGCGCGCGGATAAACGTCAGCGGCACTTCACCGTCGATGCCGGCTACCTGTCCCTTGGTTCGAAAGCTGCCGAGCTGCCTGCCGTAGGCATTGCGCTCGACAAGCACATCCATGGTTGCCAAACGGGGCGTGCCCTTATCGTCATGGGCGGCAAGGTCGTGAGCCAGCAGAATCAGGCCGGCGCAGGTGCCCAGGACGGGCATGCCTTCAGCGATACGGGCTCGAAGCGCATCAAGCATCCCCAGTTCGTCAAGCAGCTTGCCCTGAACGGTGGATTCGCCGCCAGGGAGGACCAGGCGATCAAAGTTCTGCCGCAAATCGGCCGCCTGCCTCAGCTCAATACAGCGTGTGCCAAGCTCGGATAGTCTTGCCTCGTGCTCGGCAAAAGCGCCTTGGACCGCCAGAACGGCGACCGTCTGGTCTGTGTAATCGCTCATGTGCGATCCTTTCTACCGTGCTAGCGCCCGCGCTCCTCCATGATGATCTCGATCTCGTCGGCGTTGATGCCGACCATGGCCTCGCCCAGGTCCTCCGAAAGCTCGGCAATGAGCTTCGCATCGGTGAAGTTTGCCACGGCCTTGACGATGGCGGCGGCGCGCTTGGCGGGATCGCCGCTCTTAAAGATGCCCGAACCCACAAAGACGCCCTCGGCACCCAGCTGCATCATCAGCGCGGCGTCGGCGGGGGTCGCTACGCCGCCGGCGGCAAAGTTCACGACGGGAAGCTTTCCCGTGGCATGGACCTCGCGCACCAGCTCGACCGGAACCTGCAGTTGCTTGGCTGCCTCAAAGAGCTCGTCGTCGCGCAGGGCAACAACGTCGCGGATCTGCTTTTGGATTTTGCGCATGTGACGCACGGCCTGGACGACGTCGCCCGTACCCGGCTCACCCTTGGTGCGAATCATAGTGGCGCCCTCGGCAACACGGCGCAGCGCCTCGCCCAGATCGCGGGCGCCGCAGACAAACGGGACGTCAAACTGGGTCTTGTCGATGTGATAGACGTCATCGGCAGGGGAGAGAACCTCGGACTCGTCGATGTAATCGATCTCGATAGCCTGCAGGACCTGCGCCTCGACAATGTGACCGATGCGGCACTTGGCCATAACAGGGATGGAGACGGCCTCTTGGATGCCCTTGATCATCTTGGGGTCGCTCAAGCGCGAGACGCCGCCTGCGGCACGGATGTCGGCCGGGATGCGCTCGAGTGCCATGACGGCGCAGGCGCCTGCCTCCTCGGCGATGCGTGCCTGCTCGGGCGTGGTGACGTCCATGATGACGCCGCCCTTGAGCATCTGCGCGAGCTCGCGATTGAGTTTGACGCGATCGGCCTTGCTGGTCTGTTCTGCCATGGTTGCTCCCTTGGTTGGCATGTGCAT
>CABUWD010000025.1 GCA_902495155.1 uncultured Collinsella sp.
CCCGCCGGCTTCCACGTCTCACCGGCGGGCACGACCTCGCCCGTTGTCTCCGACGCGCGAACGGACGCACCTGCATTCGCGCCAGCGAACGGCGACACGACGATATCGGCCCGAGCGCGGTCGGACGCAATGTCAACCCCCTCAGGTGGCTGTCCCGAAATCGGCATGTCGGAATAGAGCGCCACGCGCCCGCCCGAAAGCAGCCGCGCCGACACTCGCTTGATGGCCTCGGGATTCGAAACGGCGAGCCCCGCACAGCGCGCCCACGTATCCACCGCCCACACGCCGCGGACGTCGGTCGCCGTGGTGATGACGGGGATGGCCCCTGCCGCGCGTGCCACAGTTTGCGCAAGCTCGTTCGCACCGCCCAAATGCCCCGACAAAAGCGGGACGGCAAAGCGCCCCGCCTCGTCAATCACCACAACCGCGGAATCGGTTGCCTTCGAGGCGACATGCGGCGCGATCGCCCGCACGGCGATGCCCGCCGCGCCCACGAACAGAAGCGCGTCCGACGCTTCCCACGCGAGCGCCGTCCATGTGCGCAGGTCGGCCTTCCCCTCGCCGAACCCGCGCGAAACGGAAACGTCCCAGCCAGGGTCATCTTCACCTGTCTGCGCGCAATCGGAAAGCGCGCGTGCGGTGCGCTCCGCCAACGCATACCCCCTCTCGGTGAACGCTATGCAGAAAACCCTCATCTAGCGCACCACCATCGTCGAGAAGTAGCTGCCCCGATCGGGCACATCGTCGAGCGAGCGGTACACGCGCTCGCCCGGAAGCCCACAGTCCTCTACGAGCTCGGCACCGTCGAAGGCGCCCTCCTCGCGAAGGATGCGCTTCGTGCCCTCAAGCGAGCGGCGCGCCTTCATGACCACCTTCGTCCCCGGCCAGCCGATTGCGCGGCGCACCCCGTACAGCACGCCTTTACTCATACGTCGCCCCCAATTCCCCGATAACTGCATCGGCGCCCGACGTACGGAAAAGCTCGCGGCGCCCGGCGTCGAACACGACCGCGGCGATATCGCATGCACCCGCCGCGCGGCGGCGCAACCTGTCCTCGGTTGCCGCAGCGAGCGAGGCGCGCGCAGCGTCCCCTACGCCGGCGGCCTCGATTACCTCGAGCGCCGCCGTGGTCGTGACCGAAGACATGATCTCGCGCACGGTCTTCGCGCCCGCGCCGGCCAAGGCCGCGTGGGCGGCCAGAATCTCCGAGCGGCAGTCGGCGGTACGCGAATGGGTGTCCATGATGCCACCCGCGACCTTCACCAGCTTGCCGATGTGTCCCACAAGAAGGACATTGGTAAATCCCTCACGAACGCAGCAATCAATCGCATCGCCCACAAAGTTGGAGATGAAGACCACCGGCGCACCGTTTAGGTGGAAATGCCCCGAGATGAACTGCGCGCCGTAGTTGCCGGGCGTGAGCACGACTCCGCGTCGCCCCATAGCCGCATGCTGCCGGATCTCGAGCTCGATGCTGTCGCGCAAGGCAGCGAGGCTGCGCGGCTCGACGATGCCCGTCGTGCCCAGGATGGAGATGCCGTCCTTTATCCCCAGGTGCGGGTTGAAGGTCTTTTCGGCAAGGGCAACACCCTCGGGTACCGAAATTGTCACAGCAATATTTCCAGAAAAGCCGTGCGCGACGCACACCTCGCGCACGGCCGAAGTTATCATCGCGCGCGGCGTCGCGTTGATGGCGGCCGCCCCCACCGGCTGCTCGAGCCCGGGCAACGTCACGCGCCCCACGCCCACGCCGCCATCGACGGAAACTTCCGATTCGCGCGCGGGCACGCCCTTGCTGCCCGCAGCACCCGTGCCCGACCCCGCATGTTCCACGCGCGCGTACACGAGCACGCCGTCAGTCACATCGGCATCGTCGCCTGCGTCCTTTCGCACGGCGCACTGGGCGCACCCCTCGCCGATGTATGCGTCGACCACGTTCGCCTCGACGGGCAGCCCGCCGGGGGCGACGATCGACACGAGGCCGACGGGCTTTCGTGACAAGAGCATCTCGCAGGCTGCCTTCGCCGCGAGCGCGGCGCAGCTCCCCGTGGTGTAGCCGCAGCGCAGGCGGGTCGTCCCAGTATATATGTAATGCTCGAAGGCCACGCTAGCTGCTCGCCTTCCGATACCCCGTGGCAAACGAAGGGTCGTAAAGCTTGCTGCGCTCGTACGACTCCGCTTGCGCGCCGTTGTGCGCAAGCCCGCCGCGAGTTCCGAGCACGCGGCCCACCACCACGAGCGCCGTGCGGTCGATGCCCTCTCGCGCGCCCGCATCGGCGAGCGTGCCCACTGTGCATCGCACCACGCGCTCCTCAGGCCAGGTCGCCTTGTACACGAGCGCCGCCGGCTCGTCGGAGCTGCGGCCCGCGGCCAAAAGCTCGGCGGAAAGCTCGGCGAGCATACCCGAGCTCAGGAAGATGACCATAGTCGAGCCACTTTCCGCCATGGTGCGCATGCCCTCGCCCGCGGGCATGGGGGTACGCCCGGAAAGCCGCGTGATCACGACCGACTGGCTGATTCCCGGCAGAGTGTATTCCTGGCGAAGCGCCGCCGCGGCACCGCAAAAGCTCGACACGCCGGGCACCACCTCGTAGTCCACGCCGCGCGCGTCGAGCGCGTCCATCTGCTCCTGGATGGCGCCGTACAGGCACGGGTCGCCCGTGTGCAGGCGCACCACTTCCTCGCCCCGCGCATCTGCCGCGCACATCACGTCGAGCACTTCCTCCAAGGTCATGTGCGCGCTGTCGTAGACAACGCAGGATTCCTTGCACTCGGCGAGCAGCTCGGGGTTCACAAGGCTCCCCGCCCAAACGACCACGTCGGCCGCGAGCAGAAGGCGCGCCCCGCGCAGCGTAATAAGGTCGGCGGCGCCCGAGCCAGCGCCAACGATATGAATCATCCGAGCCTTCCCTTCCCGATTCTCATCGCAACCGTTTACGCCGCCATTCGCGCAGCGGGCAAAACACGGCGCCCGCAGCGGCAATCGGCGCAAATACGCAGGCAGGAGGCGCAATGCCGACCGCCCTGGCTTTGACACGTTCACAAGTGCCCACTATCATAGTAAAAGTTTCGGCAACGAGCATATGACAATCGGATAAAAGGAAATGACCGGCGCGGCGCCCGCACAGCCCGCGCTGGCTTGCGGAGGGAACCAGGTGGGAATCCTGGGCAAGGGACATTACTGTATAGGACGCGCGGGCGAACCGCCTCGCGCCCCAAGCCAGACTGCTTCGCCTTTTCCTCACGGCATCGCCGTGGCGTTAGCTCCTTGTGAACCCCGAGGGGTGCGCTTTTCTTTCGCTTGTGCCGACAAGCAACTGTCGCCGGGGGACCGGCAAACCGAGGAAAGGAAAAACCATGTCCGACCAGATGTCACGCCGCGCATTCATGGGCGCCGCAGCAACCGGAGCCGTCGCGCTCGCCGGAGTCGCGCTCGCGGGCTGCTCCAACACCACCGCGAGTTCCGAGAAATCGAGTGAAAATGAGAAGGCCGTGAAGCCTGTCATCCTCGTCACGAGCTTCGGCACGAGCTACAACGACTCGCGCCACATCACCATCGGCGCCATCGAAGACGCTATCCGCGAGAAGTACTGGCAGGACTACGACATCCGCCGCGCCTTCACCGCGCAGATCATCATCGATAAGCTGAAGAAGCGCGACGGCATCACGATCGACAACATGACCGAGGCGCTCGACCGCTGCGTGGAAGACGGCGTGAAGGAAATCGTCGTGCAGCCGACGCATCTCATGGGTGGCCTGGAATACACCGACGTGAAAGACGAGCTCGACAAGTACGCCGACAAGTTCGACAAAATCTCGCTCGGCGACCCGCTGCTCACCTCCGACGACGACTACAAGAAGGTGGCCGCAGCCATTAAGGAGAACATGGCGTCCTTCGACGACGGCAAGACGGCGCTGTGCCTCATGGGTCACGGCACCGAAGCCGATTCCAACGCCGACTATGCCAAGATGCAGGAAGTGTTCAAGAACGAGGGCTTGACGCAGTTCTTCGTCGGCACCGTCGAGGCTGAACCGACCTGCGAGGATGTTATCGCCGCCGCGAGCGCCGCAG
This sequence comes from uncultured Collinsella sp., assembly GCA_902495155.1. Classification (GTDB taxonomy): domain Bacteria; phylum Actinomycetota; class Coriobacteriia; order Coriobacteriales; family Coriobacteriaceae; genus Collinsella. Next base: position 4,073 of record CABUWD010000025.1, read on the forward strand.
GCTACAAGAAGGCCGTGCTCGCGCCGTTCATGGTGGTCGCGGGCGACCACGCGAACAACGACATGGCAGACGAGACCGACCCCGACAGCTGGGCTGCGAAGTTCGTGGCCGCCGGCTTCGAAGTGACGTGCCTGCTCCAGGGTCTGGGACAGAACGTCGCGGTCGACGAAATCTACGTCTCGCACGTGGACGACGCCATCGCCAAGCTGTAAACTCGCCGCGCACGGGGGCGCCGGTCGCGTCCCCGTGCAACGGGCATGCGCCTTCCCCGACCGACGGCGCATGCCCGTTGCATTCGCATCCCGCCCGCCCACCGCACGGCGCGGGCGGTCGAAGCGATTGAAAGGAACCCCCTCCATGTTGAAGAAAACCCTCGCCTTCGCCCTGTCAGCGGCGCTTTTCGCGTTCTCGCTCGCCGGCTGCGGCGGAAATTCAATCGACAGCGCAAAGGCAAGCGATGCCGATTCCCAGGAAAAGACCGAACAGGCGGCCGATGCGCCCGAGGGCGCAAGCGCTGCCCCCATCACCGCCGACAAGGTGGCCGACGGCACCTATCCGATCACCGTAGATTCCAGCTCGAACATGTTCAGGATTGTGGACGCCCAGCTCATCGTGGAAAACGGCTCCATGCACTGCGTGATGACGCTTTCCGGCACGGGCTACGGCAAGCTCTTCATGGGCACGGGCGACGAGGCTGCCGCCGCGAGCGAGGCCGACTTCATCCCCTATGTGGAAAACGCGGAAGGCAAGTACACCTACGACGTGCCCGTTGAAGCGCTCGACGAGGACACCGCCTGCGCCGCGTGGAGTATTAGAAAAGAGCAGTGGTACGACCGCACGCTCGTGTTCGAATCCGCCGGCGTCGATCTGCGCGCCGACGCACTGAAGTAACGCCATGCGGTCGATTCTTCCCAAGGGGGAAAGCAGGAAGCGTCGCAGCATCGCGGTGCGCGCGATCGCCTGCGTTCTCGTCGCCCTGCTCGCGCTTCCCTTCGCGGGGTGCAGTGCGAGCCCGAACGCGACCGGTGCCACGACGGGCTCTCAGGAATACACTGTGAGCGTCTCGCTCTCCGGCGGGTCAGGGCGCGCAAGCATCGCCTCACCCACCACAATTGTGAAGGATGGCGACACCTACACCGCGACCATCACCTGGTCGAGTTCGAACTACGACAAGATGACCGTCGACGGCGTGGACTACGCGCCCGTAAACGACGGCGGCAACTCCACGTTCGAGATACCCGTCACGCTCGACGAGGACATCGCCGTGTCGGCCGAGACCGTCGCCATGTCGACGCCGCACACCATCGACTACACGCTCTACTTCGACTCATCCACCATGAAGGAGAAATCGGGCGACGAAGCAAGCGGCGGCTCCCCTGCGGGAACGGCTTCAAGCGCCGCGGCCGACTTCCACAACGCCGATTTGGGCTGCGGCTGGAAGCCGACGGGGACGCTTCAGCTTGAATACGCCGAGCACTTCACTGTCGACGAGTTCGAAGGCGGCCTGCGGCTTATCTGCATTTCGAACGGGGAGCGCTTCCTCGTGGTGCCGCAAAATGCAAAGGTACCTGATGGGTTGAGCTCCGACATCGCGGTCATAAGGCGCCCCGCCGACAAGGTGTACCTCGTGTCGTCGGCGACGATGTGCCTGGTCGACGCGCTCGATGCGAACGACAATATCATTATGTCGGGCACGAAGGCCGACGATTGCTCGGTCGCGGGCTTCAAAAGCGCGCTCGAAAGTGGGGCGATCGCCTACGGCGGCAAGTACAGCGCGCCCGACTACGAGCGAATATCGGCCTCGGGCTGCACGCTCGCCATCGAGAACACTATGATCAACCACACGCCCGATGTGAAGGAAAAGCTGCAGAAGCTCGGACTCGTCGTGCTCACCGAACAGTCGTCGAGCGAGCCCGAAGCACTCGGGCGCGTCGAGTGGATTAAGCTTTTCGGCGTCCTGTTCGACAAGGAAGACGAGGCCGCGCACCTGTTCAACGAGCAGAAGGCCCGCGTCGAGCAAACGTCGAGGCTCGCGTCGTCAGGTAAAACCGTGGCGTATTTCTACATTAACTCGAACGGGGCCGCCGTCACGCGGCGGGCGGGCGACTACGTGGCGCAGATGATCGAGCTTGCAGGCGGCAGCTACGCGCTCGATGACGCGCAGACGGCGTCGACGTCAGGTTCGTCAGTAACGCTCGAAATGGAGCGCTTCTACGCGACGGCGAAGGATGCCGACATCATCGTCTACAACGGCACCATCGACGAATCGGTTGCCACCTTGAACGACTTCGTAGGCAAAAACGCGCTATTGTCGCAGTTCAAAGCCGTGAAGAACGGCAACGTCTGGGTCACAAGCGCCGACATGTACCAGCAGATGACTTCTACCGCCGACATTATCGACGAGCTGCACGGGGCGTTCACCGGCGATGACACGAGTGACTTCCATTATCTGAGGAAGCTCGGCTAGCGCCATGAGAAGCCGGCTTACCATGGCATACGACGAATCGGGGCGCGCCGCGCGGTGTCGCGTCGTGACGGCGCTGCTCGCTGTTGCCCTCATCGTGCTCGTCGGGGCCAACCTGTGCATCGGGAGCGTGCTCGTGCCCGCAGACCACATCCCCGACATCCTTTCGGGCGGCGCGGCCAATTCCATGGAAAGCCAGGTCATCTGGGAGATTCGCCTGCCGCGCGTGCTTTCAGCCATACTTCTCGGCGGGGCACTTTCGCTCTCCGGGTTCCTGCTGCAGACGTTTTTCAACAACCCCATCGCCGACCCGTTCATCTTGGGCGTCTCCTCGGGCGCAAAGTTCGTCGTCGCGCTTACGATGATCGTGCTTCTGGGCGCGAACCAGGCCATGTCCTCGCCGGCTATGGTGGCCGCAGCGTTTCTGGGATCGCTTATCACCATCGGCTTCGTGCTCCTCATCGCACGGCGCATAAGTTCCATGGCCATGCTTATCGTGGCGGGCGTCATGGTGGGATACATCTGCTCGGCGGCGACGAACTTCCTCATCGCCTTCGCCGACGACCAGTCCATCGTGAACCTGCACAACTGGTCTTTGGGTAGCTTCTCGGGTTCGAGCTGGGACGACATCGCGGTCATCGCGGTCGTGGTGATCACCGTGAGCGCATGCGTATTCGCGATATCGAAGCCCCTTTCCGCCTTCCAGCTGGGAGAAGCCTACGCGAAAAGCGTCGGCGTGAACGTCGCACGCTTCCGCGTGGTGCTCGTCCTTCTAGCGAGCATGCTCTCCGCCTGTGTGACCGCGTTCGCTGGTCCGGTGTCGTTCGTAGGCATCGCGGTTCCGCATCTCGTGAAGTCGGCGCTGAAGTCGTCGAAGCCCATCCGCGTGATTCCTGCGTGCTTCTTGGGAGGCGCCATCTTCTGCGCGGGTTGCGATTTGATCGCGCGCACGCTGTTCTCTCCCGTCGAGCTTTCCATCAGCGCCGTCACCGCCATCTTCGGCGCGCCGGTGGTTATCGCGCTCATGCTGAAGAAGCGGGTGAGGTAGATGGGGGAATTCATGCCGCGGCCCAAAACGCTCCGAGCGGAGTCGAACCTCGAAACCCCGGTCGAAACGCAGGCTGACGGAGTGCCGCTTTTCCGCATAAGCGACCTGTCGGCGGGCTACGACAAGAAGGTCGTAGTCGAAGGCGTCGATCTGGAGGTTCGCGCGGGCGACGTCGTGGCGCTCATCGGGCCGAACGGCTCGGGCAAGTCGACCATCTTGAAAACAATCACACGCCATCTGGCACCGCTTGCCGGCACGGTCGAGCTCGACGGGCGGGAGATTTCCCGATGGAAGACGGCGGAGTTCGCAAGGAACCTTGCCGTTATGCTGACAGATCGCCCCCGGACCGAGCTCCTCACCTGCCGCGATATCGTAGAGGCGGGAAGGCATCCCTACACCGGGCGAATGGGCACACTCACGCTCGATGACCATAATCGGGTCGACGAGGCCATGAAAACCGCACATGTGGAAGGGCTCGCCGAGCGCGACTTCATGCAGATAAGCGACGGGCAACGCCAGCGCGTCATGCTCGCACGCGCCATCGCGCAGGATCCGAATGTGCTCGTGCTCGATGAGCCCACGTCGTATCTCGATATCCGCTACCAGATCGACCTGCTGCGAATACTTCGCCACCTTGCGAAATCGCGGAATGTTGCTGTCATCATGTCCATCCACGAACTCGAGCTCGCGCAGAAAAGCGCCGACAAGGTGATTTGCGTGAAGGACGGCCGGGTCTTCCGCGCCGGCGCACCCGAGGACATATTCACGCGCGAGACGATTGGCGAGCTCTACGGCCTTCAACATGGCACCTTCAACGAGCGCTTCGGCAGCGTGGAAATTGGGCGCCCGCACGGCGATGCGCACACGTTCGTCATCGCCGGCGCAGGTACGGGGTCGGCTGTGTTTCGCCAGCTCATCCGGCAGGGCAAGGCGTTCTACGCGGGCGTTCTGCACGAAGGGGACATCGACTGCGAGCTCGCGCGCGACCTGGCGACGGAATGCGTGGCCGAGCGCGCCTTCGAGCCGATCGGGGATAAAACCATAGCCCGCGCCAAAGAGCTCCTCGTCCACTGCGCGCGCCTTATCGTGTGCCCCGCCGCCTTCGGCACCATAAACGCCCGCAACGCAGAGCTCGTCGAGTTCGCACGCTCGCATGGTATCGAGGTCATGCGAGCGCGCGAAGGCGCATCGGAGGATTCCAATGGATACGCCTAGGCGCGGCCCAAGAAATCGTCCGCATCCCTATCTGACCCTATTTCACCGCAACTTAGAGAGCGTAAGGTATAACGCTTCACCCCAAATTAAATTGATTCGTTGAATAGACACATTACAAATCTTTAGACTTCGTTTAATCCACAAGTGGGTATTATCACACAGTAAGCACACGTGAAAGGATATACCCATGTCGCTTCCACAGTCAGCAGAGCGTGCAGCGCTCAACAAGCTCATCGATTATCTCGACGACAACCCGCAAGAAAACATCGACAAAATCATGGACCTCGTGAACAAGCTGGTCCCCAATCGCGTATTTCCCGTACAGCGCGAGGCATTCACCAATGTTATCAAGAGCCGCGGCAATTGGTATGACCTGATCATGCGTGTGTTCAGCCTTAATCCCCAGATGCGAACCAAACTGCTTAAGACCCTCATTGTCGACGCCAACCTGCTTGCTTGGCCAGAGCAGGAAAAGAACCGCGAAAAGTACCAGTGCAACTTTCCGTGGGCCATCCTGCTCGATCCCACGAGCGCCTGCAACCTGCATTGCACGGGCTGCTGGGCCGCCGAGTACGGCTACAAGCAGAATCTCTCGTTCGAAGACATCGACTCTATCGTTACGCAGGGCAAAGAGCTCGGTACGCATATCTACATCTATACCGGCGGCGAGCCGCTCGTCCGCAAGCACGACCTGATCAGAATTTGCGAAAAACATCAGGACTGCGTGTTTCTCTGCTTTACCAACTCCACGCTGATCGACGAGGCCTTCTGCGACGATATGATTCGCGTAGGTAATTTTGTCCCCGCCATCAGCGCCGAGGGCAATGAGCACACCACCGACGCCCGTCGCGGCGAGGGTACCTACGCAAAGATCGAGCACGCCATGAAACTCCTGCGCGAGCGCGACTTGCCGTTTGGTATCTCCACCTGTTGGACCAGCGCCAATGCCGAGACGGTTGCTACCGAGGAGAACATGGACTGGATGATCGGCGAGGGAGCACTCTTCTGCTGGTACTTCCACTTTATGCCAGTTGGCCGCAATGCAACCCCCGAGCTCATGCCCACGCCCGAGCAGCGCGAGCACATGTATCACTTTATCCGCGAAATGCGTGAGAAGAAGCCGCTGTTTACGCTCGACTTCCAAAACGACGGCGAGTTTGTAGGCGGATGTATCGCCGGCGGCCGCCGCTACCTGCACATCAACGCCGCCGGAGACGTGGAGCCGTGCGTGTTCATCCATTACTCAAACGCCAACATCCACGATGTGAGCTTACTCGACGCGCTGCGCTCTCCCCTCTTTATGAAGTACTACGAGAACATGCCGTTTAACGACAACTACCTCAAACCATGCCCCATGCTCGAGAATCCCGACGTGCTGCCCAAACTGGTCGCCGAGAGTGGCGCAATGAGCACCGACCTAATCGAGAAGGAGTCACCCGAGCAGCTGCGCGAAAAGACCCAGGCTGCCGCCGAGGCATGGTCACCTGTCGCCGACCGCATCTGGAACGACTCCGACGATCCGTTATACGCCAAGCGTCACGAGGACAAGTCGCAGGGCATGGCCGATAGCGACATGCACAAGTTCGAAAAACAGGGCCGCATACTCAAAAACGGCGATTAATGCTGCCCTACACGACAAACGCTCAGAAATGAAGCGGAGCAGTCTCGAGGCTCATCTTCGAGGCTGCTCCGCCTTACCATCAAAACAGTTTTACTAAGTTGCGGTGAAATAGGGACCAGAACGGCCTTCCAATAACCAAAACAATCCCTATTCCACCGCAACTTCTTTAAGTTGTTGAATTATCGATGCTATTCGAAGCGAGATTCCAGGCTCGACAGGCCGTTGAGTGTGAGGTCGTTGGCGACCTCAGAGACGCGCTCGATAGGAACCGAGCCGTCAGACAGCGCCCACGTGCGATAGATACCGATAATACCCGACAGCAAAAACGCCAGATAGTAGTCGAACATCTCGTCCTTGAGACCTTGGGGCAGCAGATCGCGCTCGGCAATCTCGTGCTCGAGCGGTGCACGAAGACGAGCCATAAAATCATCGAGCGGTATGTTCTCGATCAGCTGACGATTGAGCACGAGGTTGTTGCACAGCGCCTCGTTAACGGTTTTAAAGAAGGTCGCCGCCGCGCCAAGGGCGCGCTCGTTGGTGTCGCCGTCCATTGAAGCAAGCGTTTTCTCGACCGAGTCGACAATCATCTCCACCACATCGACGGCAATGGCATCGAGCAGGCCGTCAACCGTACCAAAGTGAACGTAAAAGGTCTTGCGGTCGACATTGGCCTCGCGCGCGATGGCACTCACCGTAATGTCTGCCAGCGGCTTTTCCATGAGCAGGCGCTCGAAAGCCGAAAGGATGGCATTACGGCTGCGAACGATGCGGCGGTCAAGACGCGGTTTGCTGGTTGCCATGGGCGTGTCCCTTCGATATGCGAGCATTCATCAACAGATGAGAGATAATCTACGTAAGAGGATTATCCCCCATACGGCACAAATATGCCCCGCATCATGAAGAACGCACGACTGCCCTACTGCGACTTAGGATGCTTCTTCTTATTGAGTGCCGACGGAGATACGCGAATACCATCGCCTGTCTGGCGCACATAGGCTTTATGAGCCGGCTTAGCGGTCCCAGAAGCCTTCTGAGCCTGCTTCTTGGGATCAACGGTAACAGCATTCGTGGGGTGGGGCTTTGTGGGCGCAGAGGGCGTTTGAGGCGTGCGACCGAGCTTGCGCATCACGCGATCCCAGCGCGCATGGATGCTCTCGTTGTGGGCACTCTTAAGGCCCAGCAGGGGCGCAGCCAAAATGGTCGGCGCAATAAACGTAATGAGGCGCCACAGCAGATAGCCGGCGGTCGAAGCCGACCCAAAGAAATGACCCAAGAACAATGCAAAGCCGCCCTCAGCGCCACCAGTTCCACCGGGCAGGGGGACCGCAGAGCTCAACAGCTGGACAAAGGCGCTCGCGGCCATGACCGAGAAAAAGTCGACCTCGTGGTGGCCAAAGGCAAGCATCAGGAAATACGGCACGAGGTAGAAAAACGCGAGCTGTAGCATGGTGATGACCACCGTGAGCAGCATGGACGAAAAGTGGCCAGCCGAAAGCTTGAACTTCTCGGAGAACGAGTAGATCTCGCCATCGACAAACGTGCGCCATCCCTCGATCTTAGTGGACGAGACGCCTATGCGCTCGAGCCAATTAATGATGCAATGGGCGACGCGCGTGACGGTCTTAGGCATGAGCGCGACGGCGAAGATGCCAAGCAAGATGCAGCAGTGCCCACCAAAGCTAAAGACGCACAGCAGCGTCATGTCGCCATAGCGCTCGGCAAAAAACGGCATGCGAGCAAGCAGGAGGATAGCGCCCCAGGCAACGAGGCCAAACTGGTACACGATAAAGCGCGTGAACTGCGTGGCTCCGGCCTCGCCGACATTTTGGCCCGCTTTGGTCAGGCGGTAGATCTGGGCGGGAGTCGAGCCCATCATCATAGGCGTCAAGTTGCCAAAGAAGATGCCACTCGCCTCGACCGAGATCAGGTCGCGGATGCCGACGGGCGAATTGGGATCGAGCCAGACGGCGATCGCATAGGCCACAATGCCAAAGAACAGATACATGAACATGCAAAGACACGCGACAACGAGCCATGGCGCCTGGACGCTCGACATAGCGGCCCAGAACTGCCCCATCTGCCCGGTAACCACCAGATAGACGATATAACCCACCAGCACGACGCCGATAAAGATGGCGCCACGGCGTGCGCTCTTATTGTCATCTCCGCCCGAGGCCTCAACCTCGACCTGGGGCTTAAACGTATGCTGAGAGGACTCCGTCATGAGACTCCTTCTAACAGTCAAAATATCTTGGATATTGTACCCGTAAGGGCCATAGGCAGAACGAAAAGCTCTGGTTCAAACGGGAATTGCAGACGGTTGTTTGAAAATAAAAAACCCGGCCTTCCATAGGAAGTCCGGGTATCAGATGCGTGGTAGCCCGTACCAGATTCGAACTGGTGATCTCCGCCTTGAGAGGGCGGCGTCCTAAACCGCTAGACGAACGGGCCACATGACATCTGCACTGCCGTGCTGCGAGGAAATATATTACGGGACAAAAAACGTCAGCGCAAGAAGAAATTCCAAATTGCCAAAAAATTGTCGGCAGGTTATGGAACACGCAGGTAAACTGGGTAGCTAATTCAAGTTGAGATGGACCAAAAGAGCTTCGCGATCGTTGGGAATGTTGTCTTCGATCACGGCGTCGAGGGCGGCGTTGAGAAGCTGACCCAGTTCCGGCCCGGGCTTGACTCCGGCACGGATCAGGTCGCCGCCGTTGATGGCGAGCATCTTGAGCATATAGGGCTCCCCTGCCTTCAGCAGCTCGTGCGCCATCGCGCGCATCTCCTCAATCGTCTCAACGTAATAGAAGCACGACGGGGCCTTGCCGAGCGTGTCAGCACGCTTAAGGTCCATGAGCTCGTCAATCAGACGGGCCGTGTCGACGCCCTCGCCAGAAAGCGCACACATCATATTGAGCAGGCAGGATCGCTCGGGACGCAGCGGTTTGTCGTGATATTTGATGAGCAGGCACACGTCGCGCACCAGGTCGTGCGAGAGAGCCAGGCGATCCATAATGACGCGCGCTTTCTTGGCGCCGAGCTCGGGATGACCGTAGAAGTGTCCGCTGCCGGCGTGATCGACCGTAAAGCACTCGGGCTTGGAGACATCGTGCAAAAACGCCGCCCACATAAGGCTCGACGATGGCGCGACGCCGTCGCACAGCGCCAGCTCCCCTGCCACTGTCAGCACACGGGCGATATGCTCGTAGACGTTAAACGCATGGTAGACACTTCGCTGATCAAACCCGCGACCCGCTGCCAACTCGGGCACAGCGGCACAGATGAGCTCGGGATAGCGAAGCATCGCGTCTCCCCCATGACCGGTCGAAAGAATGCCCTCGAGCTCAATACCCACACGCTCGCGCGCCACGGCATCGAGCAGCGGCGCGCACTCGGCAAGCGCACGCTTAGTCTCGGGCTCAATCATAAAGTCCAGGCGGCAGGCAAAGCGCACCGCGCGCAGCATGCGCAGGGCGTCCTCGTTAAAGCGACGCTTGGGATCACCGACAGCGCGAATCAGCTTGCGCTCCAGATCAACCTGGCCGTCGTAGCGGTCGACAAGCCCGCGCTCGGGATGCCAGGCCATGGCGTTGACGGTAAAGTCGCGGCGGGCCAGATCGTCCTCGAGCGAGGCGGCACGCTCCACACTCTGGGGATGGCGCCCATCGGTATAGAAGCCATCCAGACGGTACGTGGTGACCTCGATACGCTCGCCATCGGAAATAGCCGTGATTCCGCCAAATTTAATGCCCGACTCCACGACCGCGATATCAGCGGCCTCGAGCGCCGCCTTGGACTCCTGCCACAGGCCACTACAGCACATATCAACATCGTGGCTGGGGCACCCCATCAGGGCGTCGCGCACCCAACCGCCCACGTACCAAGCCTCAAGACCAGCCGCCTCAAGCGCGCGCAGGACGCGTAGGGACGCATCGGACGGTTGCGTACCGTTGAGCGAAACATTGCACATGCCTATGGCCTCCTGCACTTGTGAGCGTTAATCGATGGTTCTCAAGAAGTCTAACAAGAAACGAGAAAGCGCGCACACGCAATCGCGTCGTTGATTAGATAAAACGAGACAGCAGACACCACATATGTTCAGCGCGCAAAAAACACCCGCCTTGGTAATCCAAAGCGGGTGTTCGACAACGATGTATCGATGCGGCTAGCAGACCTGGCGAACCTCGATGTGCTTCTTATATTCGTCCACCTTGGCAAAATCGCCCAAACCGGGGCACTCGACCACGTTGGCGCCGGTGGCCATCGACAGGCGCAGGGCGTCCTCGACGCGCTCGGGGGCGTCGTGCCACACGGACAAGAAGGCAGCGAGCGAGGAATCGCCGGCGCACACCGTCGACAGCAGCTTGACGTCGAAGGTGCGGTTGGCAAACCAGATATGCTCGCCGTTGGAGAAGTACGCGCCGTCGCCACCGAGGGTCAGCAGCACGTTCTTGGCGCCCTTGGCGTGCAGCTCGGCCATCGCGCCCTTGACGGACTCGTCGTCGCCACCGCTCACCTTGATGCCAAAGATGTCGAGCAGCTCGTCATCATTGGGCTTGATCAGCAGCGGCTCCATGGCAATGAGGTCTGCCAGCTGATGGCTCGAGATGTCGAGGACAAACTCGGCCCCCTTGGCCTTGACACGGCGCAGGACCTCGGCCAGGAAGCCCTCGGAAGTGTTGGGAGGCAGCGAGCCGCTGATGACCAGGCAGGTCATGTCATCGAGCGAATCGATGAGCTCAAACATCTCCTGCTCGTTGGCCTCGTTGATGGCGGCACCGGCGTTGACCATGTTGTACTCGGTGTCGGGGCCGGCGTTGAGGAACACGTTGACGCGCGTGATGCCGTCGGTCCACACGGGCTTGACGGGCACGCCCAGGGCCTCGGCGCCCTTGACGATGAACTCGCCCGAGAAGCCAGCGAAGAAGCCCAGGATCGTGGTGTCGACACCGTAGTGGTCAAGCGTAAACGAGACGTTGAGGCCCTTGCCGTTGGGCGTATAGACGGCGTTGCGAGTACGCGTGACGGTGTTGGCAGCAAGGCCGTCGCAGGCGATGTTGTAGTCAATGGCGGGATTTGCAGTGAGCGTGTAAATCATGAATGTTCCTTTCACGAAGCAACGTGTTAATGAAAGTATATTCCACGCATCGGTAAAAGGCTAGGACAACTCGGTGAACGGTGTGGAAGCGATGAAGTACGGCGGGACACCTCTCCCCCGTGGCGGAACAAAAAGGCGCCCCAGCCGAAACCGGGGCGCCGCATGCGCACGAATATGTCGCGTTTCGATTACTGACGATCGAGCTTGCGGACAGCAACGCGCTTGCTGTACTCATCGACGTGACCGAAGTCGCCGATGCCGACGGACTCGGCAACGTTGGCGCCGGTGGCCATAGCGAGCTTCATGGCCTCCTCGACGTTGTCGCGATCCCTGTACCACTTGTGCAGGAACGCAGCGAGGGTGCAGTCGCCGGCGCAGACGGAAGAGACCAGCTTGATGTTGAACTCACGCTTGGCGTACCAGATGTCCTCGCCGTTGGAGAAGTAAGCGTCGCCGCGGCTACCACGGGTGAGCAGCACGTTCTGAACGCCAGCGTCGTGAGCCATCTTCATGGCAACGCGAACCTCGTCGTCGGTATCGACCGGCACGCCGAAGATGGCCTTCATCTCGTGATGGTTCGGCTTGATGAGCAGCGGCTTCTTGTGAGCGAGCTCCTTAAGCTTGTCGGAGGACAGGTCCAGGACGACGTCAGCGCCACGAGCCTGAGCGTGCTCCATGACCTGAGCCAGGAAGTCGGGCGTAGCTTTGGGAGGCACGGAGCCGGAGACAATCAGGCACTCAAGATCGCCCGCGGTGTCCAGGATGTTGTAGAGCTCCTCCTGGTGCTGCGGCGTGATCGGAGCGCCGGGGTTCAGGATGCCGTACTCGTGCTGGCCATCGTTGACGTAGGTGTTGATGCGCGTGATACCGTCGGTCCAGACCGGGCGGCACAGGCAACCCAGGTTCATGACTTCCTCGACGATAAACTTACCCGTGAAGCCAGCGAAGAAGCCGAGCGCGACGGTGTCGACGCCCATCTTCTTAAAGGCGAAGGACACGTCGAGGCCCTTGCCGTTAGCCGTGTAGCTGGCCGAGCCGGTGCGGACGTTCTCGTCGGGCTCGAGCGGAGAGCTCGAAACCGTCATGTCGACAGCCGGGTTAGCGGTTAGCGTGTAGAACATTTACAGTACCCCCTGTATATGTGAGGGCCGCGTGGTCGGCCCATTCCAACCACGCGGTTACCTCTGATACCAAATTAGCGAGCTGCGGACTCGAGCAGTGCCTTGACCTCGGCGGCGGTGTTGCAGGCGAGCGCCTTCTCGGCGAGCTCGTCGCACTCGGCCTTGGTCCACTGGCTGATGGTCTTGCGGGCGCGCAGGATGGACGGAGCGCTCATCGAGAACTCCTCCAGGCCCCAGCTGATCAGCAGCGGCTCGAGCAGCGGATCGGCAGCGGCCTCGCCGCACATACCGACCATGATGCCGGCCTTCACGCCGCTCTCGATGATGTTCTTGAGCGAGCGGAGCACGGCGGGATAGTAAACCTGGTACAGGTTGGAGATGGTGTCGTTACCACGGTCGGCGCACATGGTGTAGCCGATCAGGTCGTTGGTGCCGATGGAGAAGAAGTCGGCGACCTCGGCAAGACGGTCTGCGAGCAGCGAAGCGGCGGGCGTCTCGACCATGATGCCGACCTCGATGTTCTCGTTGAACTTGCGACCCTCTTCGGTCAGCTCGGCCTTGCACTGCTCGACGAGCTCCTTGACAGCCAAGACCTCCTCGACGCAGGTGACGAGCGGGATCATGATCTTGACGTCACCGAAGGCGCTAGCGCGCAGCAGAGCGCGGAGCTGGACCTTGTACTGGTCGGGATTGGCCAGGCAGTAACGCACGGCGCGGAAGCCCATGAAGGGGTTGTCTTCCTTGACCATATGCAGATATGGAATCTCCTTGTCGCCACCCACATCGAGCGTGCGGATGATGACCGGAGCACCCTTGAGCGCGCTGGCGACCTTACGGTAGGCGTTGAACTGCTCCTCCTCGGAAGGAAGCTCAGCAGAGTCCATGAACAGGAACTCGGAGCGGAACAGACCGATGGCCTCGGCGTCGTGATCGAGCGCGTTGGGCACGTCATCGGGGTTACCGATGTTGCAGGCGATAATCTTCTTGATGCCATCGGCAGTCACGGACGGCTTGCCACGGAAGGCCTCGAGGGCTGCCTTCTCGGCAGCGAAGGCCTCGGCCTTGGCGGTGTAGGCAGCGAGCGTCTCCTCGTCGGGATCGGCCTCGACGATACCCTTGCCACCGTCGACGACAACGGTCATACCGTTGCGCAGCGCGGTGCAGCTGTTGGAAACCGAAAGGACAGCCGGGATCTCAAGGGCGCGCGCAATGATCGCGGAGTGCGACGTGCGGCCACCGGTCTCGGTGACGATACCGGCAACGTGGGCCTTATCGATCGTGGCGGTCATGGACGGCGTGAGGTCATGCACGACAACGACGGTGTTCTCGGGCAGGACGGAGAGGTCGACGACCTCCTTGCCCAGCAGCTCGGCCAGAATACCGGTGCGGATGTCGGCGATGTCGGCCGCGCGCAGACGGAACATCTCGTCGTCCATGGACAGGAACATGTTCTCGAACATGGTCGAGGTGTCCATAAGCGCCTGCTCGGCGCAGGTACCACCGTCAATGGCGGCGTTGATGGCGTCGGTCATACCCGGATCCTGAGCCAGGACAATATGTCCGCTCATGATCTCGGCCTCGGCCTCGCCCACCGTTTCCTTCATGTGGTCGGCCTGAGCCTGGGTCTTCTCGCAGAAGACCGAAAGAGCGGACTGATAGCGCTCCTTCTCTGCTGCCGAATCAGCAACCTCGTGCGGCTCAAACGTCAAGTCGGGATCGACGGCGACCATGACGGTGCCGATACCGATGCCCTCGGAAGCGTTGACTCCCTGATACATTCCCATTCCTCTCTCCGTGTCATGTGATAAAGCGTTTTGCCATATCCATGACAAAAGAGCGCAGTTACCTTACAACAGGTCACTGCGCCCCCAAATATGAACTTAGTTGTTCAACATGCGACCCGTTTGAGTTCTACTCGCCAAGACCGCTCTTGATGAGCTCGATGGCAGCAGCCAGAGCCTCGGCCTCGTCAGCGCCGTCTCACTTTACCTCGACCTCGGTGCCGCAGGGGATACCAGCAGCCATGAGGGCCATCGGGGACTTGCCGTTGACCTCCTTCTCGGGGGTGACGACCGTCACGTCACAGGCGTACTTGCCCATGGTGGAGGCGAACAGACCAGCCGGACGCATGTGAAGACCCTGCGGATTGACGAGGGTAGCCTTCTCAGAAACCATAATTGACTCCTTTTTTGTGTTTAACCCCTGTCATGCATGCGGCAGGAGTCAGATTCACGACGTTGTTTATATTAACTCACATCAAACTGTTTTTCATTATGTTTCGCACGAATTGTTGGACAGATGTGTTTGTCGTCCGCTTGCTCGCCCACAGGGGGCCGGGCGTGGCCAGTGAGATTTCCTGCTCTACAGTCCTGCTCGCACGAAGAGCACATTAAGTGCTCTTCGGCTCGTGCGGAACTCGCGATAAATCTCGCAGGCCGCGCCCGGCCCCCTGTGGGCGAGCAAGCTGCGGAAACTCAGTCGGTCCAGAGCAATATCGTGCGAACGGAATTCTGGCTGATTTTTGTTCGCCTGGTTGAACTAGTTGAAGGGGCCTATCTGTACCCTTTTGTAAGTTGCGGTGAAATAGGGACTGAATTTGGGGTTGAATCGTTTAAACAGTCCCTATTTCACCGCAACTTATGGGAGGGATAGAAAAAAGGCGGAGGCCCTGGGGAGGGACTCCGCCTTA
>CABUWD010000026.1 GCA_902495155.1 uncultured Collinsella sp.
CGCTTCACCTACGCCGAGGTCACGGACGTCAAGAGCGCGTTCAGCGGAAGGCTGCTCGACTTCGACGAATGGTGCCACGATGCGATGCGATATGTGGCGCTGGCGGACGGCGTCGGCGAGGAGGAGTTCACCCGGTTCATGCGCCGGGACCTCAAGAAGATCTACGACAAGAAGGTGGCCAAGAGTGCCGAGTAGAGGCCGCCGTGCCCGACAGGAGCGGCAGGGCGGGCCGATGAATGACGAGAAGGCCATCGCCGCGGCCATCCACGCCGGGCTCCGGAGCGACGACGTGACCGACCTCTACACGGGCGACTGCAGGGGCTGCGGCGAGTGCTGCTCGCGCTTCCTGCCCGTGAGCCCGTTCGACCGGGTGCGCCTCGAGGCGTACGTGCGCCGGAACGGAATCGAGCCCGCCGAGCCCAGGGCGGAGTGCGACCTGCTGTGCCCGTACCTGACGGACGGGCGCGAGTGCGCGGTCTACGCCGCTAGGCCCGAGATCTGCCGGGCGTACCGGTGCGACAGGCACAAGAGGGGCGAGCTCGGCATGTTCTTCGGCGCGGAGTGCGCCGAGGTGACCGACATGCGCGCGCTCGCGGAATCCATGGCCGGCGACGTCTGCGAATGCGAATAGGAACCGAATGGAAGGAATACCGATGACCGACGAGAAGAAGACCGGCGAGACGTTTGAGGCGCCATACCCCGGGACGCTTAGCTGGGCGGCGACGCGGTTGCTGGAGGCAATCGGCGATGCCGCGAATGCCGCCGCCGAGATGCTGTGGGAGAGCATCTCCCGCGTGTTCCGAGACGCCCGCCGTCTCATGAGGAAGCTCGCGAAGGCGCTCGACCCGAAATGGAGGCGCGCCCGGATTCGCGCGCTCAAGAGGTCCCGCCGCAACGTGGAGACGCTCAAGCGCGAGGGGAGGTGCAGGTGATGGCAACCGAGTACGTTCTGGACGCCGACAAGATCGCCCATTGGCGCATCGACAACCACGTCCCGCTGAAGCAGCTGGCGCGCGCCGCCGGGGTGAACCTCAGCAGCCTGAGCCATGCCATCAGCAACGGCAGGGAAGTGAAGATGAACCTGCTGCTCAATCTGGCGGAGGCGATGGGCGAAGACCCGCGCGACATCGTGAGGAAGAAGGTGGAGAGATGAGATTCGAGATAATCGAGCGCCACATCATCGACGCGCCTGACAGCGAGCTCACGGACGGCGAGCGCCCCTTGGGCAAGATGGCGCTCGTTGAGGTTCTCGACGTCATCGCGGAGAACCCTCACAGGTTCATCGAACGGTACGAGATGTACCGCGATGAGGTGATCCGCCTTGGGGGCAAGCTGTGATCCGGGCTACAACCTCCCGGACGGATGCACCGGCGCGGCAATCGACAGGCACTTCGGCGAGGGCAAGCCCACTTGCGCCGAGTGCATCAAGATGTACGAGTGCTGCTGCGACTACGGCATCTGCGAGGTGGAGTTCGACGACGCCTTCCGGGAGAAGTTCGACGGGGCGGACGCGGAGCCGGGCGACGTCGCCTATTGGGCGCTCCCGTGGATAGCGGACCACATGAGGGACATGCAGGAGGAAGCGTGCGCCATGTTCTGCGGCTGATGCCGCTGGCGGCGCTCACCGCGCTGCTGGCGTGGGCGGCGAGGTCCGCATGGGCGCTCGCCGTGGTTCTGACCGTTCTCGTGCGCATGGCGTGCGGGTGAGATTGGAGGATTGAATGGACGAGATTGGAAGGCTGATCGGCAGGCTCATCGGGTGCCTCATCATGACGGTGCTCGTGTTGCTGTGCGTCGCCGCAGTGCTGTGGTGCATGCAGCTGGTCGTGGGGCTGGTCGCATGAGTGCGGGCGAGAGGGTGGCGCGGCAGCTCCGCGACGCCGCGGCCCTGCTGGAGTCCATGGCGGAAGACGTGGCGGGGGACATCGACGAGAGGTTCGTGCTGCCGCCCATAACGCTCACCATCAAGATAGGAAGCACCGACGAGACCCCGACCCTGTCGGTGAAGAAGGACTACCTCGCGAGGAAGCGCCTGGCATGACGTGGAGCTCCAACGGCAACGCCGAGCGCAAGCTCAAGGCGAGGCTCCGCGCCGAGGGCAGGCCGTGCCACATATGCGGACAGCCCATAGACTACAGCCTGCCGCCCGGCACGCCGTGGAGCTTCGAGGCCGACCACGTGGTGCCGAGGGCGAGGGGCGGCGCGGTGCTGGACTACGCGAACCTCGACGCGGCGCACCGCATCTGCAACCAGAGGAAGGGCAAGCACATGCCGGGCGACGCGAGGCCCGTCGAGATAAGGCGCACGAGGCTGTTCTGAGCGTTAGGGACAACTGAATAGGCGAGGCTGAAAAGCCTAACTGGAGGCGCGGTCGTTTGCTCGGCTGCGCCTCATTGCTTTTCTGGGGCGCCGAGCCGCCGATGGCGGGGGCATCGCCCCTCCCCGGGGGTGCACGGACACCCATGCCAGCCAGTGCCGATTTCCCCCCGCCCCATGACCCAGGGCGGGGGTAGGCCGCGAATCTCACCCGCATCGCACAATGCGGGCACGAGAAAGGAGGCCGGGATGCCGGAGATGCCGGAATCGGTCGCATCCGATGACTATCAATCGCAGATTTGGACGAGCGTCACCGCATCGGGGCGCTTCTCCGACGAGGACGCGCCGAACATCGCGCTGCTGTGCTACTGGCATGCCGTGGCGAAGGCCGCGGAGGATGCCATGAGCAGGGGCAAGACCGTGAAGGTGCTCGACCCCGTCGGCTACAAGCCCATCAAGGCGAAGAACGGGCGGCACGCCATCATGGAGCGCCCGCACCCCGCCGTGTCCGTGCTCAAACAGGCGACCGCCGAGATACGCGCGCTCAACGAGCTGCTCGGGCTGTCGCGCAAGGCAGTGCCCATCCAGGTGCAGCAGGCGCGTCCGCAGAGCGACGGCGCTAGGGTGCTGAGCCTGATGTTCGCCGACCGCGAGCGCAAGGCCAAGGCGGCGGGCGCCTGATGGAGCCCAGGCAGACGCCGACATACGAGGCTAACGTCCCGGAGGACCTCAGCGGCGACGGCGGGATGGCCTGCGAGCTCGCGACCGCGTACTTCGGCGACCCGCTCCCGTGGCAGCCGCACCTGCTCGACGCGATGCTGGCCCGCGACGCGCGCGACAAGTACCTGCTGCGCACGCTGGGCATCTCCATCCCGCGCCAGAACGGAAAGAGCTGGGTCGTGCGCGCCAGGTGCTTCTACGGCGCGCTCAACGGCGAGAAGATCCTGTACACCTGCCAGCACGGCGACACCTCCGACCAGATGTTCAAGGAGCTGTCCCAGCCATTCGAGGACGAGGACGAGACCGAGCTGCACGACCTCCTGCTCGCCGTGCGCAAGACGAACGGGCAGCAGGCCATCAGCCTCAAGAACGGCGGACTCATCCGCTTCACCACCCGCACCAACTCGCTGGCGCGAGGCAAGACCTACGACGTGCTCATCTACGACGAGGCGCAGGAGCTCACGGACACGCAGCAGGCGGCTTCCCTGCCTGCAATCTCGGCGAGCGCGATGCACAACCCGCAGACCATCTACCTCGGAACGCCGCCAGGCCCCGACAACGTCGGCACGGTGTTCCGCGACCTCCACGACGACGTGCACGACGGCGAGTCCGAGATGGCGTGGATCGAGTGGGGCGCGGACGAGATAGGCGACGTCCACGACGAGTCGAGATGGTACGAGTTCAACCCGTCCATGGGCACCGTGCTCAACTACGAGGCGGTCAAGGGCGAGTCCGAGCAGATGCAGCCGGACGTGTTCGCGCGCGAGCGTCTCGGATGGTGGGCGAAGACGGGAGGCTCGCTCCTCTACGCCCTTTCCTCCAAGAAGTGGGACGGGTGCCGGCGCGACTCGGCGCCCACTGACGGAAAGCTCGCGTTTGGCGTGAAGTTCTCCGCGGACGGCTCCCGCGCCGCGGTGTCATGGGCGCTCGCCGACAGGGACGGACCGTCCTACGTCGAGCTGTACGACGTGATGGGCGCTTCGGGCGGAACGGTCGCGATCTCGGACATGCTCCTGCGCAACCGAGACGAGATCGCGTGCGTCTGCATCGACGGCAAGTCCGGAGCGGACGCGCTCAAGCGGCGGATGCTCGACGGCGGCTTCAGCAAGTGCGCGCTCGTGATGGGAACCCCGGCAATCGTGCAGGCTGCGGCGTCGATGCTCAAGGACGAGGTCGACTCGGGCACGCTGTCTCACATCGAGTCGCCGGCGCTCGACGACTCGGCGCGCAAGTCACTCAAGCGCGACATAGGCAGGGACGGATGGGGCTTCGCGGACGGCCCCGACTCCATCGCCGCCCCCATCGAGTCCGCATCGCTCGCCCTCTGGGCGGCGAGAACCACGAAACGAGACCCGCGAAGGGAACAGGAGGCCAGCTTCTGATGGCAGCAGTGAACATGGAACTGGCGGGGCAGGTAGCATCCGCCGCAGGCTTGGAGCCGGGCGACGCGGCGCTCGTCCGCGAGCTCATGACCGTCTGGCGCGAGCACCGCACAAGCAACCTCGAGCGCGAGGACTACTACCTCGGGCACGTGTCGGTGAAGGACCTCGGCATCGCCATGCCGGCGAGCCTCGCCAAGAAGATCAACCCGCGTGTGGACTGGCCCCGCAAGGCCGTGCACGCGCTGGCGGACCGCTCAATCTTCAACGGTTACACGTGCGCGGACGAGCAGACGAGCAAGGCCCTCCGCGCCATCTGCGAGTCGAACCAGCTGGAGCGCCTCTACCGCAAGAACCTCATCGGCGAGCTGAAGCACTGCTGCGGCTTCTGGACCGTGACGGACGGCGGCGGCTACCCGGTCATCTCGGCGTACCCCGCCACCGCGGCGGCGGCCCTGTGGGACGACGCTCGCAAGGCCATCAGGGCGGGCCTCGTCGTGGCGGAGTCCAAGAAGATGCCCGGCGACACCGAGCGCGTGCCGACCGTGGTGCACCTGCTCACCGACGACAGCCTCGTGGTGCTCACGCGCGACGGCGGCTCGTGGGTAGCCGAGTACCGCGAGCACTCGATGGGGCGCTGCCTCATGGAGCCGATGGCACACGGTGCGACGCTCGAGCGCCCCTTCGGCACCTCGCGCATCAGCCGCTCCGTGATGAGCATCACCGACGACGCCATCCGACAGCGCGCCCGCATGGAGGTCGCCGCCGAGGCCGCGACCCTGCCGCAGACGTGGCTTCTGGGAACCTACAAGAAGATGCTCAACGACGGCAACAAGTATGACGCGAGCATGGGCGCGGTCAACGAGATCACCAAAGACCCCGACGGCGACAAGCCCACGGTCTGGCAGTCCGCGCAGCTGCAGATGGCCCCGCTCACGGAGTACCTGCGCCAGCTCGCCTGCCAGATGTCGGCCGTGACCAACGTGCCGGTCAGCTTCTTCGGCGTGTCCAACGACAACCCGTCCTCCTCGGACGCAATCGCCGCATCCCTCGAGCCCCTGGTCATCGACGCGAAGAACCTCAACCGCGACAACGGCACGGCGCTGCGCAACGTGGCCTACATGGCGCTCGCCGTGGCGAACGGCACCGACTTCGCCACCGAGCGCGACGCGGGGCATGAGATAAACCCGCGATTCCTGTCCCCGGCGTACCCGTCCACGGTGAGCCTGTCGGACGCGCTGCTCAAGCAGGTGCAGGCGCTCCCCAAGCTCGCCAACTCCACGGTCGCCTACGAGATGCTCGACTACACGGACGAGCAGATCCAGCGCATCGAGTCGGATGCCAAGAAGGCGCAGGCGGGCGCGGCTATCGCATCGCTGTTCGAGCCGAAGGAGGGCGAGAATGGCGGCGGTGCCGACTAGCCTGCTGGACGAGCTGACCGATGAGGTGAACGCGCTGTCGGCAGACGCCCAGGCGAAGGTGAGGCCGGCGCTCGAGTCCCTGCTGTCGAGCTGGGAGCGCGGCGGCGGTGGCGATGTCGCCGCTCTCCGCGAGAGGGCCTACGAGACGATCGAGGTGGTGCTCGGGTACTACGCCGACACGTGCGCCGCCGCCAGGGCAGCCGAATACTATGACGCGGTCAGGGCGTCGCAGGGCTTCCCCGGGAAGTATCGGGCGGTCGCCGAGTCCATGCGAGACCCGGACGCCACGCTCGGCGCGGTGAGGTATTTCATCGGCAAGGTCGTCGAGGGCGCCCCCGAGGTGTTCGTCTCGCGGTGCGTCACGAGGGTCGACGAGGAGATCCGGCGCGCCGCCAACAGGTGCGTCGCCCACAACGCGCGCAAAGACCCGGCGAAGCCGTGGTACGCCCGCGTTCCCCGAGGCGAGACGTGCGGGTTCTGCCTCATGCTCGCGTCGTTCGGCTTCTACGCCAAGACCGAGGAGGCGGCCGAGCACTCGCACGCGCACTGCGACTGCCGAATCGTTCCCGGCTTCGACGGGGTGACCACAGTCAAGGGATACGACCCTGACGGGATGTACGAGAGGTATAACGACTGCCTGGCCGCGCTCGGAGGCCGCGACGGCATCGCCTCCGACTGGTACGCAATGCCGGAGGGCGAACGCGAAGCGCTCGTGAGGCGCCACGGCAACAAGGAGGGGAAGGCGTACACCGCCTACCTCAACAACCGCGTCGCATCCGAGATAGAGCTGCGCGACCCGTCTTGGTACGCCGGCGGCGAGCATAAGGGCATAACGTTCACGGACGATGCGGTGAGGCGCGACAAGGTGAAGAGATGGAGGGTAGACCCCGGAGAGAGGAGAACCGCAGAGAAGCTGGCGGCACTGGGCTACAAGACCGAGTTCTGGGAAGACGAGGTGCACCTGAAGAGCGAGAACGCGCAGGGAAAAACGACCGTAAGCCGCGCCGACCTGTCCACGGGCATCGAAATCAAGACCGTTTACACGTCGAAATCGGAGAACACGTTCAAGTCGCACATGAAGTCCGTGGCCAACAAGAGCGGGGTGCGGTTCGCCGTCTTCGACGTCAGCGAGAACAAGTCGGTCACCGACAGCCAAGCCGAAGCGTGGATACGCAAGTACATGAAGAGGTACGGAATCGCCGAAGTGAGGATGCTGGGGCACGACGGGTCGCTCCAAACGATAAAAAAATAGGCGGGAGCTGCATGTCTCAATAGGTGAGTCAAACAGCTTCCGCCCAATCCCATCTTACCGCATGGCCGCCCACGGGCGGCTATTTCCATGCCGAAAAACGCCAAACAGGCCAAATCTCACGCCCGTAGGACACTGCCGCGCGACAGGGCCGCACGGCCCGAAACGCACATCTAAGGGGCTCGGCCGCACGGCTGGCCCGACGGGCCGCACGGTCCGGGAAAGGACGCGACATGGCAGCAGAGACCAACACGGAGCCCACGGGCGGTACGGAGCCGACCGAGGGCGAGGAGCCCGACTACAAGGCGCTCTACGAGGCCGAGAAGGCGCACTCCCGCAAGTGGGAGAAGCAGGCCAAGGCCAACAAGGGCGCGGCAAGCGCACTCGACGAGGCCAACCAGGCGAAGAAGACCGCCGACGAGAAGGTCGCGGAGCTCGAGAAGCGACTCGACGCCAAGGAGAAGGCCGAGGCACGAGCCAAGACCGCCGCCAAGGTCGCGCAGGAGAAGGGAGTCCCCGCCGAGCTCATCGTCGGCGAGGACGAGGAGAGCATGGCCGCATGGTGCGACAAGATGCTCGCCGCATTCAAGACAAAGCCCGCGCCGCGAGTGGAGAAGCCCGGCAGCTTCGACAAGGGCGGCAAGGGCGGGGACGAGGCACTGCGAGACTTCGCCAAGCGCCTCCTGAAGTAAGCCAAACCCGAAGAAAGGCACAGAAATGGCTGCAAACGACACCCAGAAAATCAAGCTGCCGTCCAGCGTGGTATCCACCATCATCGGCAAGGTGAAGGACACCTCCACCATCGCCACGCTGAGCCCCAGCACCCCGCAGAAGTTCGCGGACACGACCTACCTCGTGTTCAACCCGACCGCAGAGGCCGAGGTCGTCGCCGAGGGCGGCAAGAAGTCCGGCTCCGAGATCTCCACCGACCCCGTGGTCGCAAAGCGCGCCAAGATCGTCACGACCACGCGCGTCTCCGACGAGCTGAAGTGGGCCGACGAGGACAACCAGCTGGAGATCATCTCCAACATCATCGCCGACCAGACCGCCGCCGCGGGCCGCGCGCTCGACTACATCGTCTACCACGCCATCAACCCCAAGACCGGCCTCGGCCTCACGGGCTACACCGCCCTGACCGCCGACAAGGACGTCCACAGCGTCGCCAAGACCGACTCCCCGGTCGACGACATCGACTCCCTCTCCGACGTCCTGCTCGACTACGGCATCAACGGCATCGCCATGAGCCGCCAGTTCGCCTCCGAGCTGCGCAAGCTGCGCGTGCCCGCCACCGGGCAGCGCCTGTACCCCGAGGTGCCGCTTTCCCTCAACGTGGGCAACCTCGACGGCATCCCCGCCTCCGTGTCCGGCACCGTGAACGGCCGTCTCGCCAAGACCCCGACCAAGGTCTCCGCGATCATGGGCGACTTCTCCGCAATCAAGTGGGGCATGGTCCGCGACATCACCGCCGAGGTCATCGAGTACGGCGACCCCGACAACACCGGTCAGGACCTGAAGGGCTACAACCAGATCGCCTACCGCACCGAGGCCGTCCTGGCATACGCGGTACTCGACCCGAAGGCCTTCGCCGTCCTCAAGAGCGCCTAGGGGGTACCGAGATGGCTCAGCTAGTCCAGAAATTCATCGTGGAGGACGCGGGCAAGGCGTCCAGCATCCTCCCGCAGCACGTGGCGCTCGTCTCGCCCGACGGCAAGCCGCTCGTCGTGCCAAAGAAGGTCGCCAACCCCGGCGCCAGCCCGACCGTCGCGAAGGTCGTGCAGGCCCTCGTCGACGCCGGGATCATGGAGGCCGAGTAGCGATGGCCGCGCTCGCCAGCGTCGACGACTACAAGGCCCGCTACGGCGAGCCCGCGGACTCGGCGCGCACCGAGGTGCTGCTGCAGGACGCATCAGACCTGATGCTCGCGGCATTCGAGGACCGAATCGGCGAGTACACCGAGGGGGCGTGCCCGGCATTCGACCGAGCGGCCCCCGCCGTGTGCTGCCTGCTCGTCAACCGCGTGCTCTCGGCACCGTCCGCGATGGCCGGCGCCACGCAGTACAGCCAGGGGGCGGGCATCTATACGGCATCGGTGACCTACGGCTCGGCGCTCGGCGATATGTACCTAGGCAAGAGCGACCTCAGGCGCCTCGGCCTCACCGGTCAGGCGCTCGGGTCGCTCACGCCGCTGGAGAGGGGAGGGGTGACCGAATGATGTGCCTCATCTCCGGCGAGACCGTGACCGTGCGCAATGCGGCCCAGTCATACGACGAGCTTGGCGAGCCTGCCGGCGAGACGGTGTCCGAGGAGGCGGTCGACAACGTCGTGGTGTGCCCCGGCGCAACCGCCGACCTCGACTCGACGCGCCCGAACGGCGTGACGGTCGCCTACACGCTCTGCTTCCCGAAGGGCACGGACGTTGACCTCAGGGACGCGACGGTCACGGTTCGCGGCACCGACTACAAGGTGGTCGGCGACCCCAAGCGATACACCGCGGCCAATACACCCGGCCCCTGGGACCTCACCTGCGAGGTGACCCGAACCGATGGCTAAGGCGAAGTGCGAGGTCAAGATCAAGTGGAAGGGCTGGAACCGCGGCGGATACGCCGAGGTCGTGAACGGCGGGGGCGTGCAGGCCATGCTCGACCAGAAGGCAAACGCTGTCGTCGCGTCCGCCAACGCGTCGTTTAGCCCGAAACCGGGGGAGGGCGCAGGCTACGCCTCGGACGTCATGAGCGGCTCCCTCGCCAAGGGGCGCTCGCTCCACACGGAGGGCGTCCACGCCTTCCGCAGCGAGAAGAAGCACAACCGCTTGCAGGCAATCTTCGGAGGTGACTGATGGACATCGAGAGGGTGGTCGCCAAGCGACTCATGGACGCGACCGGAATCAAATGCGTGCCCGACGTGCCGCGCGAGAGACCAGATGAGTTCGTCCAGGTCACCCTCGCCGCCACGAGCGCGACACGGTTCATCCAGTCCCCGCGCGTGCTCGCCACGTCGTGGGCGAAGACCCGCAGGCGCGCACGCGAGATAGCCGAGGCCGTCGAGTGGGCGTGCGCCGCCATCGAGGACGAGCCGAACGTGTTCTCGGCCGTGCCCGACGGCACGTACCGATGGGACGACCCCGACACGGGGACTCCCAGATACCAGACGAACATCAACCTGACCATCTGCGAATAAGGAGCAATCATGGCAGAAAGCAACAAGAACAACGTCGCCAACGTCTCCAGCGCCAAGGGAGTAAAGGGCGGCTACATCTTCACCGCGCCCGCCGGAACGGTGCTGCCGACCGACTACAGGACCGCGCTGCCCGAGGCGTGGAAATGCCTCGGCTACATCAGCGAGGACGGCTACGTCGAGACGCTCGACACCGACTCCGAGGACATCAAGGACATGAACGGCGACCTCATGGCCTCGCCGCAGACCTCCCGCGTCGAGAGCGCACAGCTCACGCTCGCCGAGATCAAGGCCGCCACCCTCAAGGTCATGTACGGCTCCGGCAACGTCAAGGACGAGGAGGGCATGATCACGGTCAAGCACAACGGCAACTCCGACGAGACGTGGCCTGCCGTGCTCGAGCTCGTGCTCAAGGACGGACGACGCTGGCGCAAAGTCGTCCCCAACGCCCAGTCCTCCGAGCTGGACGACCTCACCCTCGCCGTCGGCGAGCTCGCCGCGCGCGCCCTCACGGTCAAGTACCTCACGGACGATGCCGGCAACACCTGCTACGACTACATCCAGTCCACCGAGACCGCTGCCGCCAGGGCCGCCAAGGCCGCCGAGACCCCGGAGGGCAAGTAATGACCGAGCTCACGTTCACCATCCCCGGCATCGACGGGGAGTTCACCGCCGACCTCGACGAGCTGCTCAGCTACAAGACCAACAAGCAGTTCGCCAAGAGCGAGACCGAGCCGGGCGGCATGTTCGAGGCCTTCGAGCGCGTCTTCGCCGGCCGCGACGAGGAGTACATGGAGCGCCTCGGCGGCTCCGTCGAGTCCACGGGCGTGCTCATGCAGGCCGCATTCGAGGCGGCGAAGGCAAAAAACTCCCAGGATTCGTCCTCGAGCTCGAAGGGCACCGCGCAGAAGTCGTAGCGGACTTCCGCCAGTACTACGGCATCGACCTCCCGCTCGAGGGCGGACCGGACGACCTCCGGCGCGCCGCCCTCCTGTGGGAGCAGCTGCCGGAGGGGTCGAGGTGCGCGCGCCGCATGTACCCGGAGCTCAAATGGAGCGAGGAGACGTACATGCTCTGGCGCATCGAGCACCAGCTCAGGAGCCTCGCTTGGGGACTGAGCGACAAGAAGCACCGGCCGCCGCAGGAGCCGCAGCCGCTCAAGACGCCCGGGCAGCTCGCGGAGCTCAAGAGGCACCAGCGCAACGCCCTCGCGAACAGGGCGGAAATTGACGAGATTCTAGGATTAGGAGGACGGGATGGCGACTAGCGTAGGCTCGGCATGCATCACGCTCATGCCGTCCATGAAGGGCTTCGCCGGCAGCATCTGCTCGGAGTTCGGCGACACGGGCTCCAAGGCCGGAAAGTCATTCGGCGACTCGATGACCTCCGGCGTGGACGGCGGGGTCAAGCGCTCCAGCGGGCTGCTGAGCGGGCTCGGCACCGTCGCAAGGGGCGTGGGCACCGTCGCCGCGGCTGGCATGGGCGCGCTCACCACGGCGGTGACCGCAATCGGCGGCGCTGCGGTCACCGCATACGCCGACTACGAGCAGCTGGTCGGCGGCGTCGATACGCTCTTCGGCTCCGCGTCCGGCAAACTGCAGGGATACGCCGCGGATGCGTACAAGACGTGCGGCATGAGCGCAAACCAATACATGACCCAGGCGACCAGCTTCGCCGCATCGCTCGTGAGCTCGTGCGGCGGCGACGTGGCGAAGGCCGCCGAGTCCGCCAACACGGCGATGGGCGACATGGCGGACAACGTCAACAAGATGGGCTCGGACATGGCCGACGTCCAGAACGCCTACCAGGGTTTTGCCAAGCAAAACTATACGATGCTGGACAACCTGAAGCTGGGCTACGGCGGCACGAAGTCCGAGATGGAGCGACTCATCGCGGACGCCAACAAGCTGCGCGCGGCGCAGGGCAAGACCGCCGACCTCACCATCGACAGCTACGCCGACGTGGTCGAGGCCATCCACACGGTGCAGTCCGAGATGGGCATCACCGGCACGACCTCCAAGGAGGCCGCGACGACCATCTCCGGCTCCATCGGCATGGCGAAGGCCTCGTGGGAGAACTTCCTCACCGGCCTTGGCCGAGACGACGTCGACTTCTCGCAGCTCACCGAGCAGCTGCTCACGTCCGTCGGCGCCGTGGCCAAGAACATCGCGCCGCGCGTCGCCCAGATCGGGCAGGGCATCATCAAGGCGCTCCCCGCGGCGCTCTCCGGCATCGCGTCGGTGCTCACGCCCATCGTGTCCGAGGCGCTCGCCACGGCGTGGAACATCGCCGTCGGGGCGCTCGCCGGCATCGGAATCAAGCTGCCGAAGGTGGACTCCTCGCAGATCTGCTCGGCGCTTCAGGCCATCCTTGGCGTGGCCACGTCCGTCGGTAACGGCATCAAGGCGGCAATCGGGTTCATCGCGCCGCTCATCGCGCCAATCGGCACGGCGCTGCTCAATATCGCGCAGGCCGTGCTGCCGGTGCTCTCCACCGGCATACAGGTGGTGCTCGGCATCGTGCAGGCGCTGTCGCCGGTCATCGGCTTCCTGGTCACCGTCATCGCGGACGTAATGACGACCGTCTCGCAGCTCGTCGCCATCGCCATGCCCGCCGTGCAGTCCGTGCTGTCCGCCGTGCTTGCGGCGATGCCGCTCATCCAGGGCGCGATTCAGGTGGCGATGGGCATCATCTCCGCCGTCTGGAACGCGGTCTGGCCGGTGATCTCCGCTGTCCTGACCGGCGTGATGGATGCAATCTCCACTGCCGTCCAGGTCGCGATGGCCGTGGTGCAGACGGTCATCTCCACGGTCACCGCCGCGATAAGCGGAGACTGGGATACGGTCTGGAACACCATCAAGTCGGTAGCCGAGCTCGTCTGGTCTCAGATAGAGTTCGCCGTGCGAGCGGCCATCGGGGTCGTCGAGTCCGTGATAACGTCCACGCTCGATGGGATCAGCTCGGTTTGGTCGAGCGTGTGGGACACCGTCCGCGATTTCGCCGAGGTGGTCTGGGGACGCATCAAGTTCGCCGTCAACTCGGCGATAAATCAGGTCAGCAGCGTGATCAGCTCCGTGCTCAACAGCATCAGCTCCACGTGGTCGAGCATGTGGGGGAGCATCAAGAGCGCCTGCTCGTCCATCTGGGAGGGCATCAAGAGCGCGGCGTCCAACGGAATCAACTCCGTCTACAGGACCGTCACGAGCATCAAGGGCAAGATCACCGGATTCTTCTCGGGTGCGCGCAATTGGCTCTTCAACTCCGGCAAGTCGATACTCAACGGCCTGAAGGACGGCATCATGTCCGCTATCGGCTCGGTGACCTCGGCGGTCTCCGGCGCAGTCTCCAGAATCCGCTCCTTCTTCCCGTTCTCGCCGGCAAAGGTCGGCCCCTTCTCCGGGCACGGCTACACGACCTTCTCGGGCAAGGCCCTCATGCAGGGCTGGGCGCAGGGCATCGGCACCGGTACCGGCGCCGTGGTCTCCGCCATCAGCGGCGCCATGGACACCGCGCAGGGGATGCTCTCGACGGGCCTGACCGTCGCTCCGTCCGCTGTCTACACTCCGGCGCGTCCCGAGGAGGAGGGCGGCGACGCCCTCGCCGGCATCCTGTCCGTCCTCGAGCAGATCCGGGACAAGGACGGAAACCTGTACATCGACTCGGAGCGCGTCTCCTCCGCCATCGCGATGCGCGGCAGGCACACGCTCGCCGCAAGGGGGTTCGCATGATATTCGGCGGAATTGACCTCACGCCGTACCTGCTCGTGACCAAGGTAACCCGGCCCATGGTCCCGAAGGTGCGGCTCGATGAGACCGAGGTCCCGGGCATGGACGGCACACATGTCCGCGCCACGGGCCTCGAGCCCGTCGAGATAGCGGTCGACTGCAACATCGTCGGTGGCTCCCTCGACGAGGTCGCCGAGGCAAGGGCCGTGCTCGCCTCGGCGCTGTCCGGCGGTGAGAAGGCCCTCGTGCTAGACGACGCTCCCGAGCGCTACATGCTCGCGCGCTACAGGGGAGGGGCGGAGCAGGGGCGCAACGCGCACATGCCGAATCTCACGCTCGCGTTCTACTGTGCAGACCCCGCCGCCTACGGGCAGCGGCGCTCCGAGCAGGTGTCGGCATCCCAGCGCGCCGTCGCCGCCGGGGGCAACTACAGGGCCTACCCTACGGTCACGTGCAAGCCCCCGGCAGGCTCGAGCTGGACAATCACCAACGTCTCGACCGGGCGGTTCGTCCGCGTCGAGGCGTCGTTCACGGGCGCACAGACCGTCGTGCTGGACATGTGCGCCGAGCGCTGCACAGTCAACGGCGCGAACTGGCCCGTGACCGTCGCGAGCGACTTCTTCTTGCTCGACGGCGTGCAGCAGATCAAGACGAGCGGCGGCACCGCGACGCTCGAATGGGAGGAGAGGTGGCTCTAGGTGCGAATTGACGTATACACGTGGCAGGACGCCTACGTATCGACAATCGGCCCCAAGGAGCTGCTCTCCCTCACCCATACCGACGAGCTCAACGGCGAGGACAGCGTGGACATCGTCACGACCTTCGCGCTCAAGCAGGGCTACCGCCTCGTGTGGGCCGACCGCCTCGGCAAGGTCCACGAGCACGTCTGCCAAGACCCCAAGGGCCTCCACGCCGGAGGCGATACGGTCTACACGGACACGGCGATCAACTCAATCTGCGAGACGTACGGCGACTATATCGAGGACAAGCGCCCCTACGGCTACGGCTTCTTGCAGGCGCTGAATGTCTGCCTTGGGCCGACCCGCTGGACTGCCGGAACGGTCGACCAGACCGGCACCGTCGACAAGGGCCTGACCTTCTACCACACCTCGGCGCGCGAGGCGCTCCAGTCAATCTTGAAATGCGGCGGTGAGCTTGAGACTGAAATCACCGTATCCGGCGGCAGGGTGACCTCTCGCAGGGTGGGCATCCGCTCGCATCGAGGCGCGAAGGGCGGCCACCGCCGGTTCACCTACACCAAGGACCTGGCATCCGTC
Source organism: uncultured Collinsella sp. (assembly GCA_902495155.1). Classification (GTDB taxonomy): domain Bacteria; phylum Actinomycetota; class Coriobacteriia; order Coriobacteriales; family Coriobacteriaceae; genus Collinsella. Next base: position 15,262 of record CABUWD010000026.1, read on the forward strand.
TCCCGCACCGAGCATTACGGGGCGATAACGGCCTGCTACGGGTATGGAAAGGGCATCGAGACCGACACGGGCGGCTACGGGCGCAAGCTAACGTTCGGTGACATCAACAACGGCAAGAACTACGTGGAGGACGCGACCGCGCTCAGGCTGTACGGGCGACCCGACGGCAGGGGCGGGCACGCCCACGTGTTCGGGCAATATGAAAACCCAAATTGCGAGGACGCGGCGACGCTGCTCGCCGAGACCTGCGCGTACTTCGACTCCCGCAAGGAGCCCGGCATGACCTACGAGGCCGACGTCGTCGACCTCGTGCAGTTCGGGCGCGAGTGGGAGGGCGTCGCCGTGGGCGACGACGTCCAGATCATCGACACGTGCTTCTCCCCGGCGCTGCGCTGCGAGGGCCGCGTGACCAAGCTCGTGACTGACGAGCTTGGCGGCTCCATGCGCGTGACGCTCGGGAACGTGACCGAGACAATCACGGACATGTTGCTGACGCAGCAGCAGAAAGTGTCCAGCCTGTCGAAGCGCTCGTCCAACTGGGACGTGGCGGCATCGACGCCGCCATCGTACCTCCAGCAGGTCATGGACAGCATGAATACGCAGTTCAACCTCGCGGGCAACAGCTACGTCCATACGAGCTTCGAGCGCGGTCTGATCTTCGGCTCCGTGCCCCTCGACGCGGACGGCCGCTCGACGACCGGCGACGGCATGGCCATGCAGCTGTGTTCCCAGGGCTTCCGCATCGCCTCCGGCTGCAAGGCCGACGGCTCGTGGGACTGGCGCACCTTCGGCACCGGCGCGGGCTTCACCGCCGACCTCATCACGGTCGGCACGCTCATGGGCGATCTGATCAAGGCCGGAACCATCCAAGACAGGAGCGGCAAGAACTACTGGAACCTCGACGAGAGCGAGGTCCATCTAGGCCCCGGCGCCAAGCTCGACGGCAAGGACATTGCCGTCGCCGATGCCGTGATAGCATCGGTGGACGTCGAGTACGCCCAGGGAACGTCGCGTGTCACCGAGCCGCAGGGCGGATGGCAGACAACGGCGCCGCAATGGGTGTCGGACAAGTACATCTGGACGCGCACCAAGACCACCATGCAGTCCGGTGACATCGAGTACAGCGAGCCCGTGTGCATCAGCGGCATCGATGGCGCCAAGGGCGACAAGGGCTCGACCGGTACCGGCGTGCGCGGCATCGTCGAGCAGTACTACCTCTCCACGAGCTCCACGGCGCAGTCCGGCGGCAGCTGGTCGGAGGCCCAGCCCGCGTGGGCGAAGGGCAAGTACATCTGGACGCGCAGCAAGATCGCGTGGACGGACGGCTCGGTCACCTACACCGCGCCGTGCCTCGCCAAGGCCATCAACGGCTCCAACCAGATGGCCGGCAGCGCCATCGCGGCGCGCGTGAAGCTCTACGCGAGGAACCAGTCGGACAGCGTGCCGCCGATTAATGCGCAGAACCCAGAGCTGGGATGGTCCGAGGACCTCCCGCAATGGTCGAACGGATATTTCGTCTGGTCGATGGAACGCGTCACCTACGGCGACGGCAGCGTCGCCCACACGGCGCCGGTGCTGGAGGCCGCGTACAACAAGGCCTACCAGAGCGCGCACGACCTCACGGGCTCGCTCAATGGCCTCGACACGACGGTGCAGGACCTCGCCAAAGACGGTGTGGTGACCGAAGCGGAGAAGGCGGCGGTCAAGAAGGCCAAGCAGGACGTCGAAAAGGAGCGCGAGGAGCTCACGAGCCGGTACAACGCGCTGAAGTCGAACAAGGCCCTCAGTGCCAAGTTCCTCTCGTCCGTCCTCGGCCCCCGCTACGCCAAGGCCTTCGGCACGACCGACGAGGGCGGCACGTACGGCGCCTACACCGACAAGGTCGACAAGGTGCTCGTGTGCAAGACCGCCGAGGAGCTCAAGGTCGCAATGGACGAGTACGACGCGGCCTACGGCGCATACTCGACCGCCGTGAGGGACTATGCCGAGGCCGCGACCGGGGCGCGACACGCCATCGAGCAGAAGAACGCATCGGACTACGCCGACGGCATCCTGAGCGCCTACGACGAGCAGATGGACCAGAAGGCCATCTTCGACCGCCTGACGAATGGCGGCGCAGACCAGGGGCTCTACATGAGCAACAACAGGGTCTACGTCAACGCGACATACATCGCAACCGGGACTCTCGCGGACGCAAAGGGGCGCAACTCGTGGAACCTCAAGGAAGGCGTGCTGACGACCAACTACATGACGGCGAAGAACATCACGGCGACCGGCAGCTTCACCGGGGGAAACCGCAGCAGCGGGTACGCCATGGAGCTCGACTCGAGCGGAAAACTGGCTGGGTTCAAGGACGGCACGCAGTACGGATACATCGAATGCTCCTCAACGTCACATGACATCGACAATCCGTCGATTATCTACCACGGACTGCAGCTGCAGGGACAGGGCGTCGTGCGAGTCTCGACCCCGAGGCTCAGCGTGAGCGGCAGCGCCGACACGAGCGTCACGACGTGGTCAGGCCTGACGACCAAGGTCGGAGCGGCATACCACCCGCTTTACACGGAGAACGGCAAGAAATATTTCAACGACCAGTCCCAGACATCGTCGGTGCTCGAGTTCAGGAACGGCCTGCTGATCGGCGTGTCGACCATGCCGTCCGGGTGGAGCGGATAAGAGATGAAAGGACAAGAAGGAATGGAAGCAAGCAAGAAAATCGTCGTGGGCTACGCGGTCCACGACATCATCGGCAATAACGAGCAGTGCCTGACGGAGTACGACCCGGACGTGCTCCAGCGCGCCGAGGACACCGGACTCATATTTGTCGCCCAGTACGACGACGGCACGCGCGAGGTCGTCAAGGCCGCGGACGTCAGCAAGCCTGACCCCACGGTCAACGGCATCCCGCTGGCGACCGCCGAGTACGTCGACGAGCGCACCACCGCCACCGTGGCGGTGTTCGACGCGCTGTCGGCCATCGTCGACCCGCAGCCGGCCACGGCCGACGAGACGGGGGAGGAGGCCGAGGCCGTCGACCCGGTCGAGGCCTTCAGGTCCGCGCTCGCCGCCCTCAAGGCACTGGAGGCCACGGAATGATCAACCACGCCATATCACTCGACATGCGCAAGCGCCCGGGCACAGTCCCGCAGCGCGTCACCGTGCGCAGGGGCGAGACGCAGACGCAGAAGGTGACCGCGGCGCTCACCACGGACGGCGTGGTCTACACGCCGACCTACCAGTCCGCGCGGCTGTGCGTGCTCCACGCCGACGGCACATGGGCTCGCTGCGCGGCGACCGTGGCCACGGGCTCCGTGAGCGCCACGCTGGCGCCCGAGGCCATCAACGGCACCGGCAAGTGCAGGCTGGCCTACTTCGAGTTCTACGCCAACGGGGCCTCCGAGACTACCGAGGACTTCGCGCTCGTCATCCTGGGAAATGTGGACGGGACAACAGGGCCTGCCGTCAGCTACGACCAGGAGCTTGACGAGCTCTACAGGAAGTGGAGCACTGAGCTATCTCGGCTCGGTCAATCCGCGTTCGATGCGGCATCCGCCGCTAGCGGTGCGGCGTCGAGGGCCGATGCGGCGGCAAGCGCGGCATTGCAAATCGCGAACGCGGCGGCGCAGGGCGCCGCCGGCGAGTCCGACATCGCCGAGCTGCGCCGCCAGAACGGCCAGCTCGCGACGATGCTCGCCGACGCGACAGACAAGTTCATCTACATGGATGGCACGGTCTACTGCCCTGCCGGCAAGGCGTCGGTATCCGGGGACACGGTGACGTTCGGCAGCACGTGCTCGGTATCGGGCAGCACGGTAACCCTTTCCTAAGGAGGATAAATGGCAAATGCAAAGACGCTGGTCGTAGGCGGCCAGCCGCTCAACGTCATCGACGATACCGCGCGCAGCAACGCGCAGACGGCGCTCAACAACGCCGAGTACAACCGCCAGGGCCAAATCGGCAAGTACGGCGGGCAGAACATCGCCACCATCCTGGCGGGAGAGAGCGGCAGCGGCAGCGTGTACGACGCGCTGCATAAGCGC
>CABUWD010000027.1 GCA_902495155.1 uncultured Collinsella sp.
AGGCGCGAGATCTTGCCATCGGGGTCCTTCCCAAAAATTCGGTACAGGCCGCGGGCGTTCTCGTCGTCCATATAGACAATGTGGTCCCAGTCGCCATACTCCGCGCGACGCACCTGACGTGCACGATGTGCGACGACGGGAATCCCGACCTCGCGCAGCTTGGCAACGGTACCGTGGTGTGGCGGGTTGCCGATCTCCTCGGTCGAGGTCGCAGCGGAATCAATGACAAACTCGCCCGCGCGCCCGGCGCGCCGCACTAGCTCGGTAAACACGGACTCAGCCATCGTCGAGCGACAGATATTCCCATGACAGATAAACAGTACACGTTGCATATGCGTTTTTCGTTCGATCGCCATCATCGAGCTCGAGTATCGCATCTACGCCTACGCCTGCGTGACAAAGGGGCAGGGTCAAATAGTTATTTCTACCTGCGATAATAACAAGATAAGACCTTTATCCCCAACACTTCTGCTGCATTCAACGAGTTGAATGGCTCTAAAAATTAGTTTCCAATATAGGGAAGGAAATCCACTTTATTAAGGTCGGAAATCAGTCAAAAGTAACAGCAAAAGTAGTAAAAACGTAGTACGGCTCAAATTTTTACTACCAATGTTTACCTGCGGTTTTGTTCAATAGCAAGCATCTCGTCTTGAATATCTTCAAGCCCAAGATGGGTGTAAACGTTGTAGGTGGTGTTGATATCTGAGTGCCCCATAATGTATCTGAGCTTTGCTGGACTCATGCCAGCGCGTGCCATTCGGCTACAGAAAGTGTGCCTGAGCTGGTGCGGAGTTATATGGGGCAGTTCTTCCTTATAGATGCGGTTGTGCTTAATGATGGCGCGTTTGAGCCTATGCTCCCAATGCAGGGCAACGCATGGCATCTCATTCTTGTCTAGGCAGATGAAGCCCCTTACCCCATCAATAACAGGCTCTTCTTTTGGCTGCGCCCTCTGTCCGATGAGACTGTGGAAGGCCTTTTCGACAGAAGCGGTCATAGGGATATACCTCATACCAGATTTTGTTTTGGGCTCTTCAATGTAATACTGCATATCTCTCGCGCGATGAAGCTGCTTTTGAACACGTATACAGTGGCTATCGAAGTCAATGTCATCAAAGGTCAGGCCGCAGTATTCAGAAATTCTGAGTCCAGTGTTCAACAAGATAAAGTAAGTTTCAAAGTAGCGCGAGAAGTGATGATCCGAGCGCATGAACTCAAGGAATAGCCGTTCTTGTCTAACGCTTAACGATTCTCTGGATACCGTATCGTTGACCAGAACATTGATAAGTTCGAAGTTAAAAGGGTTGCGGCTTATAATTCCGCATTCTTCGGCCAGTTGGAAAGCTGGTCTGAGTACGCCTCGGATGCTACAGACGCTGCTATATCCCTTTCCAACATCTTGCTGAAGGTGGATGAGCCATTTCTTTGCATCCAACACCGTAATGTTTGATATTTGGGCCTTGCTGAAGCTGTCTGTTTTCAGGTAATTGGTGACGGTTTTATAGGCGCTAACAGTTGTCTTTCGTACCGCAACCTTGGTCGCAAGGTAGTTCTCAACCAGAGTCATGACGTTCATGTTCTCAGGTGCAATGTGGTCGAAGAGGTCTTTTTGAATCTGCTGTTCTTTCTGCCTTAAGCAGAGGTCTCTCTTTTTGCCGCGTGGCGTTTGGTCGTGAATTGTCAAAGTCCACGAATAGACAAAGCAGGTTTTTCCCATCCAATTGGTGTATTTGAACGAGTAACGACCGTCTGGGCGCTGGCCTTCTCCGCGATGGAGAACCCGACCCTTGTTATCTTTCCTATTCGACATAGCTTGGATCTCCTTCCAGAGACTCAAGCAACGACAACATGATTGTAGCTATGGGGTTGTCTATGCCATGGTAAAAGGGTTCGTTTATTGGGTTAAATCAAAGGAAATGAGGCCTATTTGCCCCGTTGGGGCTGGGGTTGGAGTAAGTGTCCATCGGCGCAATTCCAAGCCTGAATTTCGCTCTCAGCGTGCATTTTTGCTATAGGCTGAGCGGACATCAATTGAAATCGCAGTTTGATTGAGTCCTAATAGTTTCAATGACTTTATAGGTCGCATGAATACAAAAGGCTGCGCAGCGTCAATGCTTGGGGCGCTGCGCAGCCGCTATTTCTTTAATTGGGCGAAGAAGAGAGAGTCTAATTCTCTAATTGCATGAATTGAATGCTGCCGCCCTCGTTCTCGCGGTCTTCGTCCGTCACTACAAGGTGGACACTCCAGTTCTCATCGGTGGTTTCCCACCAATCGTAGCTGTACATGTCGTTGCCATTGTTGTATTGGGATAAGTCGTCGGTTTTGTATTCGTTGCCGAAATAGGATGCGAGGGTGTTGACGGCGTAATCTCTATCGGAGGCATAGTCGCTTAAAGACCATTTGAAAAAGAGATTAATTACTTTTCCAGAATCTTTATTGATATCGTATAGAAATTCTCCATCGATCCCGAGGAAGGTGGCCTTCTCGCGTAAATTGACGCCATCCTTTTCTGCGCTTGGAATTGCTTTTTTAACGTATTGAGTAGTCTGCCCGATATATTTCAACCGCTCTCGTACTTGGTCAAGCTCTTTATTAACGGTGTCGTGGTCAAGCGGCGTTTTGGTTTCCGTGGGTGCGGCTACGGTCGTGATAATGGATGCCTGCAGAAGGGTATACCCACCGTTTTTTGTCCTGCTGTAGGTAAAGCCGTTCCTGCTCGCCGTGCCCTGCTCATCGATTTCTTTGACGATTTCACCGACCGAATCCCAGTCAAGTGACGGGTCGCATGCCTCAATCATCGCCACAAGGAAGCGTGCCATCTTTTTGTCATAGCTACTTTGGTTGTTGTCGAGCATGACAACGATGCCGTAGTTGAGAGGTTCTGAATAGAGAAGGGTTGGGGCGAGGTTCTTGTCCTTCAGTGAAAAAGAGAGCTGCCCCGCCATCTCGTCATTTGAGTCATTAATTGAATAGACAGTCAGTTTGTAGTCGTATTCTTCGTGCACTGTAAAATCGCTGTCGTTAAGCTCTCGAAGTCTTTTTTCGAAAACCTTCGAGTAGGTGTCTGGGCATATGGTCAGCTTTTCGTTCTCCAGAAACGAGGTAACCTTCTCTGTCTTTTTCTCAATTGTTTTCTCGCAGCGAGAACATGTTTTGACATAGACCCTTTCGGAGAACGTGGAGTCGAATCCATCGTCTTTCCAGTCCTCGAGTTTGTGACCCAGCGGATTGCCCTCGGTTGCTCCACATTCCTTGCAGGTCTTGGGTTTGGTGCAGGTCGCTTTCTTCCATTTATGGGTGTGGAAAATGTTGAGTGTTGCACTCGAATTCGGTTCTGCGGCAAGGCTAGGCACTAAAGCAATCGCGCAAACCAATACGAGGGCAATCGTAATTAAGAGGGCTAGTTGTTTGTTCGTTGGCTTCTTCATCCGCTCTCCTTCCAAAGGTATCCCGACAACCGTGGAAGGGGAGAAGCACATCATTGCAATTAAGCGATGTGGAGGACACCTACCACAGTTACCACACCGCAAGGCTTCACATGCATATGCGAACAGACCTTGAAAGGCGGGTGCCCTCCAATTCGCCTGTTTGCATACGCAAAGCGGCAGCTATGCCATTGTGAAGCTCCATCCAAATATATGGATGTTGCGGTGTGGTAGATGAGATTGTATCAAGGACACGGGCTTTCATTTTGAGTAAAAAGGCGAACGGTGCTGCTTCCTGCTGGCATTTCTCAGGGCGCGAAGATTCAAGGCGATTTAGGCAGCTAGCGGTCTTCTCGATAGCATTGGCGATTATGCCTTGGTAATACGCTATTTACAGTGAAGGTAGACGGTCGGAGGAATTTATTCTTCCTGTCATGTTGATATCAACTACATAGATGGGGTCTGCCAAATAGAAGTTGAGGCCAAAGTGTAAAACACCCCGTATGCTACAAAACAGACGGGGGGCAGGGGCTTATGAGGTAACGCATCTTTTGCAAGCTGGGAGTGTGCAAGAAAGTTGAGATGCGTTACGGTGTATCCCAAAATTCATAACATTTGAGACATGAGAAATATCATTCCCCAAGTGAGTCTTTTGAATCAAATAATGTCCTAAAAGATATACCAAAAATGTATGTCCCAATATAAAATACTAATAGGACTTTTGGGACATATAGGAATTGGAGACACGCGATGAAGTTTCTCTACGCTCGCTGCTCAACAAAGGAACAGAACGAGGCAAGGCAGCTTGAATATGCGCACGAGCTTGGCTTAAAGGATAACCAGATATTTATCGATAAGGCTTCGGGCAAGAACGCTAATCGTCCCGCTTTGAAAGATATGCTCTCCCGTCTGCGCGAGGGCGATGAAGTCTATATCACTGAACTGTCTCGACTTGGCAGGAGTACTAAAGACCTAATTGACCTTATGGAGACCTTCGAACAGATGCATGTCGAGGTTCATAGCAAGAAAGAAGCTATCGATACAACCACTCCAGCAGGCAAATTGATATTTCATATGCTGTCAGCCATTGCTGAGTTCCAGAGGCAAATCATCCTTGAGAACGCCGCTGAGGGAAGGGAAGCGGCCATGAAGCAGGGTGTGAAGTTCGGTAGACCTAATGTTGACGAGGACGCTCTCAACATGGCTCTCTATCTATTTGAAAACGACAGAACAAAGTCAGTCAAAGGGATATGCGAAAAGACTGGCATTAGCAGAAGCACCCTATATAGGGAGGCTGAAAAAAGGGGAATAAGGAGAGCGATGTTGAACTGAGGAAGGGTGAATGCTGTCTGATGATGGATATCAATAGAAGATGCCTTGAAATTCTTAACCAAATCGGGCCAGTCGAAGACAAAATCAAACGGGTCAATATGGAATTGGAATTCGAGATCGGCATTAGTTCTGCCAGAAAGTACATGGCTGCCGTTCTAAATCGAAATGCTGGTATCGAGGTTGGGCTGAAATCGGACCCTGTTCTTGCAGAAATTTGGGAAGAGACGGAGAGACAACTAGCAGAATCAGAACAGAGAAAGCTAAAGCAAGGGGAAAAGGCTGAACACGAAAATAAACAAGCTGTCTATCATGAGAAGCAAGAGCAGGATGGCGATGCGTTTGATGCCATGACTGATGTGGTCGACTTGTTCTATCAGCCTCCGACGCCCGTTGGTGTTGAAGAGCGTGAGGCTCACCCTGAAGAGAAGTATTACATTTCAGATGTAATCGATATGACTGAGCTAGAAACAGGCAAGTTAAACTTAATCTTCTCGCCGCCAGGCACTGGTAAGACAACCTTTATAGAAGGTGAGCTTAAACGATATGCGGACGAGTTTGCTGGCGATTTGCTGTATCTTGCGCCGCAGACATCATTAGTTGACCAGCTCAAGTTTAGAGGACGTCCGAGGAGGGTGCCACTTTCTAAAGGAGGGTATTACGTTGAATGGGCGCAAGACGGCATTACCGCAATGACCTATTCGGCATTTGGATATCGAATCGAAAAAGCGAGGCGGGAAGGCTGCTATTGTTCAGATGATTGGTGGGCAAAAGATTCGATAATATGCTTGGATGAACTGTCGCAAGCAGTCCATCAATCATTTTACGATTCAAAAGGAAATAACCCTACTGCATTGGCGTTAAAGGAACTTGTGGTGCGTGCCAAGGATAAAAGTAACATTGTCCTTACGCTGAGCGCTACGCCGCGTGCCTCAATAGATTATTTCCGTTTTTGGAATGAGACTCAAATAAATGCGATTAAGTCGACTCTAGGACTTAGAGGCTATCAGAATGAGAATACAGTTGACTTTACGGACTTTGAGAATGTGCTGCATCGTGTTGGTAGAGACGAAAGAGGCTTGGTCTACACAAAGCAAATTAGGCAAGTTCGAAAAGCGGTGGACTTGCTGCGTTCGAGGGGCATCAATGCAATTGGGATATGGTCATTGAATAGCCAAGACAATCCGATGAATAATGAACAGCTTAGCGCGAGGAATTGTCTGGTGAAGAATGAGTGCTATCCAGATGATTTGCAAGTACTTGTTGTGAATGGTGCTTACGAAACGGGCTTAAATATCAGGCCAGAAAAAACAAGACTCGATTATGTGGTCGTTAACGATACGAATGAAGAGACGATTACGCAGGCTAGGGGCAGATATCGAGGAGATTTGAAAACGTTGTATCAAAAGACGACAAAGGATAAGGGGGAGGAAAGGTATATCGACCCAAGCGTCATTGACCCGTATCTGGGAGTAAAGCTGTATGGGAAGACGAAGGATGAACTTCGCAAAAGGCTAGGATTTAAAGATGAACGGGGAAGATTGGTTGGGTGGAAACAAGTGGTAAATGAGCTAAGACGCAACTATCTAGTATTGGACAATAAGAAAGATAGCATCGGGCGGTACAGCTTGATAAGAAAGCTAGATGCACCAGAAGATTGTTAAACCATAGTTCACAGGAATTGAGTAATATGGACAAATTTGGATTTCTTATATATAGAAGATATCCAAATTTGTCCATTTGCTTTATTAATGAGAGTTAAGGCTCCGCCCTACGGGCTGCGCGGCTTCGCCTTGCTCTACCGCACTTCATAATGAACCCTTCGGTTTCATTACTGCGTTTGCTGCCCCTAAACACAAGGTAAGAGGGACTGGATTTACGCCTCCGCTACACTTCGGCTTCATATCCAGTCCCTCTTACCTTGTGTTTAGGGAGCAAATTAATTTCTGTGGGCAGAGGGTTTCCTCTGCAGAGCAGATTGGGAACAGGATGAGAATAAGTACTCAAATCAAAAAGGGCCGATAAGTCTTTTGGATGGTTGTGACATTTTAAGAGTAACGATGATACCTTGTTCAGTTCCCAGATGTATAGAGAACGTAATAGTCTTCGCCATCGTAGTTTTGGAGAGCGAGGACGATTGCGTTGTCCTTTGCCCTTGCAAAGAAATAAGCGGGACGTTCGTTTAATTCTTTGGTGAGATCGTTATTTGCTGCTTGGTTGAAGGCGGCGGTAAACTTTACCTCAGTATTGACAAGCGCTGTCTTTATCTTGCCGTTCTCGTCCTGAACTTTGATTTCTTTAGTCGGGATTTGATTCAGCTCGTATGTGTATTTGCGGGAAGAGTTATTGATGTACAGATAGATGTACGTGGGAAGGTCGGTTGCTTCCTTGCGGCTAGCAACAAGGCTGGGGTGTGCTGAAGTTTGCATTTTAATCGGAGAGAAGAGCCATTCCTGAGGAAGGTCGGACTCTTCCAGCCTGAAGGGGTTATCTCCGCCGTACGTTTCCATGCTGTAGGATTTCTTCTTTTCATCCTTAATATAGGTATCAAGTTCCTTGTCGGCTTTTTTCAATGCCTTGTAGACTTTGTAGTAACCATCGGTATCAGAAGCATCCAGTGCGGCCTGCGCATCTGATTTTGCAGCTTCGATTTCTTTGGTATCGAACTGCTGGGCAAAATATGAACTCAGAATTTCTTGAGAATGGCTGATTTCCTTGGTGATTTCGCTATAGAGAAGTTGGTCGTAACGTTTGTTTGCGCTCTTCAGTTCATCGTAGTTCTCAACTTCTTTTTTAAGCTCTTTATCAAGGGAGTCATACTGCTTGTTCGCCGAGTCAATGGCATCCTTTGATTCGATTGATACGGTTCCGATAGAGTCAATGGACTTCATCGTTGCAGACACCGAAGGGTCGGTGCATCCAGTGACGCTTAAAGCTAGGGTAAGCCCCACAACCGCGGCAAGGGGAGCAGATTGTTTCATGGTGTGCGTTCCTTCCTCCGACACTTGGTAAACGTTGTGGAAGGAGGCTCATCCGAAGAGCGCAATGTGTAGCACGAAAAGGAGGAGTATCCACCCACAGTTGCTACACAGCTCCGAGCGCCTCGCAATAGCACGAACCAGCAAGGAGAAAGGGCAAATACCCCTCCTTGTCGCTGGTTGAGTGTCTTCAGTTGTGAAGCGCGAGCATTAAAAAATGCTAGAGCTGTGTAGCAGGTACAACTCTAGCATGCTGATAAGCCATTTAATCTACTGACCTGTTGAACGGTCGAAAAAGTAGGCTGTTGTGAAAAGCGGAACCATCTGGCCTGTCGTGCCTGAGCCTCTATGAGTAGTAAAAAGGTAGTAGACCAGATGATTTGAATGGTTAATACGCCTGATAATCAGCGGTTACCTCGTCGAGCGGCAGATGTTCCCATGGCAGATAAAAAGAATGCGTCGCATGAGCGGCTTCCTTTCTAGGCGGTCGCGCAGGGCTTACAGACTGCTCTTGAGGCAGTTTGCTCCAATAAAGCCCGCTGCGTACAAGGGGAGGTGGCGCAGCTCGCGCCCGTCATCGGTTTCGCTGCGGGAAAAATTGTTCTCGGACAAAATGTAGGCATATGGCGATCGGGCTTTGTCCATAAACGACCCGAGGGTTCTCGCGCGCACGTTACGTGCGGACTTTACTTCGACGGGCACAATTTCCATACGGTCGGTCTGAAGTAAAAAATCGAGCTCGCCGGTCGTCTTCCAAGACGACGGCGGCACCCAGTAATACGTCTGCAAGCTATTGCCCGAAAACGCTTGCATGACCGAGTTTTCCGCCAGGGCGCCTCGGAAATCGGAAGATAGCGCTATGGCGGAATCCTCTTTGAGGTCGAGCCAGAGCCGCGGGTTGATGCCGAGTTTGTAGAACATGAGGCCGGTATCGAGAAGATAGACCTTAAAGAAACTTCCATCTTCGTCGTCGAAGGGAACGAGGGGAGGCTCGATGCCTTCGGTCAGGTTGTTGACCGATATGATGCCGGCGCCTTCGAGCCAGTCGAGCGGCTCGATAAGCTTGGCGCGACGGCCTCCGCGTTCGACCTCGGAGTACTTGAATTTTTTTGTGGACGATCTCAGCAGCTGGGACGGAATGGAGCGCCAGACCTTGCGCGCCGCCACGCCGCTGATCCCGTTTTCGGGGTCGGTCATATCAGCGGTATAGGTCTCGTCGATTTCGCGCTGCTCGACGCGCGCATCCTCGATGGATAACGTCTTGCGATATGCGTTGACGGCGGCGGGCATGCCGCCCACGATCTGGTATCGATGAAACAGGCTGAGCGCGGCTTGGTGCACGGCGTAGGTCTCGAGCGTGCCGGCGTGGGTACGAATGGCATTGACCATCTGCTCCTCGTCGAGCGCCCAGAGAAACTCCTCGAACGACATAGGATGCATGGTCTCTTGACGAACGCCGCTGGGAAAAGGCAACTTGCGCTTGCGCGTGGCGACGCCGAGCTGACTGCCGGTCGCGCATATGCGCCAGCCCGAACCCGAAAAAAAGCGAAGCGAGTTGAGCGCCCGTTCGCAGAGCTGCACCTCGTCAAACAGGATGAAGGCGGTTTCTTTGCGAATGGGGGTGCGTTTATAGTCTGAGATTCGCGCCACGATGGCGTCAACGTCGTCGGTGGGACAGTCGAACAGCGGAGCGATCAGCTCAAGATCGGTCTGAAAGTCGAGTTTGACAAACGCATCGCCGGCGATCCGTCTGCCGATTTCCTCGGCAACGTACGTTTTGCCTACGCGTCGCGCACCACGGATGAGGAGGGGGCGCGACGCGTCCTTTGTCGCCCATGATTCGATAACGGATTCGATTGATCTGCGCATGGGGCCGCCTTTCCAATTTCGTGTACTTCAGATACATAGTTTAGTACGATTTCATGTACTTGGAATACACGAAATAGTAGAAAAGTGTGTATCTGAAGTACCCGAAATTGCACTACTGGAGCTTGCAGGCGGATAAACACTACTCGTATGGGACGGTTTTCACCGGTTGCTCGCCACCTTGGGCTATGTTCGCCCCTATGCCTGCATCCGGGGCTGTGCTGATTGACGACGGCGCTCCCAGCGAGCCAACTTAATCGTCACCAGCGTGAGCGCCCAGGCCACAAGCGAGAACACGGCACCGACCGCGCCTACATATGCAATGCCAACTCCGCTTACCACGGCGCCGCCCACTGCGGTGCCAAACGAGATGCCGACGTTAAACGCCATGGGCTCAACCGAACTTGCGAGTACCATCGACTTGGGGTGGCGGCTGCGTGCCACATCCATAAAGTGTGTGATGCACGACACCGAGAACAGGTACATGAGCAGCGCCAAGCTAAAGACAAAGACCAGCGCGAGCGGCATGGTGCCGCCCAAAGCAAACAGCCCGAGTAACGCCGCAGCCTGCAGCACAAACGTCACAAGCAGCGCCTTCATGCCAAAGCGCGCATCGATCCACCCGCCCAGGATGTTCGAGATCAGGCAGAACACGCCGTAGGCCATGAGCGTGGTGCTGGCTTCGACCGTGCCCATGCCCAGCACCTGCTCAAGATAAGGCGTCACGTAGCCGTAGAACACATAGACCGAGCCCACGCCAAACAAAAAGATGAGCATGCCGGTGATGATGCTCGGCTCGCGTAGCAGACCCGCCTGCTCGCGAAAGGTGGCAGGCTCGTCGGTTTGCCCGGCGCGCGGCATAAACGCCACGAGCGCTCCGCAGATCAAAACGGCAAAGGTCAGCGTGCCGTACATGGCCACGTGCCAATCGAGCGTGTCGGCCACAAACTTGCCGATCGAAGTCACAAAGACCATCGCCACGGAAAACGCACCATATACCACCGAGATGGCAAGCGAAGTTTGCTGCGGGGACAGCAGCTCGGGGATGTACGTCACGCCCACGGCGAGCAGTGCGCCCGAGACGGAGCCCAGGATGATGCGCGAGATGAACAGCACCTGGAAGTTGGGCGTCAACGCCATGACCAGGTTGCCGAGCACAAAGACGATGCTGTAGCACACGAGCAGCTGGTAGCGGCGAAAACGCCCCGTGCTGAGCGCGAGCACCGGCGTCGCGATAGCGTAGACCAGTGCGAACACGCTAATAAGTTGGCCTGCGGTGGCAAGCGATACGCCGAGTTCCGTTGCCAAGTCACTTTCGATGCCGATGACCACGAACTCGGAGCAGCCGAGCGAGAATCCCAACAGCACGAGCAGCGCCAGGCAGAGCTTGGTGCGCGCGGGGGAGAGCGCGGCGGCGGTTGACTTACTTTTAGGCGTGGTTGCGGCGGTCAAGGTTGTCACTCCAATGTCGCATGAATAAGCGGGATTCAATCCCTGCAACTCTAACAGAATGTGACGAAGGGGCAGTCCCTTTGTCACATGGAAAGCTTGCCTGTATAGTCGCAATACAGGTGAAGATGGTCTCAGGTACATTGCGGGCGACAGGAGATCCCATGGGTATGCACACGACAAAGGTTGCAGTGGGCGAGGGCAAGTTTGCGCTTGAGGAGGCCGCAGCCCGCATTCTGCGCGCCGGCTGGGATGAGGGCGGCGCAGGCGCCGAGGTTGTGGGGGTCGATGCCGCGACCGGCGAGGCGCTTGGTCCCGTCGACCGCATCGAGGCCCATACCGGCGAGGGCATTTTGCATCAAGCATTTCTGACGCTTTTGGTCGAGGGCCAGGGCGAAGACGCGCGCCTGCTGCTCTGTCGCCGCAGTCCGCTCAAGCGACTGTGGGGCGGGGTGCTGGCCGATAGCTGTGCCGGCCATCCGCTCTCCGGGGAAGACGTCGCGGCCGCCACGGCGCGCCGCATCAACGAAGAGCTCGGCATTACGCGCGAGCCCGATCAGCTCAAGCACCTCGGTCACGTGGTGTACCGCGAGGACCACGGTGACGGTCGCTGCGAGTGCGAATGGTGCGAGGTCTACCTCGCCCATGTTGAGCCCGGCGAGCTGCATATCAACCGGGAGGAGATCTCGGAAGTGCGTCCGGTGGCCCCGTCCGAGCTCGACGGCTACCTGCAGGGTCACCCCGAGCAGCTGGCCCCCTGGCTCCGCGAGGCTCTCAGCGACCCATCCATCCGTACGGCCCTCGCTATGTGACAAAGGGACAGTCCCTTTGTCACATCCAAACCGTCACAACATTCGGCGAAAATCTCGAAATCGAGGAAAAGCGTCGAATGTTGTGACGGTTTTCGTGTCCGGCGCGGGTGAGCTTCGGTGCCGTCTGGGGGTATAAGACTAGCGAGTGTTTATTTGCGAGGCCTAAGGGGCGCCCCGTATGGATATCGATAACTTTGAATGGTGGTATAGCGAGGGTGAGGCTCCGGACGAGGGGTGGGACGAGCCCGCGCCGCGTGACGTGTCGAGCGACGAGGACGAGACCGGCAACGACGTCGCCGCCGACTCGGACGCCGCCCTCGACCCTGTCGAGCCCCTGACCTTCGAACAAGCTTGGGCCCAGGCCGAGGCAGACGAGGCCAAGGCCGACGCTACGGCCACGCTCGGCGAGCCAGCCGACATGTCGATCTCGCCGGCAAAGACCCCGCAGCCGCGTCACACCATCGATCCCGACAGCACGGCATCCTTCAGTATTCTCGACGTGCCCTCGCAGGGCGCTCAGGCGCCCGCACCCACACGTCGCCCCAATCTGTCTCGCGAGGAAGATGCAGGACGTCGCTCTCCGCTTGGCCCCATCCTTATCGCCTTCATGGCCGGCGTTATCGCATGCTCGGTAATTGGAAACGTCTGGAGCCATGTCGAGCAGCAGCGAAAAGACGCCGCCAGGGTCGAGATGTCTATCGAGCAATCGCTCGGCCGCACGCGCTCGGTACATGTGTCGGTCGAGGTCAAGGACGGCGCGACGTGGGACACCGCGCGCGGCGACAGCCAAATGCTCATCCATATCGTGGGGCGCACGCTCAAAGGGCAGACGATTGACGAGTATCAATACGTCAATTCCGCTGGTGACGGCATCGAACTTAAGCCCGGCGACTACGAGCTCACCGTCGATGAACCGCCCGTCGCCACCGACGGCACGCGCTTCCGTGCCTCAAAGCGCATGGTTCCCGTGAGCTTTAACTCGCAGGCGCCCGATACGGTCGATAGCACTCCGCAGGGCGGGTTTGACCTTTACGTAGATACCCAGTAGGCGCTCGCCGCTCATTCCGCTATGGCTACTCAATAATCGCCTGCCGTCCCGTCCAGCCGCCAAGAGTGGGACAATAGCCCTCGACACTATTGTTTACTTTTGGAGGAAGTAGCATGTCTACCGTCACTACCATCAAGCGCGGCGGCCTCACCGCGGCCATCGATTCCATGGGCGCCCAGCTCACGAGCCTTGCCCTCAACGGCAACGAGTATCTGTGGCAGGGCGACCCCGCCTTTTGGGGCAAGCACGCGCCCATCCTGTTCCCCATTGTGGGTTCGCTGCGCAACAACACGGCAACGTCTGCGGCCGGCACCTGCGAGATGCCGCGCCACGGACTCGCGCGCATCGTCGAGCACAAGCTGGTCGAGGTTTCGGAGGACGGCTCCTCGGTAACCTACGAGATCACCGACACGCCCGAGTCGCTCAAGGCCTTTCCCTTCCACTTTAAGCTCAACATGACCTATGCACTCACCGGCGACGCTACGCTCACCCAGACCTTTGCCGTCACCAACACCGGCGACGTGGATCTGCCGTTCTCGATGGGCGGTCACCCTGCCTTTAACGTGCCGGCTCCCGGTGCCGAGGACGAGGCATTCGAGGATTACGAGCTGGCGTTTACCGAGGCTTGGACTAACGAGGCTCCCATCATCACGCCCGACGGTCTTATGACGTTCGAGGGCAGCTACAAGGCTCCCGATAACTCGGACGTGCTGCCCATCACGCACCGCAGCTTCGATAACGATGCCATCATGTTCACCGATACTCCGGGCTCCACGCTCACGCTGCGCGGCCGCAAGTCGGGTCACGGCGTCAAGATCGACTTTGAGGGCTTTAAGTACATTGGCGTGTGGTCTGCCGCCAACGACGCTCCGTTTGTGGCGCTCGAGCCCTGGACCGGTCACACCACCATGGACACCGAGGACGATGTCTTTGAGCACAAGGTCAACACCATTACGCTGGCACCGGGCGAGACGGACGTCCGCAGCTTTAGCGTCACCTTATTCTAGAGGTTCCGCCGTTCTGACGAACGGCGGACTAGTCGACGCTGCGCGCCGCCCAGGGCGACAATTTGTCATTCAAAAGGCAAGGCATGACCAGAAGGTCTATGCCTTGCCTTTTTCATGCCTAGTCGTTGGGGACGTTCTTGTTTGACTAGTCGTTTAAGAACGTCCCCAACGACTACCAATCGTTTTCAGTTCGTAAACTTGCATATATGCATTTATATATGCATTTGCTGGAGGTAGCGCTGAGCGGTATCCTGTTAAGTCGTCAGCATACGATTCAACAGGGAAGGCAGATTATGCATTCTCCCCATCAACGCGACGCGCATCCACAGCCGGTATGCAGCCGTCGCATCTTTTTGGGTAGCGCTCTCGCTGCGAGCGCTTCCGTCGTCGCCGGCGCGCTTGCCGGCTGTCAGCGCCCGTCAACGCTCAAGGTGGTTCGGCCCACGACGGGCGGCGGTCGCGACGACCTGTCCGATTCCGTGATCGGCAAGGACAAGATCCGCATTGGCATGGAGGCGGCCTACGCCCCGTACAACTGGCAGGTCTCCGAAGCCAGCGAGTACACCATCCCCATCGACAACGTGCAGGGCGCCTATGCCGATGGTTACGACGTGCAGATCGCCAAGATCGTCTGCAAGGCCCTCGGCGGCGAGCCCGTTGCCGTCAAACAGAGCTTCTCGGGTCTTATCGATTCGCTCAACAACGGCCAGATCGACCTCATCATTGCCGGCATGAGCGCCACGCCCGAGCGCGAGGAGTCTGTCGGCTTTTCCGACCCGTACTTCATTGGCTACTTTGGCCTGTTCGTAAAAGAGGGTTCCCCCTACCAAAACGCGACCAAGCTCAGCGACTTTAGCGGCGCTACGGTGCTCGGGCAAAAGGACACCATGCTCGATACCGTCATCGACGAGATCCCGGGCGTTGTCCACAAAAACCCGGTCGACTCGGTCCCCACGGTGTTTTCGAATCTGCTGCAGGGCACCTGCGACGCCGTGACTTACAACACCGAGAATGAGAAGGGCTATATGGCCCAAAATCCCGGTATCGTC
Source organism: uncultured Collinsella sp. (assembly GCA_902495155.1). Lineage (GTDB taxonomy): Bacteria > Actinomycetota > Coriobacteriia > Coriobacteriales > Coriobacteriaceae > Collinsella. The sequence goes on from CABUWD010000027.1 coordinate 14,965, forward strand.
CCCATCCAGTTTGCCGAGGGCGAGGGCTTTAAGCAGGAGGTCACGGCAAATGTCGGTTGCCGCAAGGGCTCGGACAAGCTGCTTAAGCTCATCGACAAGACACTCAAGGGCATTAGCCAAGAGGAGCGCGACCAAATGTGGGACGCGTGCCTCGACCGTCAGCCGGCATAGGGAGGCAGCATGAAAACCATCAATCGCCTGGCCTCCTTTATCAAGGCCGACCACCGTTATGTGTACCTGGGCACGAGCGTTATCGCGGCGCTCGGCCTGGCGTTTAGCCAACGCAACCCCACGCCGATGAGCTTCTTGGCCCCCACCGGTATCTTCCAAGACTGCCTCTGGACAATCCTTTGGGCCTGGCTCGTCGTGTCGGTGGCGGCGCTGATCACCAAACTCATGCACTGGAACGACTATCGCGAAAAATCGCCGTTTGTTTCCGAGCGTTTCCGTCGCGGCGCGCGCCTAGGCAGCTATGTCGTCGTTGCTATTGCGGCGATCTTCTTTGTCGACCGCTGCGTCATGTCATTTATCGACCTGGTGCAGGTGAGCATTGTCTCGGATTCCAACCCCAGCGACTTTTTGTCGAGCCTGGTCTACATGACCTACAAGAGCGGGGACTTCTTCATTCGCGGTATCGAGATCACCATCGCGCTTGCCACCTTCGGTACCGTCATCGCATTCTTCCTGGCACTGCTCTTTGTGTTCCTGCGTATTCAGACGTTCGACCGCGTGGATAACGACCTGGTGCGCTTCTTTAAGAGTATCGGCCGCGGCTTTGCGACCGTCTACTCCACCATCGTGCGCGGCACGCCCATGATGGTCCAGGGCCTGCTCATCTATTACGCGGGCTTCACCGTTTTGCGCGGCATGGGCTTCGAGACCGCTCAGGCCAACCAGATTTGGAGCACCTTCACCGCCGGCCTCGTCACCATCTCGCTCAACTCCACCGCCTACATGATGGAGGTCCTGCGCGGCGGCATCGAGTCCATCGATCCCGGCCAGGCCGAGGCAGCACGCTCGCTGGGCCTGTCGCAGTGGCAAGCTATGCGCAAAGTCGTGTTCCCCCAGGGCATTAAAAACGCGATTCCGGCGCTCACCAACGAGCTCATTATCAACATCAAGGACTCGTCGGTGCTCTCGGTTATCGGCGTGTTCGACCTCATGTACGCCACCACCACCGTCGCCGGCGTGTACTATCGCCAGATGGAAGTCTACTGCGTGGCGCTCGTGGTCTACCTGATCCTGACGCTCGTGGCGAGCCGCCTGCTCGAGGCCTTTGGCAAAAAGCTCGGCGCCGAGGCTCCGGTCACGCTGCCCAGCTCCAACTAGGCTAAAGACGAGGAGAATCATCATGGCAGATACCGCCATTACCGGCGTTGCGGCCGCCGCACAGACCAATGAGCCGCTCATCCGCGTCGAGGGCCTGCGCAAGAGCTTCGGCTCGCTCGAGGTGCTCAAGGGCATCGACCTGTCCGTTAACCCCGGCGAGGTCGTCACCATCATCGGCGCCTCGGGTTCGGGCAAGTCGACCTTCCTGCGCTGCCTCAACCTGCTCGAGACCCCGGACGCGGGCCACATCTGGTTCCACGGCCAGGACCTCACGGCCGAGCGCTGCAACATCAACAAGCTGCGCGAGGACATCGGCATGGTGTTCCAGGGCTTTAACCTGTTCAACAACATGGATGTGCTCGATAACTGCACGCTCGCGCCCGTCACGCTCAAAAAGATGAGCAAGGCCGAGGCCGAGAAGGTCGCGATGGAGCATCTGACGAGCGTGGGGCTCGAGAAGTTCGCGCACGCCGCCGTGGGTCGCCTGTCCGGCGGCCAAAAGCAGCGCGTTGCCATCGCTCGTGCCCTATGCATGAATCCGCAGATCATGCTGTTCGACGAGCCGACCTCCGCACTCGACCCCGAGATCGTGGGAGAGGTGCTCGAGGTCATGCGCAAGCTCGCTGCCGACGGCATGACCATGGTCGTCGTCACGCACGAGATGGCCTTTGCCCGCACGGTGTCCGACCGCGTGGTCTTTATGGACAAGGGCGTGGTCCTCGAGGACGCCGCGCCGGCGGAGCTCTTTGGCAACCCCAAGCACCAGCGTACCCGCGAGTTCCTCTCGCGTTATCTCGAGGACAAATAGCCGACCGCAAACGCTTGCGTGGCAGGGCCGCTCCGGTGGGGCGCCCCTCGTCATCACAATCGAAAGGATGTCATGGCCGAGGTTTGGCGCTTCTTTGCGCATGAGGATGATTTTGCCGGTATAGACGAGGCCGGCGCATGCGAGCGCCTAGGCCGTGTGCTGTCGTTTCCGACCATTTCGAGCATGGATGCCGAGGCAGTGGACTGGCAGCCGTTCGACGACCTGCGCGCCTATATGCAGCAGGCCTGGCCGCGCGTGTTTGCGGCGGGCGAGGTCGAGCTCATCGATCGTTCGTTGCTGGTGACGCTTTCCGGCTCCGACCCCGCACTCAAGCCCGTTGTGCTCATGGGTCACATGGACGTGGTCCCCGTGGTGCCGGGTACCGAGGACGACTGGACGTACGCCCCCTTTAGCGGGCATGTAGACGACACCTACATTTGGGGTCGCGGCGCCATCGATATGAAAGACCAGGTCGCAGGCATTCTCGAGGCGGTTGAGTATGCGCTGGCGCACGGTTGGCAGCACGAGCGCACGCTGCTCCTGGCTTTTGGCCAGGACGAGGAGACTACGCAGTACGGCGCAGGCGCCATCGGCCGCGCGCTCGAGGAGCGCGGCATTGAGCTTGAGTACCTGATCGACGAGGGTGACTACCGCATCGTTCCGGCTGCCGAGTACGGCGCGGGCGAGGGCTGGCTTATGCATGCCGACCTTGCCGAGAAGGGCTACGCCGATATTGTGCTCAAGACGAAGAGTGAGGGCGGGCATTCGTCCAACCCCTACGGTGGCACTTCGCTCGAGGTGCTCAGCCGTGCCATCACCGCAATCTGCGATATCGAGTGGCCGACGCGCGCGACCGACTTGCTTGCCGCCCAACTCGTCGAGTTGGGGCTCTACACGGCCGATGAAATTGCCGCCAACGGGGATGCCATTGTCCGCGATTGCCTCGCCAGCAAGAAGCTCTATCCGCTGGTGACGACCACCTGCGCGCCCACGCAGATCGAGGGTGGCAGCACCGGCGCCAACGTAATGCCGCAGGATATGTGGGCCAATATCAACTTCCGCATGCTCGAGGGCACGAGCGTGGCCGACGTTGTGGCGCGCTGCCGTGAGGCGGTTGCCGGGGCGGACCTTGCCGGTCGTGTCGAAGTGGAGCTGGGCCCCGGCAGTTCCGAACCCTCGCCGTCCCCGCGCATCGGTGGTCCCGGTCTCGAAGCGGTTCGCTCCATCGCCGCCCGCTATTTCCGTGATCCAAAGGGGACGGAGGAAAACGGATCATTCGAGCCAGTGGCAATTGTGCCCTCGACCGTGATCGGTGCGACCGACGCTGCCAACTACCAGCGCATTTGCCCTGAGTGCATTCGCTTCTCGGCCTTTGTGGTTGATGACGACGAGTGTGATCGCGGCGTCCACGGCACCAACGAGCGCATCACCCGCCGCGCCTACCTCCAGGGCATCCGCTTCCTCGTCGCTCTACTCCAAACGCTCTAGCCAAAAAGCAAGCCCTTGGTGCAATGGGGTCAGGTTTGTTTGCACCAATCATTCCGTGCGGGTTATATGCAGGTTTGCCTGCGCACGCTATCATGTATGGGTTAGACCGCAACTATGTACCCCATACGCGAAGGGATGCGCATGTATCTGAAGATCGACATGTTCTAGCCGGGCTTACCCCCGCAGCGGCGCCCCGCGCCCCATCAATTCTGCCGATTTTCACCTTCACGCATCTAAAGGAGTCCTGCCATGCGCGACAAGCTCGAAAAGATCATCAAGGCCTACGAGGAGCTCGAGAAGAAGCTTTCCGACCCGGCCGTCGC
>CABUWD010000028.1 GCA_902495155.1 uncultured Collinsella sp.
AGACCGTGCGCGCGAGCTCGGGCCGTGTGTTTCGCGATGTCGCCAAGCGCGAGGATGCTGAACGACGTCGTGAGCAGAACTATGAGCGCCAGCGGGCACAGGCTGAGCGGTCCGGTAGCGCGGGCGGTCGGGCGTCGGGTTCTCGCGATGCCGGTCGCGGCGCTTGGGCATCGGGCGCGACGCCGCCGGTGTCCGCGCCGGTCGAAGAAGAGCCGCACGACTACGTCCCGCTCGATGCCTACGGTGCCGCGCCCGTGGAGGGCGTCGACGATCTGCCGCCAATCGATGTGCCTGATGGTATGGGTGCTGAGCCTGTGGCTGACGGTTCGGGTGCATCGGCTGCGGCGGCGCCGATGGTTCTGACCGATCTTGAGCGCAAGTCCTTGGCAGGGGAGCGCGAGCTGCTGACGATGCTCACGAGCTACCCCGACCTGTTCCGCACGTATGCCGACCGCATCTGCTCCATCGAGTGGGTTGACCCACGTCACGAGTCCATCGCATGGGCCGTTCTGGCTACGCCGCCGGGAACCGATCCTGCAGCTTGCATGGATGCGGCACGCTCGGTGTGTCCCGAGGCGGCAACGCTTGTGAGTGCCGGGCGCATCTCGGCGACGAGCAAGCACCCCACCGAGACGAACATTGTGTTTATGCTCGATACGCTCGAGCTCTACACCATCAAGCGCCGCATGCGTGCCGCACAGGCCAAGCTGCGCCAGGACCGTTCGCTCGATGATGAGGGCCGTCGTTCGCTGACCGTGCAGGCCGCGCGGGACTCGCAGCGTCAGCGCGAACTGCAAAAGTCGATCGGCGGCGTGGCGGACCCGTTCCGTTTGATCGGCCTGGAGGCCGCAGGCACTGAACAAGCCTAGATGTTGTGGTCAACCAGCGTATTCTCGCCTATATCCAGTCCTCTTTTTGGGTATAGACGTCAATGTGTGTGCTAAAGTATTGAGTCCTGTGGACTATGAAGGGAGAATCTGTGCCAAAAAAGACTGAGAGCACGGGTACTGGGCTGGAATCCTACGTTGCAAAGCTCATGGGCAACGGCTCAAACAGGACTTCGGTAACCGAGGACGAGATTCAGGTCGCCCTGAAGGATATCGATGTTTCTGACGAGCAGCTCACCGCGGTGTATTCCGCGCTGCGCAACAGCGGCATCCAGATTATCTCCGCGAGCGGTAACGACGACGCCCCCATGGACGTCGACGATGACGATAACGATACCGATACCGACGATTTCGATGACGACGACGAGCACGATTCCGGCTCGCTCGACGATCATGAGCTCAAGATGGCCCGTCAGGCCGATGCCGAGATGGGTTCTTCCAAGAGCAAGAAGAAGCGCACCGTGCGCACGTCCCGTTCACGCTCCCGCGTGCGTGGCATCGATGCCTCCACGGTGATGCTGACCGGCGATCCGGTCCGTATGTACCTCAAGGAGATCGGCAAGGTCGACCTGTTGACCGCCTCCGAAGAGGTCGATCTGGCTATGAAGATCGAGGCCGGTCTTGAGGCCACCGAGAAGCTCGAGGCTGCCGATGCTGGTGAGCTCGAACTCACGCGTGCCGAGATGCGTCGTCTTACGCGCATTGAGAACGTGGGCCTCGAAGCCAAGCAGGCGCTCATCAGCGCAAACCTGCGTCTGGTCGTCTCCATCGCTAAGCGCTATGTCGGACGCGGCATGCTGTTCCTGGACTTGATCCAGGAGGGCAACCTCGGTCTGATCCGCGCCGTCGAGAAGTTCGACTACCAGAAGGGCTTTAAGTTCTCCACGTACGCCACGTGGTGGATCCGTCAGGCCATCACGCGCGCTATCGCCGACCAGGCCCGTACCATCCGTATTCCCGTGCACAAGGTCGAGACCATCCACCAACTCGTCCGCGTGCAGCGCCAGCTTCTTCAGGACCTTGGTCGCGACCCGACCCCCGAGGAGATCGGTGCCGAAATGGACATGAGCGCCGACCGCGTCCGCGAGATCCAGAAGATCTCGCAGGAGCCCGTGTCGCTCGAGACCCCCATCGGCGAGGAAGAGGATTCCCAGCTGGGCGACTTCATCGAGGACTCCCAGGCCATCGTTCCGCCCGATGCGGCCAGCTTCTCCATGCTGCAGGAGCAGCTCACCCAGGTGCTCGACTCGCTTGCCGATCGTGAGCGCAAGGTTATCGAGCTGCGCTTTGGCCTTGTCGACGGACATCCCCGTACGCTCGAGGAAGTCGGCCGCGAGTTTGGCGTCACGCGCGAGCGCATCCGCCAGATCGAGTCCAAGACCCTGGCCAAGCTCCGCCATCCCAGCCGTAGCAGCAAGCTCAAAGACTATATCGAGAGCTAGTCAAGCAAGAAGCGCCCTCAAGCACATCTGCTTGGGGGCGCTTTCATGTAGTCGTTGGGGACGTTCTTGAATGACTAGTCGTTCAAGAACGTCCCCAATGACTGGGTCGGAAAATTTCTTAAAAAAGTTCTTGCCCTAAGCTGATTCGTCCGTATAATAAACTTCGTTGCTTGAGAGCACGCACCTATTCCTCGGTAGCTCAATGGTAGAGCACGCGGCTGTTAACCGCGCTGTTGTAGGTTCGAGTCCTACCCGGGGAGCCAGGTTGTAAAACCCGTCGCTTATGCGGCGGGTTTTTTCATGCCGCGATCGCCGTTCGCGAACGTTGCCATATCAACATTTCGTGTCGAGGATGTAATCCCGAGGCCCGCCACCTCAACATGGCGCGGTCGTTGTAGAATATTGCAATGATTGCTCCCACGACATGGTGCCGCGAGCACCAAGAAAAGGAGATTCTTGTGTCTGAGACCATTAACGGCAGCCTGAGCGTCTCGAACGACGTTATTGCCGATATTGCCGGTTATGCCGCGATGACGTGCTATGGCGTCGTCGGTATGGCCGAGCAGCTCCAGGGCGCCGAGAGCGTGCGCCTGCTTGCCGGTCAGCGCCTCCGCAAGGGCGTGCTTGTCTCCGCCGACGAGGACGGCCTTACGGTCGATCTTCACGTCGTGCTCGAGAACGGCGTCAACATGAAGTCCGTCTGCCACAATCTTTCGAGCTCCGTTGCCTTCACTTTGCAGGAGATCGCCCAGATCGATCCCGCCAGCCTTAAGATCGGCATCCATATCGACGCGCTCAAGAGCCGTCTGAACTAGCATCCGAAAACGGAGATTCAAATACCCATGATTGCAAAGACCATTCGCACCTGTTTTCCGATCGCTGCGGCTGCCGTTTCCGACAAGGCCGAGGAGATCAACAAGCTCAACGTCTTCCCCGTACCCGACGGCGATACCGGCACCAACATGTCGCTCACGCTCGCCTCGGTGACCAAGGAGCTCTCCGCCCTTCCCGCCGATGCCGACATGGAGGCCATCGCCGGCGCCATCACTCACGGCTCCCTCATGGGCGCCCGCGGTAACTCCGGCGTCATCACGTCGCAGATTCTGCGCGGCGTGGCCGAGGGCCTCGTCTCTGCCGATGAGCCCATCACCTCCGCCAACATCGCTTATGCGTTCCGTCGTGCCGTCAAGGTCGCCTTCCAGGCCGTCCGCAAGCCCATCGAGGGCACAATCCTCACGGTGCTGCGCGATGTCTCGACCAAGGCCGACGAGTGCGAAAAGAAGAAGTTCTCGGCCGAGGACGCGCTCGATTCCATCGTTGTCGAGGCCTACCAGTCTGTCGCCCGCACGCCCGACCTGCTGCCGGTTCTGAAGGAGAACGGCGTGGTCGACTCCGGCGCCTTTGGCTTTGCCATCTTCCTGGAGAACTTTGTTGCCGCTGCGCTCGGCCGTAGCACCGTTGTCGAGGATTTCTCCGCCACGTTTGATTCTGCCGGCTCTGCCCGCGATGCGGCCCTCGGTCGCGTTGAGATCGAGGCCAACGATGACTGGGAGGGCTCGGAGTTCCGCTACTGCAACGAGTTCCTCTTTAAGGCCGATGCCCCGTTTGACGAGGACGAGTGCCTTAAGTTCCTGGGCTCCATGGGCGACTGCGAGTTGCTCGTGGGTGCCTATCCCGACTACAAGATCCACGTGCACTCCAACACCCCCAACCTGGTGCTCGAGCACATGCTGCAGCTTGGTCAGATCTATGAGGTCTTTATCCACAACATGGAGATGGAGGCCCACGACCGTACCGCTAAGATCCACGAGGATCAGGAAAAGGCCGCCGAGCCCGCCAAGGCGCTGGGCTTTGTCGCCGTTGCCGCCGGTTCCGGCGAGGCCGACATCCTCAAGTCCCTTGGCGTCGACGTGGTCGTCTCCGGTGGCCAGACTATGAATCCCTCGACCGCCGACCTGCTGGGCGCAGTGGACCAGGTCAACGCGACCTCGGTCATCATCTTGCCCAACAACGGCAACATCCGCATGGCCGCTGAGGCTGCTGCCTCAGCCTGCACCGACAAGAAGGTCGCCGTCGTTCCCACCAAGACCGTCCCGCAGGCCTTCTCCGCGCTGTTCGCAGTCCTGCCCGATTCCGAGCTCGAGGATGCCGTCGCCGCCATGGTCGACGCCATCAGCGAGGTCCGCGATGGCGAGGTCACCCGCGCCGTGCGCGACTCTAGTGCCTCTGACGGTTCTCCGATTCACTCCGGTGACGTCATGGGTATCATCGCCGGCTCCATCGACGTGGTCGGCTCCGACGTGAAGCAGGTCACGCTCGACTGCATCAACCGCATGCAGGAGGAAGAGGAGGGCGACGCGCTGACGATTCTGGCCGGCGAGGAGCTGTCCGATGAGGCCTTCCAGGAGATCGTCGACGCCATCGAGGAAGCTCAGCCCGACTTGGAGATTGACGCCCATCGTGGCGAGCAGCCGCTCTATCCTGTGATCTTCTCGATCGAGTAGGCATCTGCCCATGTCCGAGCTGTGCTCCGTGCCGCGCGTCTCGGAGCGCTTTGCCCAGAGCAATGCGCTCGACGAGGATATCGCGCGACTCAAATATGTTTCGGGTAAACGTGAGGAGGCCCTTCGCCGCCTGGGAATTAGGACGGTGGGGGACCTCCTTCTCCATATCCCTCATCGATACCTCGACTTTACCCGTTCGTGGTCCATCGAGATGGCGCCCATCGGTACCGTGTGCACCATCATCGCCACGGTCGACCGCATCGTCCAAAAGCAGCCGCGTCCGCGCATGCAGGTGACCGAGGTATCGCTGGTGGACGAGACGGGCGTGTTGCAGGTCGCCTTTTTCCGCCAGCCCTGGATTGCCCAGCAGCTTAAACAGGGCGACCGCCTGGCCGTGATGGGCAAGGTCGAGTTTGCCTACGGTTTTAAGCAGATGGCCTCGCCGCACTTTGAAAAGCTCGATGACGGGCGTGCTGCGGGTACCATCCTGCCGGTCCATTACGTGAGCGATGGCGTGAGCCAGGCGTGGATGCGCCGCATCGTAAGCGGCGCGCTCGAGGTCGTCGGCAATCCGTTCGATCCGATTCCCGCGCCGCTGCGCGCAAAGCGGAAGCTCATGAGCAATGCCCGCGCGTTGCGTTCGATCCACTTTCCATCGAGTATGGCAGAGCGCGATATCGCGCGCGCACGGCTTGCCTACGAGGAGTGCCTCTACCTGCAGCTGGCGCTGCGCCTGCGCAACGTCGGCGGCCTGGTCGATGTGGTTCCCTATGCCCACACCGCGGGCGAGCACCTGGCCGCGCTTAAGCAAGCCCTGCCGTTTTCGCTGAGCGACGAGCAGGAGACCGCGTTCCAAGATATCCTGCGCGATATGTGCGATGGTGGGCGCGTGATGAACCGCCTGCTGCTGGGCGATGTCGGTACCGGTAAGACCGCCGTTGCCGCCTGCGCGCTGGCTGTGGCTGCCGATAGCGGCACGCAGGCCTGCGTTATGGCGCCCACGGGCGTGTTGGCGCGCCAATATGCCGATAAGACCGGCCCTCTGCTCTCGCAGGCGGGCATGTCCTGGGCGCTTCTGACGGGTGCCACGCCGGCCTCAGAGCGCGAGCAGATCCATGCCCAGCTTGAATCGGGCGAGCTCGACGTCCTCTTTGGAACCCACGCGGTGCTTTCGGATAACGTTGCGTTCAATCATCTGTCGCTTGTCGTCATCGACGAGCAGCACCGGTTTGGCGTTGGCCAACGCAACGCCCTACGCGCGAAGGGCCCCGGTGCGGACCTGCTCGTTATGACGGCGACACCGATCCCGCGTACGCTGGCGCTTTCGGTCTACGGCGATCTGGACACGAGTATCATCCGCCATCGGCCCGTCCCTGGCGCTGGCGTGACGACACGCGTGCTCACCGAGTCGAGCCGCGACCTCGCCTATGGCGCCATCCGCGAGGCGCATGAAAAGGGTCAGCAGGCCTACGTGATTTGCCCGCTCGTGGAGCCGAGTGACTCGGCCGATGAGCTTGAAGACGTGCCCGGTATCGCCCGCGACGACGAGGGCCGCGTGACCGTGCCTGTGCCGCTGCACGATACGGCGACCGAGCTCGATCGCCTGCGTCTGGCGTTGCCGGGTCTTGCCATCGAGCGCCTTCACGGCCGTATGCCAGCGGGGGAGAAGGATCGCGTGATCGACGCCTTCAAGCGTGGCGAGATTGACGTGCTCGTCTCGACTACGGTGGTCGAGGTGGGCGTCGACGTGCCCAACGCCACCGTCATGGTCATCGAGAACGGTGAGCGGTTTGGCTTGGCGGCGCTGCATCAGCTACGCGGTCGCGTGGGCCGCGGCAGCGTGTCGGGCACGTGCCTGGTCATGACGCACTCCAAGGGCAATGGCGGCGCCTCGGCGGCACAAGACCGTCTCCAGTCGCTCGAAAAGACCTCGGATGGTTTTACGCTTGCCCAGATGGACCTGCGTCTGCGTCACGAGGGCGAAATCCTGGGGTACCGTCAGCACGGTGGCGTGACCTTGCGCTTTGTGGACCTGGATGCCGATGAGGACCTTATCGAATGGGCCCATTTGGACGCGGTCGAGCTCTTGCGGTATGCTTGCAACCTTGACTCTGCGGCGACGCGCCCCCTTCGCGATGCGGTCGCCATGCGTTATCGACATATCTTTAAGGAGGTCAGCGGAGGATGAGAATCATCGGCGGCGAATGGCGCGGTCGTAAGATCGAGGAGCCCCGTGGTCGCGATGTCACCCGCCCCACGACTGATCGCGTGCGCGAGGCGTGCGCATCTATGGTCATGTCGGCATTCGATTTCGATTTGGACGAGGTTCGTGTGCTGGACGCCTTTGGCGGCTCCGGTGCCTTAGGGTTAGAGATGCTCTCTCGTGGGGCCCGCTCGCTCACGACGTTTGAGATCGATCGCAACGCCGCGCGGCTCATTACCAAGAATATCGAGTCGCTCTGCCGTGACCGTGCGCGTTGGCGTGTGGTCACGGGCGACATGCTGGCAAGTGCTTCGCGCGGGCGTGTACCGGGCGGCCCCTTTGATTTGGTCCTGCTCGACCCGCCCTATGCTTTTGGTGCCGAGCCGGTCGAGGAACTGCTGCAAAATCTTTCTCAGCAGGGACTGCTGACGCCCGGGGCCTTTGCCCTGTTTGAGCATGCCGTCGCCGATGCGGGCGCGCATCCGGCAGGCTTTGAGACTGTACGTGAAAAGCGCTACGGCATTACCTCGGTCGACCTGCTTCGTTGGGTCGGCGATGACGACGGTGAGGGCGATAGCGCCGGCACCGATGCTGACAACAACGATGCCACGACGTTTCAGGAGGATGCTCATGAGTGACACCATCAACCGCGTGATCGTCCCGGGCACCTTCGATCCCATCACGTTTGGCCATATCGATGTGATCCGCCGCGCCCGCCGCATCTTTCCCAGCGTGATCGTCGCTGTTGCAGAGTCGCAGGGTAAAAACGGTGTGGGCACCACGTTTATGCTCGATGAGCGCGTGGCGCTGGCCCGCGAGGCGCTCGGTAATATCGACGGCGTCGAAGTCCTGCCCTTTACCGGCCTCTTGGTCGACTTCGCTCGTGAGCAGGGGGCGGGGGCCGTGGTCAAGGGCCTGCGCGCCATGACCGACTTTGAGTATGAGCTGCAGCAGGCCGACCTCAATTATCGCTTGGATAGCGAGCAGGAGTCCATCTTTGTCATGAGTGCTCCGCAGTACGGTTACATCTCGAGCTCGGTCGTTCGCCAGATCGCCTCGCTCGGCAGCGATGTATCGACGTTTGTGCCGCCCAACGTGGTCGAAGCGCTCAGACATCGCTTTTCGTGACGTTTTTTATTGCCTGGTGGCATGTGGTAAACTAGCACGATGATATGTTACCTATGAAAGGAGACCGGATGCCGGGCGAGAATTTTCCTGGCGATAGGATCGTCAGCTTGGTCGATGAGCTCGAAGGGCTGATCGAGGAAGCCAAGCCGCCTTTCGGCAAGAACGCTCAGTTCAAGGTCATCGACGCCGACGTGTTCTTCAATATCCTCGACGAGATCCGCATGAGCTATCCCGAGGAGTGGCAGAAGTCCCGCCGTATCCTTAAGGAGCGCGAGGAGCTTATGGCTTCCGCCGCCGCTCAGGCTGATTCCATCATCGCCGACGCTCAGCAGCAGGCCCTCACCATTGCCGGTGAGCAGGAGATCGTCCGCCTTGCGCAGCAGCAGGCCGACGACATCCGCGATCGTGCCCAGCAGTACGAGCGCGAGACACGTTATGCTGCCGAGGACTACGCGGAGCAGGTCTTTACGCACCTGGAGGAGAACCTCAAGAGCCTGACTGGCACCGTTACCCGTTGCCGTCAGCAGCTCAACGAGGGTGCCGCCCAACAGAATGGTCAGTGGTAATGGCTGAGTTTCCGAGCGTTACCGTCGATCTTTCCGAGCAGCTCGAGTTTCCTGGAGATTCGTATCCGCTGACCGGTAAGGTCGATGTCGCCACCTACACGGTGGGCGAGAAGGAGTACCAGCTTCAGGACGGCATCGACTACGACGTTGTCTTTACCAATGTCGGTACCGGTGTCTTGCTCACGGGCATGGTCCGCGCGCACGCCACCGGCGAGTGCGACCGTTGCCTGGAGCCCGCCTCGTTTGATATCGCCGGCGAGATCGAGGAGTTCTACCTCTTTGAGGAGCCCGAGGATCCCGAGGCCTACGAGGACGGCTACGAGCTCCTGTGTGAGGACCGCATCGTCGATCTGGGTGAGCCCATCAACGACGCGGTCGTCATGGACACGCCGTTTGTGGTGCTCTGCAAGCCCGATTGCCGTGGTCTGTGCCCCACCTGCGGTTGCAATCTCAACGTCGAGCAATGCGATTGCGCCGCCCAGGCAGAGGCAGAATGGGCCGCTGCCACGGAAAATCCATTTGCAGCATTGAAGAATCTCAAGCTTGATGAGTAAAACTGTGGTAGTATCGCTACTTGCGCGTAATCGCCACACTGGATAGTTCATAAGGAAGGTCACTATGCCCGTACCTAAACAAAAGCAGGGTCGTATCCGCACTCACACCCGTCGTTCCGCCAACATGAAGATCTCGGCTGCGGCTCAGTCCACGTGCCCCCGTTGCGGCGCTGTCAAGCTTCCGCACCACGTGTGCCCCAGCTGCGGTTTCTACAAGGACCGCGAGGTTATCGTTACCGAGTAACGGTATACTCTGGATGCGATGCCGTTCCAAATGGAACCACAATGGCCGGCTCAATGAGTCGGCCATTTTTGTATAAGGAGCATGTATATGAGTAACGTTCGCGTTTGTGTAGACGTTGTGGGCGGAGACGAGAAACCTCAGGTTGTTCTCGATGGTATCGAGGCTGCGCTTGCCGCCGATCCCGATATCGAGGTCTTGGCGGCTGGCCCGGCCGAAATCGTCAATCCCTTTGCAGCTTCCCATGCACGTGTTGAGGCCCTTGAGGCACCTGACGTTATCGCCATGGATGACGATCCCATTCGCGCCGTGATGACCAAGCGTAAGTCGTCGATCGTGCTTTCTTGCCGCGCCATTAAGAAGGGCAACGCGGATGCGTTCTTCTCCGCCGGCTCCACTGGCGCCATGACCGCAGCTGCCACCGCCTACGTGACGCCGTTTAGGTATCAGGCCGAAGGCAAAAAGCAGCCGGTGCGCCCCTGTCTGACCAATGCGCTGCCCAATCGCGCTGGCGGTCTGACGGTGCTGTGCGATATGGGCGCCAACCCCGATGTCGAGGTCGATGACATGGTGCGCTTTGCCCAGATGGGTAGCGCCTATGCCCGCGTCGTCCTGGGAATCGAGCATCCCCGCGTGGGCCTGCTTGCTAACGGCACCGAGGACGAGAAGGGTTCTAACTTTACCAAGGCCTGTTTCCCTGCTATGAAGGCCGCCGTTCCCGGCTTTGTTGGTAACTGCGAGGGCACCGACCTCACCTCAGGCAACTTCGATGTCGTCGTTGCCGATGGTATGTCGGGCAATATTGCGCTCAAGGCCACCGAGGGCGCTGCCAAGTTTTTGCTGCAGGAGCTCAAGGGTGTCTTTATGTCTTCGCTCGGCACCAAGATTGCCGCGCTGCTCATCAAAAAGCAGATGCGCGAGATTAAAGCCAAACTTTCGGGCGACGCCAAGGGCGGCGCGATTCTTTTGGGCCTGCGCGGCGTGGTCCTGATCGGCCATGGTGCCACCTCGGTCGAGGCTGTCAAAAACGGTACGCTTGCGGCGGCCGAAGCCGTGCGCGCCGGGCTGGTCGAGAATGTCGCCAACTCTATGGACGGTATCGTTTTATAAGAGCGAGTTAGAGCGCTGTTATGTGCTTCGCGGTGCACGTCGTGGGGTAGAATCAGAACCGTGTCTTGGTACCGCCCGGGCGGTACCATTCTTTTGGTATTCATGCACTATGAGAGGAAGCGCTATGGACCGCTCCGAAATCTTCGACAAGATCGCCGAGGTCGCTGCTGACGTTCTGGGCGTCGATGTTGCCGAAATTAGCGATGAGACCACTTTTGACGACCTCGATGCCAATTCGCTCGAGCGTCTGCAGCTGGTTACGGCCATCGAGGACGAGTTCAACCTCGAGATCGATGACGAGACCCTGCTCTCGCTCAACTCTGTCGCCGACGCCGTCGACGCTATCGAAGCTGCCAAGGAGGCCTAAGTCTTGGCTTTATCCGACCGACTTACGCGCGCCCAGGAAATCCTGGGCCACGAGTTCAACAATAAGGTGCTGCTGCGCGCGGCGCTTACGCATCCCTCGGCAGTCGAGGGCCAGCCGGTTTCTGCCAGCTATGAGCGCCTTGAGTTCTTGGGCGATTCCATTTTGGGCGCTGTGGTCGCACGCTCCCTGTTTGAGTCCTATCCGGAGTTTGACGAGGGCAAGCTCACGCGCTTGAAGGTGTCGCTTGTCTCGGGCGCTACGCTGTCCGAGGTTTCTCACGAGCTGGGCATCGACGACATCATCATCTTTGGTGCCTCCGAGACCGGTACCGGTGCGCGCGGCCTGCATTCGGCCCTCGAGAACGTCTATGAGTCGCTCGTGGGCGCGCTGTACCTGGATGCCGGCTGGGATGCGGCGGCGGAGTTCATTCACCGTACACTTAAGCCGCATTTGGCTTCCGAGCGTGCCGAGCATCCTGCGAACCCCAAGTCGTTTTTGCAGGAGTGTGTGCAAGCCGACGGTCACGAGCCCCCGGCGTACAAGCTCGTTGGCTCCGAGGGCCCGGCGCATGCGCCCACCTTTACCGCCGTGGTTTTGATCGATGGTATTCGTCAGGGTCGCGGCTCCGGCTCCTCAAAGAAGGAAGCCGAGGGAGCCGCCGCGCTCGAAGCGCTCGACCGCATGGGTTACACCACCAACGGCGTGATTCTGAATAAGAAGCACGTGTAAGCGAGGAACCGTGTATCTCAAGTCCCTCACGCTCAAAGGGTTCAAGTCGTTTGCCGACCGTGCCCATATGACGTTTGAGCCGGGCCTGACCGTCATCGTCGGTCCCAACGGCTCGGGAAAATCGAACATCTCCGACTCCATCCTGTGGGTCCTGGGCGAGCAGAGCGCCAAGCAGCTGCGCGGCCAGGCCATGGAGGATGTCATCTTCTCGGGCTCGTCGGCTCGCAAGCCGGTGGGTGTCGCCGAGGTCACGCTGGTGCTCGATAACTCGGACCATATGCTGCCCGTCGATTTTGACGAGGTCGCCATCACCCGTCGCATGTATCGCTCGGGCGAAAGCGAGTACCTCATCAACTCGAGTCCGTGCCGTCTGATGGACATTCAGGATATCCTGCACGATTCGGGCCTGGGCAAGGATACGCATTCCATTATCAGCCAGGGCAAGCTCGACGCCATTTTGCAGAGCCGCCCCGAGGAGCGCCGCGCCCTTATCGAGGAGGCCGCCGGCATTTCCAAGCACAAGCGCCGCAAGGAGCGTGCGCTCAAAAAGATTAAGTCGATGGACGAGCACCTGACGCGTGCCCGCGACATCAATAAGGAAATCGCCCGTCAGCTGCGACCGCTGGAGCGTCAGGTCGATCGCGCGCGCAAGTACAAAGAGCTGTCCTCGCGCGCGAACGAGCTTACGCAGATGCTGGCTGTCGATGAGCTTCGTTCGCTGCAGTCGCAGTGGAACGACCTGGAGAGCCGCTCCAAGGAAGGTGCTGCCGAGCTGGAGCTTGCGCAGTACCGCTTGGACGAAAAGGAGCGCGAGCTCGAGAAGCTTCAGGTCATGCTCGAGGAAAAGGGCCTGTTTGTGGGCGACCTGGGCGAGCAGCGCCGTCATATGCAAGATGTGGTCGGTCGCATTAACTCCGACATGCGCCTGCTCGAGGAAAAGGGCCACAACATGGTGTCGCGCCTGTCTGACATGCGCGGTCAGATTTCGAGCTCCGAGCATCAGCGTCGTCGCGTGGTCGAGGAGCTCGAGGACGCGCGTGCGCAGCTTGAGGAAGTGACCGGTGCGCATATGCAGGCCCAGGAGGACGTTGACGCCGCTGGTCCTGCCGCCGCTGAGCTCCACGAGCGGCGCGTGGCGCTCGACAATCAGATTTCGCAGCTTACGCGTGAGCAGCGCGATGTGCAGCGTGTGGCTGATAACGCCGCGCTTGAGCTCGCCAAGGTGAAGGATTCCTTGAGCAATGCCGAGGTCGAGGACAACATGTATGCCTCGCGCCTGGAGCAGATTGACGAGCAGCTCGAGGAGGTCACGGCCTCGCTCGAGAGCCGTCGCAACCGCGCCGAGGAGCTTGAGGGCGCTCTTGAGGAAGCGCGCCAGGCTCAGGTTGATGCGCGTGAGGCCACCGAGACGGCACGCGCGGCCCTGAAGGACCTGCGTGCCCGCGAGAGCGAGGCACGCAACAAGTTATCCGAGGTGCGCTCGGAGCTTGCCAGCCAAAAGAAACTCGATGCCCGCATGGCCGACAGCTCGCCGCTCGTGAGCCGTCTGATGGGTGCGCTGGGCGATGATGTCTCGGGTCGTTTGGGCGACGTGCTCGAGGCTCCTCGTGAGCTCGAAGGCCTGGTCGAGCAGCTGCTTGCCGGCGATATCGATGCTCTTTTGTTTGATGACGCCGCCACGCTTGAGCGTGCCGGTCGTGCGGCTCTGGACCAAAATAAGGCCTCGGGCGAGGCACTGCTGGTGGCGCGCGGCGTGAGCGGCTCTACCGCCGCTGTGGGCGCCTCCGGTACCCGTCTGGTTGATCGTCTGTCCGTGCGCGCAGGCTACGGACCCGTCGTCGAGGCGCTGCTCGGCGGCTATTACGTCGTGGACGATCTTTCTGCCGCGCTTTCGGCGCCGGTCGTTGACGGCGTGACTTACGTGACCCCCGATGGCGCCCGCGTCGCCTGCGGCGGCCTGGTGCGTGTGGGCCTCGATGCCGGCGAGGCGTCGGGTGCTCTGGAGCGTAAGCGTCGCATTCGCGAGCTGGAGGGGCTTGAGCCCGATTTGGCCGCTGTGTTTGAGCATGTGTCGGATCGGGTCGTCGAGGCCAACGCGGCCGTTGAGGAAGCGCGTGCCGCTGAGGACGATGCCGCCGGCGAGATCGCCCGTCTTGAGGGCGAGCGCCGCTCGCTGCTCTCCGAGATCGGCCGTCTGGAGCAAAGCGCCAACAATGCCGAGGTCGAGCGCGTGCGCATCTCCAAGCGTCGCGAGCAGGCCTCCGAAGCCGTTCGCGCTGCGCGCCCGCGGGTTGATGAGCTCACCCGTTCGCGTGACGAGGCCCGCGCGCAGGCAAGCGATCTGAGCTTGCAGATTGCCGAGGCCAACGACGAACTCGACCGCGTTCGCCGTGACGATTCCGAGGCCGCCGGCAAGCTCGCCGACGCCAAGGTTCGCCTAGCCCAGACGAGCGAGCGCCTGCGTTCGCTTAAGGGTCGCGTGCCCGACCTGGAGCATCGTCTTGAGGGCATCGACCGTCGTATACGCGGAACACGCCAGGCCTCGCGCTCGCTCGAGCTGCTGCGCCTGCGCGTCGACCCCATGCACGAGCGCTATTCGGCCCTGCTGGAGCGCGCATCGGATTGGGCAGCGCGCTTGCGTGACCAGGCCTCTCTGGAGGAGGCGGACTCCGCTTCGCTCAAGAAGACCATCGAGGATGCCAAGGCGGAGGTTGCCCGCGCTAAGGAGCGGGTCGATACCGCCTCCGCCACGCAAAACGAGTTCAAGGTCGCGCGTGGTAAGCTCGAGGTGCAGGTAGAGGCCGCCATTAAGGCCATTACCGCCGATGGCACCACGGTGCTCGAGGAAGCGCTCATGCTTCCGGCTCCCACCGACCGCGACGCCGCCGAGCGCGAGCTCAACCAGCTTGTGCGCCAGATCAACAACCTTGGTCCCGTTAACCAAGTTGCCATGGAGGAGTACGAGCAGCTCAAGCGCCGCGCCGACTACATCGAGGAGCAGCTGGCCGATCTGGAGAGCGCGCGCAAGGCGCTCACCAAGATCACGGTGGCCATCGACCGCAAGATGCGCAAGGCGTTCCTGGTGACGTTTGAGAAGGTCGACGCGAACTTCCGCGAGATCTTCGCTATGCTCTTCCCGGGCGGCCAGGCTCATCTGGAGATGACCGATCCCGAGCATCCTGCCGAGACGGGTATCGAGGTCGTGGCGCAGCCGCGCGGCAAGCGCATCACCAAGATGATGCTCATGTCGGGCGGCGAGAAGAGCCTGACGGCGCTCGCCCTGCTCTTTGCCGTGTATCGCACGCGCACGGTGCCGTTCTATGTGCTGGACGAGGTCGAGGCGGCGCTCGATGACGCCAACCTGTCCAAGCTCATCGGCGCGCTCGATGTGTTGCGTTCCGATACGCAGCTCTTGGTTATCTCGCATCAGCGCCGTACTATGGAGGACGCTGACGTCCTCTATGGCGTCTCGATGCAAGCCGACGGCGTCAGTCGCGTCGTCTCGCAAAAACTCGATCGCGAAACCGGAAAGGTCGTGAATGCATAATGGGATTCTTCGATGCTCTCTCGCGCGGACTTGAGCGCAGCCGCGAGGCCCTCAACGAGGTCTTCTACTTTGGCGGCGAGGTCGACGAGGATTTTTGGGAGGACCTGGAGGACACCCTCGTCATGGGTGACATGGGCGCCGAGGTCGCTATCAAGGTCTCCGATGACCTGCGCGATGCCGCGGCCAAGAAGAACCTCAAGACCGCTCCGCAGCTTCGCCGTGCCCTGGCCGAGCAGCTTGAGCAGCACTTTGTGCCCATCGAGCGAGATCCGTTTTCCGATACGCCGAGCTGCGTGCTGTTTGTGGGCATTAACGGTGCCGGCAAGACCACGACGGTCGGTAAGATCGCGAGCGCCATGGCTGCCCGCGGCAAGAACGTGGTGATCGGTTCGGCCGACACCTTCCGCGCCGCCGCCATCGAGCAGCTCGATGTGTGGGGGCAGCGTGCCGGCGTACCGGTTATCAAGCGTGACCGCGGCTCCGATCCGGCGAGCGTGTGCTATGACGTGCTCGACGAGGCCGATAAGCGCGGCAGTGACCTGGTGCTCATCGATACCGCCGGCCGTCTGCACACGAGCCCTGAGCTCATGCGCGAGCTCGCCAAGGTGGTCAATGTGACCCGTAAGCGCGCCGCCAATATGGCCGCCGGTCCCATGCCGGTTTCGGTCGTGCTTGTGATTGACGCCGCGACGGGCCAAAACGGTCTGAACCAGGCGCTCGAGTTTAACGAGGCGCTGGGCCTGGACGGTATTATCATGACTAAGCTCGACGGCACGGCTAAGGGCGGTATCGCCATGGCCGTGGCCGAGAAACTCAAGCTCCCGATCCTGCGCGTGGGCGTGGGCGAGCAGGTCGATGACCTGCAGGAGTTCAATGCCAAAGATTTCTGCCGCGCCCTGGTGGGCGAGTCCAATTAAGGAGTGACTAGTGTTTGATTCCCTGAGCGATCGCCTCAACGACACATTTGACCGCCTGCGCGGCAAGGGTAAGCTGACCGAGGCCGATATCACCTCTGCCATGCGCGACATTCGCATGGCGTTGCTCGAGGCCGACGTCAACTTTAAGGTCGTCAAGGAGTTTGTCGCCAAGACCAAGGAGCGCTGCATGACCGCCGAGGTCATGGAGTCGCTGTCACCGGCGCAAAACGTCGTCAAGATCGTGCTCGACGAGCTCACCGAGATGCTCGGTTCCACCGAGAGCAAGCTCGTCTTTAGCAACTGCATCCCCAATGTCATCATGCTCGTGGGCCTGCAGGGCTCCGGTAAGACTACGGCAGCCGTAAAGCTGGCTTATCTGCTCAAGAAGCAGGGTCGCTCACCGCTACTCGCCGCGTGCGACGTCTATCGTCCTGCCGCTGCCGACCAGCTGGCCACGCTTGGCGGAGAGATCGGCGTGCCGGTCTTCCGCGGTGACGGCGAGCACCCGGTCGATATCGCCAAGGGCGCCATCCAGGAGGCCGTCGACCACCTGCGCGACGTGGTCATCGTCGATACCGCCGGTCGTCTGCAGATCGACGAGCAGATGATGCAGGAGGCCGTGGACATCAAGAAGGCCGTCAAGCCCGATCAGGTGCTGATAGTCGTCGATGCCATGACCGGCCAGGATATTGTCAACGTCGTCTCGACCTTCGCCGAGCGCACCGACTTTGACGGCGTGATCATCTCCAAGCTCGACGGCGATGCCCGTGGCGGCGGCGCGCTTTCCGTGCGCCAGGTGACCGGCAAGCCCATCAAGTTCGTGAGCATGGGCGAGAAGCCCGATTCGCTGGAGCCGTTCTATCCCGATCGTATGGCCAAGCGCATTCTTGGCATGGGCGACGTTGTCGGCATTATCGAGAAGGCCCAGGAGGCGGCCGACGCCGAGCAGCTCGAGGCTGCCGAGCGAATGCTGCGCGAGGGCTTCACCATGAACGACATGCTCGACCAGATGAAGGCCGTCAAGAAGATGGGCGGCATGAAGGGCATCCTGGGCATGCTCCCCGGCGGCCAGCGTGCGCTCAACCAGATGGGTGGCAACCTGGACGAGGGCATCTTCGATAAGAACGAGGCCATTATCATGTCGATGACCAAGGAGGAGCGTCTGCGTCCCTCCATCATTAATGGCCAGCGCCGTGCCCGCATTGCCAAGGGCGCCGGCGTGACCCCCACCGAGGTCAATAGCCTTATGAAGCAGTGGGGCGAGATGAACAAGATGATGGGCCGCATGCGCACGATGGCCAATCAGGCGCAGGCCGGCGGCAAGAAGGGCAAGAAGGGTAAGAAGGGCAAAAAGATGCGCATGCCCAATATTCCCGGCCTAGATGCCATGGGTCTGGGCGGTATGGGTGGCCTGGGAACGGGCGGCCCCAAGTCCGATATGGACCTGCTGCGCCAGATGGAAGCGCAGATGCGCAACAAGAAGTAACGACTAGTTGAGTCGTGTATGACGAAGGCCGCCTGGATGGTATTCCAGGCGGCCTTCGCCGTTTGTTCGCCGTTTGTTCGCCGTTTGTTCGCCGTTTGTTCGCCGTTTGTTCGCTGGTTGTTCGCTGGTTGTTCGCTGGTTGTTCGCTGGTTGTCGCACGCGTGGAAGCGCGTTCTCGACGAGGTGCTTGCCGCTAGTGACAGCCGCAGCCTTCGTGCCCGTCATGGTCGTGGTGACCGTGGCAGCCGCAGGACTCGCCATGCTCGTGGATGTGCTCGTGATCATGTCCATGGCAGTCGCAGGTGGCCTCGCCGTTCTGTGCGAGCGTGCCGGCGATAAGTGCCTCGACGCAAGTGTCGCAGTTGCCCTGGGCACCTGCGTATACCGTGATGCCGGCTTGTGCAAGCGCGTTGATAGCGCCACCGCCGATACCGCCGCAGATGAGCGCGTCCACGCCGCCGTTGGCGAGCAGACCCGCTAGGGCGCCGTGACCGGTGCCGCCGGTGCCCACGACCTGCTCGTTGAGCACCTTGCCGTCCTCAATGTCGTAGATCTTGAACTGCTCGCTGCGGCCAAAGTGCATAAAGATGTTGCCGTTGTCGTACGTGGTTGCCACCCTCATGGTGTCGACCTCCTTTGCTGGCCATGCGGCCGTTGTCGTGGTGATGGGGGAGTACGCGATGTTTCCGCCTTCGATGACGATCGCCCGTCCATTGACCAGCGCGTTTGCCACCTTGCGATGCGCGCGGCTGCAGATTGCCGCCACCGTGGCGCGGGCAATACCCATGCACTGGGCGACTTCCTCCTGATTGAGGCCTTCCAGGTCGCATAGGCGCAGGACCTCGAGCTCGTCGACTGTCATATCGATAGCGTCTCCGCTCGCCAGGCCATCGGGGGTAAAACCGCGATATTCGGGGATGATCCCAACACGGCGCAATTTTTCGCGTCTTCCTGCCATACACTCTCCAAATCTGACATATGTCAGTAATAGGATAGCGCGCATGCGGAAGCGTACAAGCTATTTTTGGCATATGTCAGAAAAAGGCAAAGGTGTTCCGCTTGCGAATGCAGAGCCGTGCTACCGTGCATTGCGTGTGCCTACCCTAGTGTCCAATCCGACACTGCGCGCCTGGGCTACAATAAAAATCGCTTATAGGCGACTGACAGGAGGGTCAATGAGCAAAGCTGATCAGCAGTTTGTAACCATGTGCCGCGATATCTTGGA
>CABUWD010000029.1 GCA_902495155.1 uncultured Collinsella sp.
CGCAGCGGGGGTTCTTTCATGTCCGAGGACGCGCTGGGAAGTTACCCCATGCGGCCAGCGGACAACTATGTAGCCTCAGACTAGAACATGCCCAAGAAACCGTGCACAAACAGCGCGGCCAGAGCGGCACCGATAAACGGTGCGATGCCAGGAACGAGCAGGCCGTACTTCCAGTTGTTGTCAGCCTTGTTCTTAATCGGCAGCACCTGATAGGCCATGCGAGGACCAAGGTCACGAGCCTGGTTCATGGCGAAGCCGGTGATGCCGCCCATGCCCATGCCAACAGCCCAAACGATCAGACCGACGCAGATGGCGAGCATCAAAACGTTCTCGCCGGCGCGGCTAGCGGCAGCAAGGATGGCGCTGATGAACACAAAGGTGCAGATGGCCTCGCAGAAGAAGTTGCGAGCATAGTTCGTGCCCTCGGTAGTAGGGTTGGTCGAGAAGATGTTGCGCTGGGCAATAGGGTCGACGACGCCCTCGGAAGCCTTGAACTCATCGGCATACATAAGCCAAGCGATTACGGCGCCCACAAAGCCGCCGAGCATATCGGCAATCATGAAGGGGATGCAGCTGCTCCACGGCACCAGGCCTACGATGCACTGGGCAAGCACCATGGCGGGGTTCATGCACACGGCGCCGCCAAAGACAAACAGGCAGACCGAGATGCCAAAAGACCAGGTGGTGATGGCAAACATGTGACCGGAGCCCTGATACTTGGTGCCCTTGAGCACGGTATCGCAGTGCACGCCCACGCCAAAGATGATCATGAGGGCCGTTGCGCCGAATTCGCAGAGGAGTTTGGTAAGCATAAAACCTTATCTTTCTTGTCGGTTATAAACGATTCGTTTAGGCCGCGTACTAGTGCTGAGCGACGACAACGCCCAGGCCATCGGGAATGACGGCCACCTTGGCATCGGCACCCTTCATCTCAAAGGCGAGCTTGAGCGCCTCATCGAGGGTGTTGACCGGCGTCATGTGCATATCCTTGATCATCTGGTGATCGCACAGGTCGGTGACCATGATCACAGGGTGATGTGCCAGGATGCGGGCAAAGATCTGACTCGTCCACTGGTCGGGCAGGGTCTCGTCCTTAGGACGGTCGATGCAGGCGCGCTCAAACTCTGCCGGATCATTGTCGGCGATGTTGTGATAGAAGCCCTCGCCACCGTGACCGTCGGCACAGCCGGCGACGTCGATGATCACGCCGCCCTCGGGAAGCGTGGCCTCGGCAGAGCACATGCCCTTCACGGCCTGGTAGATGTTCTGGTCGAGCGGGTAGCCGCCGTTGGTGGTGATGGCAATCTCGCACTCGACGGGCTCAACGCCGGCAAGGCTCTTCACGAACTCGCAGCCAGCCTCGTGCGCCTTGTGGATATCGCCGGCAAAGGAGCCGATGACCTCGTGCTTGCCGTTGAGCACCACGTTAAGCACAAAGGCAAGGTGAGCCATCTCGGCGGCAGCAAACATGTCCTCGCTCACGTGGTTGTGGCACAGGTTGCCGGCACGCGAGTGGGAATCATTCACAAACTGACCGTTGTGGTTGTACATGATGGTCTTGTAGCTGGCGATGCCAGGCAGGACGGACTTGCGGCTACCAGAGAAACCGGCAAAGAAGTGCGGCTCAATAAAGCCCTCGGCAAGCAGCAGATCGCAATCGGCGGCAATCTTGTTGATGATGCACTCGCCACCAGAAGGCAGGGTGCCGATCTTTTTCATCATGCTGTCGTCAGTCGCGACGTGCATAACGATTTCCTCGTTGGCAACGATCTCCTCGCCGTACTTGTTGACGAGTTCCTCATGCGTCGACGGACGATGCATACCCGTAGCAACCAAAATGCGCACGCGAGCCTCGGGCGCAGCAGAATGGATGTGATGCAGCAGAATAGGCATCGTCACACGCGAGGGAACGGGACGCGTATGATCGGAGCTAATAATGACAATATCCTTCTTGCCAGCACAAAGCTCCTCGAGCGACGGCGAACCATAAGGGTTGGCAAGCGACTCCTCTAGCAGCTCTTCCTGCGATTTCGTGGTCTTAAACTCGTTTTGATGACCTTCCATCACACCCGCGAAGTTCTTATCCTCGAGCTCCAGATGCAACGTCTTGTGGTCAAACGGCAGTTCACATTCAAACAATGACGAGCGCCCTCTTCCTTTCAACTGACACACTAGATAAACCGTTGGAAGGATACGCCGCTCACCGAAAAACACCACCGTCCACCGACTCATTAACACAACGTTCATATTTGACCCACAACAAAACGGCCGCGACCCCAAACGGGACCGCGGCCGCCTGTCAAAGACACTATAGACAGGATGACTTACGCAGCGCCGAGGCAATCATCTACCCCGAGACGTACGCACGTAAGCCATTTTGCATAAATGCGTTAATTAATTGCATAAAATGGCGCATGGATTTCTAGCCGTAACAGGGTAGTGCTCTCCGGAGCGTGCATTTTTGCGAGTATTCAGCATCGCGGGATAAGATTTTGGTGCCAAAAGTCTTTCAAAAGGTAGATAGTCCTCATGGCTCGGATGGCGCGAATTTTTGTGGTGTAAGAGGGAGGGCCGCGTCAGCGCCCCTTGCGCCTAAGGCTATTCCGCCACGCCGTGGCGGTCAAGGACCTCCCTTATGACCTCGTGCGCGGCCAGCCTGACCGCCTCGAGCCTCTCGCCCTCGAGCGGTTCCGGAGCCGGGGCCGGGGCGGACGCGCGGGCGGCCGACTCGGGCGCGGCGACCCGGTGGGCGGCCCACCTGCCCTCCTCTCCGGCGAGCACCGCGCACACGAGCCGCATCATGGACGCCTCGGAGGGGAACGACTGCACCGAGCGGTACCTCCTCTTGATCTCGCGGTTCGCGCGCTCCTGCACGTTGTTCGTCCTGATCTTCTGCCAGTGCTCGCGGGGGAAGGACATGAAGGCGAGCGCGTCCTCCCTCGCGCTCTCGAAGACGTCGCCGGCCGCGCGGGAGAGGGCGCGCACCCTGGGCGCCGCCAGGTCCCACGCCGCGCGGGCGACGTCGGCGTCGGCCTGCCCCGCGCACGCCCGGACCAGGTCGGCGGCGAGCGTCTGGCCGGCGAGGCTGTGGATGTGGCCCCTGATGTCGCGCTGGAGGTGCGTCAGGCACCGCTGCCAGGAGCAGCCCGGCAGGACCCTGGAGACGGCGGCGACGAGCCCCGCGTGGGCGTCGGACACCGCGAGCCTCACGCCGCGCAGGCCCCTGTCCCTGAGGGAGCCGAGGAACTCGGACCAGGCGGCCTCGCTCTCGCTGTCGAAGCAGGCGCAGCCGAGGAACTCCTTGTGCCCGGAGGACGACATGCCGATCGCCGTGACGAGCGCGACGCTCGCGTAGCGCCCGCCGGTCCTGCACTTCATGTAGGTCGCGTCGAGCCACACGTAGGGGTGCTCGCCCTCGATCGGCCGGGTCCTGAACGCCTCGGCCTCCTCGTCCAGCCCGGCGCACAGCGCCGACACCTCGGAGCTGGACAGCGAGGAGACGCCGAGCTCCTCGGCGACGAGCCCGACCTTGCGGGTGCTCACGCCCGCGACGTACATCTCGCGCACGAGCGCGACCATGGACGCCTCGACGCGCGTGTAGCGCTCGAGTATGCCCTCGGGGAAGTAGGTCCCCTCGCGCAGCTTGGGGACCCGCAGCTCGAGGTCGCCGAGGGAGGTCGACAGGGACCTCCCGCGGTAGCCGTTCCTGCTGTTGACGCGCTCGGGCGACCTGGAGCCGCGGGGCGCGCCGCAGGCCTCCTGCGCCTGGGAGTCCATCAGGGCGTTGACCACGGACTGGATCACCTCCCTGCCGAACTCCCTCAGGTCGTCGCACCGCGAGAACAGCGCGAGCAGGGCCTCGGTCTGGGGCCGGTCGAGGCCGAGCCCCCGGTCCGGCTGGGATAGAATGTCGCTGTGGGCCATCGTCTTTCCTTTCGTCGAATATCTAGGCACTGACGATTCTAGGCGATGGCCCTCCCTTGCTTCTTACACCACGACTGTGTGCGCTACCATGGCTCGTCCCATCTGGATGGCATGCGGCGAGAAACCAGCCATATATGAACATCGGCAAAGCCCAATCGTCATGCAAAAGCATCAACAGGAGCCGCGAACGTCACCCATAGCCTTATGCACCAATCTTTGGCTGCTGAAAACTCCGTTTTTTGCACGTCGCCCCAAGCACCACCCTCACCCAGCGGCTGATCCGCCGTAAACCGAGGACGAAGGGACCCGATGGGTTTCCCTCTGAATGCA
Organism: uncultured Collinsella sp.; assembly: GCA_902495155.1. Lineage (GTDB taxonomy): Bacteria > Actinomycetota > Coriobacteriia > Coriobacteriales > Coriobacteriaceae > Collinsella. Next base: position 4,255 of record CABUWD010000029.1, read on the forward strand.
TTCCGCAGCACGAAGCCCTTTCCAAACGCGCGAAGCGCGCCATTATTCCCCCAGCAGTAATCCACTGAAGACCGGACATCGCAGGGCCCGCCATTAGTTTACTTTTAGGCACACTCCGCAGGACGCAAGAAGCCCTCGCCGCACGAAGTGCGCAGCGAGGGCTTCTTGCATGTCCGAGGACGTGCCTAAAAGTAAACTAATGGCGGGCCCGGACGACTACAGGGCTATCGCTTACCCCGTGTTCTGCAGTCCTGCCGAGACGCCGGTCACAGTCGAAAGAATCAGGCTCATGTACTCGGCCTTCTTCTCCTCGGCCATCTCGTCCTGATTCATGCGCACCTCGCGAAGGGCGCGGACCTGGGCGATGGACAGAGCGTCGACGTAGGGGTTACGCACGCGAACGGCGCAGCCGAGCACGCGACGACGCTGCAGCGGCCACTCATCACCGACGATGGCAAGGACCCACTTACGGGTGAGCTGCATCTCGGTAAAGACCTTCTTGGACAGATCATCGCGGTCGCCCAGATGCAGATACATCTTGGCGATGCGCTGATCGGTCTTAGCAATCGACATCTCGATGTTGTCGATAAAGGTGCGGAAGAACGGCCACTCCTGGTAGGCAGCCTTGAGCTGGTCAAGATCGCCAAGCTGCTCGCAGGCGGTGCCCAGACCGTACCAAGCGGCCAGGTTAATGCGCGCCTGGCTCCAGCTGAAGATCCACGGGATGGTACGCAGGTCATCGAGCGACTTGGCGCCCAGACCGCGCTTGGCGGGACGCGAGCCGATCGGCAGCAGACCGACCTCGGTCAGCGGCGGCACGGTCGAGAACCACGGTGTAAAGTCCTCGGTGTTCAGCAGGTCCAGATAGCGTTCGTGGCTTGCAGTGTTGAGCTTCTCGGCCATATCCCAGAACTTCTGCGTGGTCTCGGTGTTGGTCTTCTCGACACTCGGGGCCGACTGCAAAAGCGTTGCGGCGGCAACGGACTCAACATGGCGCTGAGCCAGCGTGCGGTTGCCGTAACGGGCAAAGATGACTTCGCCCTGCTCGGTAAGCTTAAAGAAGCAGTTGACCGAACCCTTGGGCTGCGCCAGCACGGCCTTGTTGGCCGGGCCGCCGCCACGGCCCACGGCACCGCCGCGACCGTGCATGAGCACCAGGTCGATATCGTTCTTCTCTGCCCACTTGGCGATGCGCTCCTGCGCGGAGTGCAGCGCGAGCATGGCCGTGGTAGGACCGGCATCCTTGGAAGAGTCGGAATAGCCCAGCATGACCTCCATGCGGCGGTTGGTCTGGGCAAGGCGCTTTTGCACCACGGGCAGCGTAAGCATCTGATCGAGCACGTCGACGCAGCCCTCGAGGTCCTCGAGCTGCTCGAACAACGGGATCACGTCGAGCTCGGGGACATCCTCCTCGTGTGCAAAGGACAGGTGCGCCAGCTCAAAGACGTCGGCCACATGCTGAGCGCTCTTGGTAAACGAGATGATGTAGCGGTGCGCCATCTTCTTGCCGTAGCGCTTTTGGATGGAGCCGATAGCGCGGAAGGTATCGATGACCTCGCGCGTCATGGGCTGCAGGTCGCCATGGATACCGTTCTCGTGGATATCCTTAAGGGCGCGGGCATGCACCACGGAGTGCTGACGGAACTCCATCTCGACCATATGGAAGCCGAAGGACTCGACCTGCCAGATGATGGTTTGGACCGGGCCGTAGGCAGCACGGACGGCACCGCAGGCGGCCAGCGAACGCTGGACGACGCGCAGGTCATCCAGGAACTCGTCGGCGCTGTGGTACATGGTGTCGGTGATACGGCGCACGGTGGCGTTCAGACGGTCGGCCATGACGAGCATGACGGCGCGATGCGGCTCGTGCTCGGAGATCAGCTCGGCGCGGGCCGTGTAACGAGGGCTCATCTCGACCTGATGGTTCCACAGGTTAATGAGCTCGGCCGACGGCTTGCTGTAGGTAGCCTCGAGCGTGAGGTTGCGGCCGATGTGGCGGCACTTGTCCTCGAGCTTGAGCACCATGTGCGTAAAGTACTTGGCGGCGACCTCACGGCTCACCTTGGCGGTGACGTTGGGGTTACCGTCGCGGTCGGAACCGATCCAGCTGCCGGGATGGAAGAACGCCGGGCACAGCGGCGGCACAGTACCGGCCTTGTCGCCCAGCACCCAATCGTCAAAACGACGATAGATAACGGGGATAACGTCGAACAGCGTGTTATCGAAGATGTCGATGATGGTATCGGCTTCCTCGACCGGCGTGGGCTTCTTGAGCGCGATGGGGCTCGTACGCACCAGGGCGTCGATCTCCTGCAGCATATGGCGCTCGTTCTCCACCAGGTCGGAGCCGCCCAGACGCGGACGCTCCTCCAGCAGGTTGGAGATACGGCGGATCTTGCCCTCGACGGCCTTACGACGGGCCTCGGTGGGATGTGCGGTAAAGACAGGGTGGAACTCGAGCTTGTCGAGCAGCTCGTTGGCACCCTCGACACCCAGCTCATTCACCAGCTGGTGATAGGCAACGGTAAGCTCGTTGGCAGGATCGACCTCGGTATCGGTCGACGCACCGGCCTCGCGCTCGCGCAGCTGCGCCACACGGTAGTTCTCCTCCGACAGGTTTGCCAGATGGAAAAAGCTCGTAAAGGCGCGAACGATGACCTGCTGCTTATCGAGCGGCAGGCTGTCGATCAAATCGACGACCTCACGAAATGCCACGGCAGTGGGCTCGTCGGCGGTGGGCACGCCCTGCTCGTCGACGGCTTCGTCGGCAGCGCAGGTACCGGGGTTGCCGGCATTGACCACAATCTCGGCTGTCAAAATCTTGTCGAACAGGTCCGCGATCTCGGGATCATACTCGCTAAGCACACGGCGCTCCAGGCGCAAGAACAGCGCCAGATTGTCGCGCAGCTCCTCGGGGATCTCGATCTCGGCGAGACGCTCCCTGGACTCGGCATTCGAGCCGATTCGGTTAACGAGGCGGTTGACCACGGCAGCGACGCGCGCCGCGGCTTCGGGTACAGACTGGTTGCTTAGGTTCTCAGCCACGTTTCCTCCCATTCCTCCTTCTATGCACGTAACATGCGGTATTCATTATAGGCGCTTGAGAAATACTTTCGACACTGATTGCGCTTTACCACACAAAAGTATTTTCTGCATTGCAAAGGTTTTTGCCCTAAATGGTCGTATTTCTCGGTGGGCGGCATACGTAAACGGGGGCATTCCGCATAAAAGCGAAACACCCCCGTAACAATCGCTCTCCATGAGCAGGGCACGTTAGCAGGCCCGAAGCTCAAAAAGATGCGCTACAGGCGCTCGCGAACCGCCTCGACGACGTTGTCCAGATCGGCGAGCACCTCGTCATGGCTCTGCATGTCGCGCACTTTGACCTTGCCGGCGGCAAGCTCGTCGCCACCCAGGACCAAGATGAGCTTGGCGCCTACCTTATCGGCTTGCTTAAACTGGGCCTTGAGCGAACGACCCTGATAGTCGGCCTCGGTCACGATACCTGCGGCGCGAAGCTCCTGCGTAATGGCAAAGACGTTCTGACGCAGCTCCTTGCCGGCGTTGGCGACATAGACGCACGGGGCCTCATCGGCACCCAAATCGCTGCCAAAGGCCTGCAGGGCCAGCAGGGCGCGCTCAAAACCGACAGCAAAGCCGACGCCCGCCGTGGGCTTGCCACCTTCGAGCTCGACCAGGCCATCGTAGCGGCCGCCGCCGCCGATGGAGCCGACGCCGGCGCCAGGGGCCTCGACCTCAAAGACAGTACGGGTGTAGTAGTCCAGGCCGCGCACCAAGGTGGGATCCTCGACATACTCGATACCGGCGGCATCCAGATAGCGCTTGACCTGCTCGTAGTGCTCGCGGCACTCATCGCACAGGTTGTCACCCATCAGCGGAGCCTCGGCCATGATCTCGCGGCAGTGGTCGTTCTTGCAGTCGAAGGCACGCAGCGGGTTGAGCTCGGCGCGCTCGCGGCACTCATCGCACATCTCGTCGGCGTGATCGAGGATGAACTGCTTAACCTGCTCGCGATAAGCCGGACGGCACTGGGCGTCACCCATCGAGTTGATGAGCAGACGAAGCTTGGAAAGATCGAAGCCCAGGCGCTTGTAGAACTCCATGAGCATGATGATGCACTCGGCGTCTGCCGCCGGATCGGGAGCGCCGAGCCACTCGATGCCCACCTGGTGGAACTGGCGCAGGCGGCCCTTCTGGGGACGCTCGCCGCGGAACATGGCCTCGGCGTAGTAAGCCTTAAACGGCGTGGAGCCCTGGGGCACCAGATTGTTCTCGACGACGGCGCGCACCACGCCGGCCGTGCCCTCGGGGCGAAGTGCCAGGCGCTGCTTGGGCTTGAGTTTGGTGTCGGTGCCCTCGGTAAAGACGCGCTCCAGGTTGGCACCGCTGAACACGCGGAACATTTCCTTGCGCACGACGTCGGTCGACTGGCCGATACCATGGACAAACACGTCCACCTGCTCGATCGCGGGCGTCTCGATGGGTTTAAAACCAAACGGCTCGAACACGCCGGCCGCAATCTGCTGCATCTTTTGCCAGGCGCGCATCTCGGCGCCGATAAGGTCGCGGGTTCCCTCCGCCTTCTGTGCCTGCATGGGCAAACACCTTTCTTTTGTATCGCGTCATAGGTAGTGGACATTATACGGCACAAAGCAGCAACGCGGCGGCGCGCCTGACCGAACGAGGGTATGGGGACTCGTTCGGCCAGACGCGCCGCCGCGGACGAAGCGGACAAGCGGCGATGCGCTTTGGCCTACCTACTCCCCCGCCACGCTCGCGCGCAGCTTGGCGGCGATGGGCTCGGATGCCAGCAGGAACACGAGCATGACCACGGAGCACGCCAGGCACACGATCCAGGTGCTCGCAAAGGAGCCCGTGGCATCGAACAGCACGCCCGAGACAATGGCGCCCACGGTGCCGCCGACCATCTCGAGCGAGGTAATGGTGCCCGTGACCTTACCGAGGTCGGCCATGCCAAACTGCTCGGACGCGGCGATGGTAGGCGTGATGGTGCCCATGCACGTTCCGATACCAAAGCTCACGGCAGCCACGATGGGACCAAGATCGGTCGCGGGGAAGCACAGGGCGACGCAGGCGATAATGCACGCAATGGAGCCAAGGATATTGCCAAAGCGCAGACCAAAGCGGTCATAGATCGCACCGAGCGAAATCTTGGCGATAACGACGGTGACCATGTAGGCCGAAAGCACGGTACCTGCCCACATGGGATCGTGGCCGCCCGTGACGATCTTGGCGCCGTTGACGGTAACACTCGTCATGTTGGTGACCTGGTTGGGCAAGATGGCGCCGTTAACGAGACCCATAAAGAGGAAGGCGACGACGAGCAGCCAAAACGCCGGGCTCTTCTTGATACGAGACCAGCCGACGCTAACCTCGGGCGCCGTGTGCTCGTCCTTATCGCCAGCCGTCGAGACGGACGGATCGCCCGGGTTCTCGCCGAGCGGCTTAAGGCCGATCTCGGAAGGCTTAGTGCGGAAGGAGTAGGCCGTGATGGGCAGTGCCGCCACCATGCAGACGGCAGCGAGTACCAGGAACGCAGAGCGCCAGCCCACACTCACGATAAGAGAGCTCACGATCGGCGAGAGAATGGCTCCGCCAAAGCCCGAGCCCGAAAGTGCGATGGAAATGGCAAGGCCGCGTTTAGCGGTAAACCAGTTGGCGGTCACAAGGCTAATGAGCAGACGGGTCGAGGCCACAGCGAAGCAGCCCGAAACGGCAAAGAGCACGTAGACCTGCCACAGCTCACCGACAAAGCTCATGCCGGCAAGCACCGCCGAGGTAGCGATAACGGTAAGCGAGCCCAATACGCGGCCACTCACCTTATCGGCAACATGACCGATAACGAGCGAACCCACGACACTCACCACGGTGGAGATGGCATTGGAGACGTTGTACTGCGCAAGGGAAATACCCAGGTTGCTGACGATCAGCGGCTGGAACAGGCTCATGCAGTTGACGAAAATCGTGTAACACGTGGCCATGATCACGAAGCCGGAGGCCACCACGAGCCAGCCGGGGAAGAACTTACGCTGCTGGGGCATACTGCTCCTTTTAGACAAACGAATAGCCTGCGCCGGGCGCCGGTAGTGCCCAAGATTGCCTTGAAAGACAAGGGCATAGGCCTTACGGCCATGCCCGCAGGCTTGAAAGGCAAGGTTGGGTGCTACCGGTGGTCGGCGATATAGCCCAAAGCGACGGCGGTATAGGCCGCGGCACCGAGCGGCAGCTCGGCATCGTTAAAACGTGCCTTGGGATGGTGCTGGGCAAAGTGTTCGTCCGTGTCGGTTACGGCCGCGCCCACGGTAAAGTACGCACTTGGGATCTTGCTCGAGATAAGCGCGAAGTCCTCACTCGCCATGGCATGGAAAAGCGGCAAGAAAGCCGTCTTGGGCAGCACTGCGCCCACGTAGCCAAGCGACGCCTGAGTCATATCGCTGTCGAGTACAAGCGGCGGAACATCCGAAAGCGTCTCGATGGTCGCCGGCGTACGATAGGTCGTAGCAACGCCGTTAACGACCTCCGCGATGCGGGTCTTTAGGTGAGCCATGAGCTCAACATCAAAGCCGCGCAGCGTTCCCTCGAGCACGCAGGTGTCGGGGATGACGTTGGCCGCCAAGCCGCCGGCGAACTTACCAACGGTAAGTGCGACTTCCTTGGCCGCCGGCACCTCGCGGGAGATAAGCTCCTGGAGCGCCAGGTGCACGTGGACGCCGGCCGTGATGGGGTCGATGCAGATCTCGGGGCTGGAACCGTGGCCGCCCTTGCCCTGGAGCGTGATGCGGAAACCGTACACACCCGAGAGCGCCGGGCTGCCGTAGAGCACCAGGCCAAGCGGCGACTGGCTGTTGACATGCATGGCAAAGGCCGCCTGAGGGCGCGGGTTCTCGAGCAAGCCGTCGGCGATGGCAGCGCGTGCTCCCTCAAAGGTCTCCTCGCCCGGCTGGAACAGCAACTTGACGGTAGCGTTGGCCTCCACAAGCTCGGCCTCGCGGGCCTTGAGCAGGCGCGCCGCACCAAGCAGGGCCGTCGCGTGCATATCGTGACCGCAAGCATGCATGCAGCCATTGGTGGATGCAAAGGGCTCGCCGGATTCCTCGACAACGGGAAGGGCATCCATATCGCCTCGGAGCATGACGACCGTTCCGGCCTGCTCGTCCTTGCACGTGCCATTGCCCTGAGCGGCCGCACCGGCACCGATCAGGCCAACGACGCAGGAACCGTCGACTAGCGTGGTATGGGGGATGTCCATCTCGTCCAGACGTGCCTGGATATAGGCAGACGTCTGCGGAAGATTGTTACCCAGCTCGGGCATCTGGTGTAGATCGTGTCGCCATGCAGCGAGCTCGTCTGCAAAAGCCTGAGCTTCTGCGACAAGACCGTCACCGATAGCGGCCTGCGCCGCCGCGGTGGCCTGGGGCGCTGGTTGCGGTTGAAAATCGGACAGAGCTGATGCCATAGAAGCCCTCCAGTAACGTTTTTGCAGCACGCACTTTGATAGCGTAAAGTGCAAGGTACAACTGTAAGGGCATGACATAAAAATGCCGCCCTGGGAGGGCGGCGCAACAAGTTGTTTACAATTGCGGGTGTGATTTTCGGCGCAAGAAATCGAAATGCGTCTCGCTCAAGATAATCGAAAGAAAGATGAGCGCGAAGCCGGCGAGCAGGCGCGAGGTGAGCGCCTCCCCCATCAGCAGCACCGAGAACAGCACGCCCGAAGGCGACTCCATCGAAAGGAGCAGTGAGCCCGTCGAGGCCGAGACATGCGCCAAGCCGACGTTTTGGATGAGCAGAGCCGCGCATGTGCAACCAACCGAGAGAAACGCCATCGCGCTGATAAAGCTCGGCGTCCACACGGACAGAGGCGCTTGGGTCTCGAATAGCAGCGACGTTGCCAGGCTCAGCACGCCGTTGCCCACAAACATCCAAAACGTGATGACGTTGATGTCCATTTTGCGACCGTACTTGGCAGTCACCGCCATCTGGATGGCGAAAAAGACCGCACCCGCCAGCGTAATGACATCACCGATGTTGAATTCAACGCTATCGAGCGCCACCAAGCCAATGCCCGCCAAGCACAGCAGCGCCGCGCCCAGGTTATAGCGGGTGAGTTTTTCGCCGCTCAGAAAATAGCTCGCGAACGGCACAACGATGCAATACGTGCCCGTCAAAAAAGCATTCTTGCCCGCCGTGGTGTGCGCCAGACCGACTGTCTGCAGGGCGTAGGCGGCCCACATAAGTGCGCCCATGCCAAGTCCGACGATAAGGTTGCGGGCGTTGAGGTGCGCGATGATGCGCTTGTGGAAGATGAAAAACATGACCAACGCCGCAGGCAGAAAGCGCACGTAGAGCAGTTCGAACACCGGAATGGTGTCGAGCGCGTCCTTCATGGTCGTAAAGGAGTAGCCCCAGACGACTGCCACCGAAAGCAGCAGGACTTTCCAGAACAGCGGCGAGCGAGCGCCGGCGCCGCGGGAGGTGCCGCCCGCGCCCAGGTCCTCGCGAGCAACAGGGCTATCGGGCATCATTTCGATATTGTCAGTGGCATGCTGGGCCATAGGGCATCCTCGCGCTCAATCTGGGCGTGGTGTCCGCACGCGCATGGCTGCGTGCCGCCTCATGGTCAAATAAAAGCAGGGCGCACCGGACCCCCGGCACGCCCCGCTACTGTAGCAACAACCAAGCAGCCCGTGCAATTCACTACGCTAAAGCATCGGGTTAGAAGATCTCGATGTTCCGACGGCGTTTACGTTGCTGAACTAAATCAATTTGGTTGACTCCAGTTTTTCGATGATCCAGTCGTTGGCTTTGATGACCGGGCGGCGGAAGACGACGCCCAGTGCCAGCGACGGAATCAGATAGCTCGCCAGAATGCCTAGCTCAATCCAGTACTCCATGTGGTACGCACCGGCCATGGCGGCATGCATGGCGTTGATGCCGTGGGTGAACGGCAGGAACGGATAGATCGCCTGGAACACGGGGCCGGTCATCTCGATGGGGAACGTGCCGCCCGAACCGCCGACCTGCATGACCAGCAGCACGACGGCGAGCGCCTTGCCGATATCGCCAAACGAAACCGTAAGCGTGTAGACGATATTGGAGAACACGAGACTCGCGACCCAGCCCGCCAGCACAAACTGCAGCGGGTCGTCGCACTGGATGCCAAAGAACAGGATGTCGCCCGCACACACGAGCGTTGCCTGCAGCAGGGCCAGACCGCCAAAGAACAGGTAGCGGCCCAGGTAGATCTCGTGCAGGCGCACGGGGATGAGCTCGTTGATAAGCTCATCGTCAACCGAGACCTTCATCATGGCCGCCAGCACAATCGAGCCCACCCAGAGCGACAGAATCGTGTAGAACGGTGCCATGGCCGAACCGTAGTTGCGGATCGGATAGACCGGCTTGCGATCGAGCGCGACGGGGCCGGAAAGCGACACGGCCAGACCCTCGGGATCATTGCCGATCATCGTCTTGATCGTAGCGAGGTCATCCGACATCAAGGCGCCGTCGAGCTCGTCCTTAAACGCACTGATCTTGTCCGACGCCTCGCCCAGCTGATCAGAAGCCTTGTTGACCAGCTTTGCAGCCTTGGAGAGGCCCTTTGCCAGCGAACCGGATGCGTCGGTCAGGCCAGCAACAGCACTATCCAGATCGTTCGAAATACCGTTCAGCGAATCCAAAACGCCCGAGATGGTCTTCTTGAGCTCCTTTGCCTTGGCCGAAAACGTAGAGTCGTAGTCAGTCTTGGCGCCCGAGATACCAGCCTTGGCATCCGCGATTGCCTGATCGACCTCGGCACGCGACTTATTAACCTCTGCCATGCTGTCAGAGAGAGACTTCGCGGTGGCCGTCAAGTCCTTAGCGTTGTTGCGATACTCCACAGCAATCCTGCTCAGCGATGTTGCCACAGACTTGAGGCTGTCCTGGAGTTTTTCGTCAGTCACCTGATCGGCAAAGCTGCGGAGCTGGTCGGCCGTGGCGTCGATATCGTCGGCACGCGTGTTGAGCGCCGCCGCGGCATCGTTGAGCTGGGACACTGTAAGGTCGACATGTTGATTCGCGGCATCAAATGCCTTCGCAAGCTCGGCGGACACGTTGTCAAACGAGCCCGCGCTTCCGTCAATCGCGGCATTGATGGCGTCGTTGGCGTCCTTCAGCGCTTCCTTGGAATCGCTAATACCGCTCTTGACATGCTCCATCAGCTGCTTCGTTGACTCATCGACCGTGCCCGTCTGCTTGAGCATGCCGCTCGCCGACGTCAGCGAATCGGACGTGGAGCTCAAAATGCCCGCCAGCGACGAAGCATTTGCCCGAACGTCTCGCAGGTCCTCAATCGAATCGCCGAGCGTCGAGGACAGGTTGGCGATAAAGTTACCCACCTGGTCGGTGCTCATGTAATCGAGCAGGCTGGACACCGTCTTAAGACCGATCGTCGTAATGGTCTCGGTAAAAGTTTTGTTAACCTGGCTCTGGACGGCGCTCGAACCCTTCTCGGTCACGATCTGCGCAATGGCGTTGGCCTTCTGATTCTCGTAGAACTCGATATCGGCATGCTTCACGTCGGTCGAGAAAAGCGTCATCATGTCAGCGCTAAACGTTTTGGGGATAACGACGGCAGCATAGTACGCGCCCGACTTAACGCCCTCGATAGCCTTTTCGCGATTGTTGAGCACAACCCAATCGAAGCTCTCGTTGCCGCGTAGGGTGGCGGTCACGTTTTCGCCCACGTTAACCTCGACGGGGATCAAATCGCTCTCGTAACCCTCATCGGTGTTGACCACGGCGATCTTAAGATTGCCGGTGTTGCCGTACGGATCCCAGCTGCCGGCGATGTTAAACCACGCGTACAGACACGGTACGATAATGAGGCCCATCACGACAACCAAGCCGATCACGGAGCGAGACACGTTTTGGACATCGCGCTTAAACAGATGCAGGATGTTCTTCATTTATGCCTCACCTCCTTTGGAGTGCTTGCCAAGCGCGGTGGTATCTCCATCATTTGTGGCTGTGCTGTCGCTGCCCTGAGATTTATGGTGCGAGCCGATATGCGGCAAGCGGCCCGTGGACTGATCGCCGCCCTTGGCACCACGCTCGCTGGCGTTGAGGCCAAACATGTGACGGGCGGCAGGAATGGCGGCCGTGTGTTCGCGCATCTCGCGACGCAGGTCCTCATCCGAAAGCGCCGAGATGCGCATCTGGGTATTGAGGCTCGCTCGGATATATTCGATATTGATAAGCCAGCCGCAGATGGCAATAACCGAGATGATCCAAATGACAAGCAGGATGATCTTGCCGTTATTGTCGATATCGAGAACCGTCGACAGGACAAAGAGCAGGACCTGAACGCCCACCACGGCGGCAAAACCGCCCTTGATGTAGTACGGGTAGCGATGTTCAAAGGCGACCGCATGATCGAGCAGTTCGCGACGGTACGAATCGGAATCGAGCATGACGCGCATGGCCGTGCGCAGCGAGTAGCGCTGGCGCGGCAGGTCGTTGGACTCGCAAATCATCATACCGGTCGTGGAGAGCTGTTTATCAAAGAGCAGGTTAAGGTTGAGCAGCAGCGGACGCAGCTGCAGGCCGATAAAGAGCGCCACGATCAAGAACACGCCCAGAATGCACAGGTTAAACAGGTAGTTGAACGAATACATGCCGCCGACCGTCTCGCGCAGCAGATTGATGCCGTAGGTAAAGGGCAGCAGCGGGTGCAGCCACTGGAAGAAGCCGGGCATCATCTCGATGGGGTACATGCCCGACGAACCCGGGATCTGCACGATGACGAGAATGACGCCGATAGCCTTGCCGATATGCTTAAACGTGGTGGACAGCGCATAGATGATATTGACGTAGGTGAACGAAATGGCGATGCCGCCCAGCACGAACAGCAGCGGGCTGACGCACTGCACGCCAATCACCAGATCGCCTACCGTAACGATGATGGCCTGCAACGCGCCCAGGATCACCATGAGCAACCAGCGGCCAAAGTAGCCTTGGCGCGCCGTAAAGCTGCCAACACCTTCACGGTCGACCTCGAGCTTGTAAATGGCGATGAGCACATAGCCGCCCACCCAAAGCGCCAGATTGGTGTAGAAGGGAGCGATGCCCGAGCCAAAGCTCTTGACCGGATAGATTGACTTGGACGTCAACTCAACCGGAGACGCCATGAAATCTGCCACGTCATTGACATCGACGCCCATCAGATCGGCCAGCTCGCCCATGGACTCGGAGGTCTGCAGCGCCGCGATGTCATTGGCGGCGGTTGCAAGCTTGTCCTGGACCTTGGCAAGCGAGGAATCGGTCTGGGACAGCGTGGTCTTGGCCTGGCCGAGCGTAGCGCTAAGCTGCGCCAACGTGCCGCGCGCATTTGCAAGTGTAGGTGTCATACCCGAGACGATACCGGTCAGGTCGCCCGAAACGGCAGCAAAAGAGTCGAGCGCGCTCGAGGCCTTCGGCAGCGCGTTTTGGCCCAAGTCCGTCTGGGCTTGGCCAAGGTTGGTCGCACCGGTATGAATTGCGTTATTGATAGCGTCACTGGCACCCGAAACAGCCGCTGCGTCATTCGCCATGGCGCTCGACTGCGCGGACAGACCGTCCTTGATGCTCTGAAGCTTTTCATTCTGCTCTCGAAGCAAATCGATGGTCGATACAATGCGCGCGTCAATTTCCTCGGAACCTGTCGACGTGTCATTGGCGAGAATCTCCAAGTGCCCGATAACGGCCTTATTGTGGTCGATCGTCGCTTGAAGAGACTCGAGCGAGTTGTCGATACGGGTGGTCGTAGATGTGACCGCGCCCGTCAGCTTGCCGATGGCAGCGTTCGCAGAGGCCGACGTCTTGGTGAGCGCAAGGCTGCCTTCCGAGAGCGCCTTGGAGAGCGAGGTGATGGAGTTGCCCGCCGTGGTGCGAGCTTCGCTCAGCAGGTCGTTGCCCTGGGAGATCGCCTGCGTCAGCGACGGTGCCTGGCCTTGCAAGCCGGCAAGTGCCGCATCAGCCGAGGCGATAGCGCCACTCGTCTTATCGATGGCGGCATTCATATCGCCAATCGAATCGCGCACCTCGCCCAAGGTGTCGGACGCCTCGGACACCGAACTTGCCATCGAGTCCTGAGTCTGGGTTGCCTTGTCCTTTAAATCGACACCGGCATCCTTGGCGATACCGGCAACAGTCTTGCCTACCGTAGAGACAAATTCCGAGTTGATCTGCTCCTCGATGGTGTTTGCACCGGTATCGGTAACCTTGGGCGCAATGGCGCTCTTCTTCTCATTGACGTAGTACGTGAGCTTGGGCTGATGGTAGTTGCCGTCGAGCATCGAAACCAGGTTATCCGAGAAGTTCTTGGGAATCACGATAGCGGCATAGTACTCGCCGCTCTCGACGCCCTCCTTGGCATCGGCCGTCGAGTCGACGAACGTCCAGCCCAACTGATGATTCTCCTTGAGCTGGTCGACCACTTTGTCGCCAGCGTTGAGCTCACCCACCAAGTCGTTTTGGGTGCCTCGATCGTTGTTGGCGATAGCAATCTTGATGCCTTGGGTGTTTCCATACGGATCCCAGTTTGCCACGATGTTATACCAGGCATACAGCGAGGGAATAACGCACACGCCTAGGGTAACCACCAGGGCGACGGGGTTCACAAGCAGTCGCTTAATGTCGCGCTTAAATATCGCAAAGGACACCTTTGCATTGGATAGTTTGCTGCCGAGACTCACGCTTGGACCATCCATCCTGTCGTTGAATCGAATCGTACTATCGACAACCATTGTACGTAGGCGCTTTAGTGCTTCGCGGCACAATGGTGCTGAGTTTTGCGGGTAGCAATATACTACGAAGATGAGTTAACGTACAGTTGTACAGTATCTTAAATTTCAGCAGGTCACAAAACCACAACCCGCACAAATAAATGATCCCTTAGGGACGAAGGGATCATTCAAAAGGAAACGAGAGTGGAAAATCTCCCACTTCAAGCCCGCATTGGGGGTGCGGACGATTTCTTGGACCGCGCCTAGGCGTATCCAAGCTTCCTGCGGTACTCCATCGGGCTCAGCCACCCGAGGGACTTCTTGATCCGCTCCTCACGATAGTACACGAGGTAGGCCTCGAGCCTTCCCATGAACTCCTCGGCCGTCACGCCCTCCCAGTCCCTGTAGTGGAAGAACTCGTTCTTGAGGCGCCCGAAGAAGCCCTCGCAGGCCGA
>CABUWD010000030.1 GCA_902495155.1 uncultured Collinsella sp.
TACCACCAGTCGCCCATCTTAAAGAGATCAGGCATCTCAAACATGGTGTACAGGCCCGGGTTCCACCAGTCGCCCTGGAACTCCCAGTTGGTCAGATCCTTGGAGGTGAACTTGACCAGGCGGCCGGTCATCAGACGCTTGTCCTCGCCCACACGCGTGCCGAGGATGAGCATGTACTCTTCGTTCTCCTCATCCCAAAGCACAAAGGGATCGCGCCAGTTGCGGTCATCGTAACCCTCCTGGGGCGGAAGCAGCGTCTCGGCGATGTTCTTCTCCCACTTGACGGCGTCGTCGCTCGTTGCGTGAAGAAGAACCTGCTTCATCAAACGTGCGCGGACCTTATCGCGATTGCAACCAGTGTAGAGCGCATGGTACTTGTCGCCCACCTTAAACACCGTGCCGGCATAAATGTACTGATCGACTTCCTCGTCGCCGCCGCGCTCAAGGCTCTCGCCAAAGTCCTTGTAGTTGACGAAATCCTTGGTCGTAGCGAGTGCCCAGCCAAACGGCTCTCCGAAAGGTTCGGGGTTACGCGTGTCACGCTGATGATAGAGATAGAACGTGCCGTCCTCGCCGTACGGCATGATGTCGCCTACCCAAATTCCCTCAGGCTGGTAATACACCTTGTGCATCCGAGACTTCCTTTCCACGACATACTAACTCGGTACAATGGCAAGATATGTCAATCGTTTTCATATGTCAAACGTTTTCACACCAATACGTCTTTTCGCAGTTCCAGTCGTCGGCAAACGGTTGACATATGCCGGCGAACGGTCATCAGAGGTGTTTGAGGAATTCTTTTGGCACGGGATGAACTACGCGGTTTTACCCTCAATGAGTTCAACGGGGAGCTTGATATTCGATTCGGGCTTTTCGCCGTTAATAAGAGCAATGATGGATTGCGCCGCGAGCTCTCCGATGCGATCGATATCTTGGCGTACGGTTGTTAAGTCAGGCATAAACGTCATAGTGCGGCGGGCACCATCCGCGCCCACGACCTTAATATCGCCCGGAGCGCTCAAGCCGCGCTGCTTCATCACGTTAAGACAGATAGCCGCCATCGTGTCGTCTCCCGCAAAGATGCCGTCAATATCGGGGTTCTCATCGAGGATCTTCGCAACGACCGCGCTCTTTTCGTCGTCGGGCTTAACGAACTCGACCTCACGGACAAGCGCGGGCAAACCGGCCTGCTCAACAACATCGAGGTAGGCATCGGTACGCTTATTGGCAGGCATGCGCATGCGGCTATTGCTGCGCAGGCACAGGATGCGTGAACATCCGTCATCGATCAGGCGACGCGTGGCAAGTTCGCCGATGCTATAGCTGTCGCTCGCAATCTGAACAGAGGCTTCGCCAAGGTCGCAGTCGATACCAACCAGACTCAAGCCCATCTCGGCATACGCCTCGGCACCGATATTAAGCGAGTTGACGATGACGCCATCAACCATATTGCGTCGAAGCATGTCGATATAAGAGCGCTCAAGCTCGGGTCGATTGGCGCTATTGCACAGCAGCATCTTAAAACCGTTTTCGGCCAGGGTATGCTCAATGACTTGAACCACTTGGGCATGAAACGGACTGCTGACATAGGGGACGATCATACCGATAAGATTCAGGCGACCGTTGAGCATGGCACGGGCGATATCGTTGGGCGTATAGTTGATGCGCTTCATCGCGGCATGGACCTTATCGCGGGTCTCTTGGCTAATATAGCCGCGATTATTAAGCACGCGAGATACCGTAGTAGGCGAAACCCCCGCCACCGCTGCAACTTCCTTGATGCCAGGCTTAGCCGTATCCTTAGAACGAGCACCCTCGCGAGCCATAGCACCCTCCCCCATCAACATGTCATACGTTTACATACGAACAAAGCATACCCCAACAACAGCGGGAAGACGGTAACAGCACAAGTAAGTAAACGGCTCATCCAAATAATTAGGAGAGTTCCGCCTAAAGGGTGACTACACAGGACCCCCGCCGGGCCGCTTTGTGTTACTTTCCAAAACATTTCCGCAGGACGCAAAGGGCTCCGCCGCGCGAAGCGCGCAGCGGAGCCCTTTGCATGTCCGAGGACGTTTTGGAAAGTAACCCAAAGCGGCCCGGCGATCCTGCGGGAGTTAAACCCCTTTAGAACTTGTCGTGGAAGGTACGCGAAATGACCTCGTCCTGCTGCTCCTTGGTGAGCGTGTGGAAGTTCACGGCATAGCCGGAAACGCGGATGGTCAGCTGCGGGTACTTCTCGGGGTGAGCCTGAGCGTCAAGCAGCGTCTCACGGTTGAAGACGTTGATGTTCAGGTGGTGGCCACCCTTCTCGGCGTAAGCGTCGAGCATGTGGACCAGGTTATCGGCCTGAGTCTCGGAAACTTCAGAAACCTTCATAATGTGTCTCCTTCGATTGATAGACGCCGGCCGAAACCGGCGCGCTAATCAGTAATCGTTATTGTTAGTATAGCACTAACAATAGTTACTCGCCCAGCTGATCAAGGTCGATATCGCCAAAGAACACCTGGTCCTCCTTGCCGAGCGCACCCGGGATGATGGAGAAGGTGTTGGAGATGCCGTCCTGAGCATCGCGGAACGGGAGCTTGGAAACCGAAGACAGCGAAGCGATGGCGCCGTGGCTATCGCGCTTGTGCATGGGGTTAGCACCCGGGGCGAACGGCTGGCCAGCCTTGCGGCCGTCGGGCGTGGAGCCGGTCTTCTTACCGTACACGACGTTGGAGGTAATGGTCAGAACCGAGGTCGTGGGCACGGAATTGCGGTAGGTATCGTTCATGCGGATGTACTCCATGAACTGGTGCACAACGTCGTGAGCGATCTGGTCGACGCGGTCGTCGTCGTTACCGTACTTGGGGAACTCGCCCTCGGTCTCGAAGTCGACGATGATGCCATTCTCGTCGCGGACGGGGTGAACCTTAGCGTACTTGATGGCGGACAGGGAGTCAGCCACGACGGAAAGGCCAGCGATGCCCGTAGCGAACCAGCGGTGCACGTGCTTGTCGTGCAGAGCCATCTGGATGCGCTCGTAGCAATACTTGTCGTGCATGTAGTGAATGATGTTCAGCGAGTTGACGTACACGCCAGCGAGCCACTTCATCATGTCGTTGTACTTGGCCACAACGTCGTCGTAATCGAGCGTATCGCCCTCGACGGCGCGATACTTGGGGCCGACCTGCTTCTTGGAGACCTCGTCAACACCGCCGTTGAGTGCGTAGAGCAGGCACTTGGCAAGGTTGGCGCGGGCGCCGAAGAACTGCATCTCCTTGCCGATGCGCATGGAGGACACGCAGCAGGCGATGCCGTAGTCGTCGCCGTGGTAAACGCGCATGAGGTCGTCGTTCTCGTACTGGATCGAGGAGCTGGCGACAGAAGTCTTGGCGCAGAACTTCTTGAAGTTCTCGGGCAGACGGGTCGACCACAGAACGGTCATGTTGGGCTCGGGGCTGGTGCCCATGTTCTCGAGCGTGTGCAGGTAGCGGTAGCTCATCTTGGTAACGAGCGTACGGCCGTCAACACCCATGCCGCCGATGGACTCGGTGACCCACTGCGGATCGCCGGTGAACAGGGCCTGGTACTCGGGGGTACGGGCAAACTTGACCATGCGGAGCTTCATGATGAAGTGATCCACGAACTCCTGGATCTGCTCCTCGGTGAAGGTGCCGTTGGCAAGGTCGCGCTCAGCGTAGATGTCAATGAACGTGGAGGTACGGCCGATGGACATAGCGGCGCCGTTCTGCTCCTTGACGGCAGCGAGGTAGGCGAAGTACATCCACTGGATGGCCTCCTGCGTGTTGGTAGCAGGGTTGGAAATATCGAAACCATAGGTCTCGGCCATCATCTTGAGCTCGCCGAGGGCGCGGATCTGCTCCTGCAGCTCCTCGCGATCGCGGATGTTGTCGGCGGTCATGACCGTCGGGGTAGAAGCCTTCTGGGCCTCCTTGTCCTTGATCAGGTAGTCGACGCCGTACAGGGCAACACGACGGTAGTCGCCGATGATGCGGCCGCGGCCATAGCCATCGGGCAGACCGGTGATGATGTGGGCCGAACGGCAGGCGCGCATCTCTGGGGTGTAGACATCGAAGACGCCGGCGTTGTGGGTCTTGCGCTCGAAGGTGTAGCGCTCGACAACGTTCTCGTCGACCTTGTAGCCGTGCTGGCTGGCAGCCTGGCAAGCGATGCGGATACCACCGTTGACGTGCAGCGCGCGCTTGAGCGGCTTGTCGGTCTGGAGGCCAACAATGGTCTCCTTCTCGCGATGGGCGTTATCGATGTAGCCAGCGGGGTGGCTCACGATACCCGTGACGGTCTTGGTGTCCATATCGAGGACACCACCCTGCTCGCGCTCCTTAAGCAGCAGGTCGAGAACCTCGCCCCACAGCTCCTTGGTACGCTCGGTCGGGCCGGCGAGGAACGACTCGTCGCCCTCGTAGGGGGTGTAGTTCTTCTGGATGAAGTCTCGGACGTCAACCTCTCCCGTCCAGATGCCTTCCTTGAAGCCTTCCCATGCCTCCTGCATTGTGTAACCACGCTCCTAGTTACGTGTAATGCGGCGCTCTCTCACACCGCTGCTTATTGAATTCTTGAGTTTTCGGCTTGCACTACCGGCTTCTTCCGTTCTTCACCACACGTTGGTACAGGGAAAAACGTTTGTCCACCTTGGAACTGCAACCCAAAACCCAAGATTTCACCCGTCTGAGAAGGATAACATAGCCACCCTCTCCATCTGGGCTGTTATATGTTTCTTTTTTTATATCATAAGGACGTTTTTAACAAATCCGCAGGAAATGCGAGCGCGAACAACTACCGTTCACCGATTTGTATGTTATTTTTCCTTGCCTTTGTACGACGTTCGCTCTAGCTGTTATGCCAGCTTTAGCAGGGTAAAGTGTCCCAGAGACCTTACAGAAACTGCAGGGCGGCCACTGTATCCCCCGTGGCCGCCCTGTGGCGTAGCTAGTTTTTAGCTTTGATTGCCGCTTGGCATTAGGCGGCTGCGGCGGCCTTGTCGGTCGTTGCCTTGCTGTTGCCCTGGCCCTCAAAATGCTTGTAGCACCAGCTGGTGACCAGCGGGGTCAAAATAGCCGTCACGATTGCGCAGGCAGCAACCTGTGCCGTGGCCGTTGCGAGCACCGCACCGCCGTACATGGCCCCGTTGACGCTTGCCATGGCAGCAGGCGTGGCCACATTGGCTCCGGCGCAGCTCGAAATGGCCGCACCTGCGACACCCGTACCGCCCGTGAGCTTATCGACCGCGATGACGGGAATTGCAAAGACCACCGAGCAGATCACGCCGAGCAGAATACCGGGAAGACCGCCATTAATGAGCTGGCCAAAGGTCATGGTCGAGCCCATGGCAAAGAAGACGAGCACGATGATGGCGGAAAGTGCCGGTGCCATCATCTTCTTAAAGCTGGGGAACAGGTTGCCCAGGATAATGCCGACGACGATCGGCAGGATGGCGCCCACGAGCGACCAACCGATCGGAGCCTGACCGGCAGCGCCGAGCACGATCATCGTGACCGGAGGGCCGACAACCAGCGTAGTGATGGCGACGGCGCCACGCTCGGCCTCGTTACCCATGGTGCCCATCAGACCAGCGTACATAGCATTGTTGGCGCCGGTGCAAGCGGCCAGCATCACCATGGCAGAGATGCCAAACAGGTTGTCGTTGAACACATACAGGATGAGCAGCGACACGGCAACGACCACGATTTGCTTGACGGCAATGATGATGGCACCGCGGGCAGCGGCGGCAGGAGCGCTCTTAAACGAAATCGTCGTGCCGACAATCAGCAAAAAGGCGCCCACGAGCGGGCCTGCACCCTGCTGGGTCATGCCAAGCGTAAAGCTGCCGAGCGTCTTAAACAGGTCGGGGAATAGCGTGTTGAGCAGGCAGCCCAGCAAAAGCGGCACCAAAATATTGGCACCCGGGATGGAGGACATCTTAAAAAACGGCTCCTTTGCCGCCGGCGCCTCCACCGCAGTCGATTCACTCATATATATCTCCTTTGGATGCATGCGAATCGAAGCCGCACGCGCCTATATCAGAAAGAAGGCGACAACCCCGAGTCGCCAGGGTCGCCGCCAAACGATCACCGCGGGGTATTACCCGTCCAGGACGATGCCGCCGTCGCAGTCACCGATCTCGCCGTTCACGAAGCTGGCGAGGTCGGAAGCGAAGAACAGCACCATCTGCGCAGGCTCGCTGGCCTGGGCGGCGCGGCCCAGAGGAATACCGTTGATGATGCGCTGAGAGTTCTCGTCAGAGAGAATCGAGGTCATATCGGTCAACGTGAGCGACGGGCATACAGCGTTGCAGCGGACACCGAACTTGCCGCCCTCCTTGGCGACTGCCTTGGTCAGGCCGTTGACACCGGCCTTGGAGCTCGCGTAGGCCGCGGTGCCGAGCAGGCCGCCGCCGATCTTGCCAGCAACAGAGCTCACGTTGACGATAGTGCCGGCATGGGCCGCCTTAAAGTGCGGGTACACAGCGTTCATCATTGTGAAGGTGCCGTTGAGATTGATGTCGATGGTGCGACGCCACTCGGTGTCATCGATCTCGTCGAACTTCTTGGTGCTGATGACGCCAGCGCAGTTAATCAGGATGTTGGTCTGCGGCAGATCGGTGAAAATCTGCTCGACGGTCTCGCGCGCCTTGGGCGCATCGGCAACATCGAGCTGGTAGAACTTGTTGCCCTCGCCAAGCTCGGCCACAGCGGCCTCGCCCTTAGCAGCGTTCCTTGCGATGAGCGCGACGTGTCCGCCGCCCGCAACGATACCCTTGGCAATCTCGAGGCCAATGCCCTGAGTGCCACCGGTAACGATCGCGGTTTTGCCCGTGAAGTCAAATGCCATGACTCCAACCCCCTTGATTCAGGTGTCTCCTTGCGGGAAGTTGGAGCATCGCACGTGGCGATAAATGAGTCCCAGTCGTCATGGTGATGACAGCCCCTCGCCTAACCGCGTGCATGATAGTTCTTTAAAACGCTTCAGCAATTGAATGATTTTAAGTCTTTATGCGCTCTTTATATTGCCCACTGTATGAGGCCCACATATGGGGGTATCATCTTCCACCGAAAATAGTTTCTAGTGTTAGGGGTTTTCGGTGGAAGATACCGATTTCCGTGAACTTGGGCGTCAGCTCCTTACCGAGTTTGGCGGTATTCACCAGCGCGTTTCGCGCTTTGTGGACAAAGCTCTCAGCGGCGAGATGGCCGTCATGCGCGCCCTTATGCTCGCTGGCGGTTCGCTCACGCCGAGCGAACTCGCTGATCGCGCCTGGGTCTCGAACGCCCGCATTGCCAATATCCTACGCGCTCTCGAAGCCAAGGGCTGGGTCGTGCGCGAGCATTCGAAAACCGACCGGCGTCGCGTACACGTCACGGTGACCGACAAGGGCCGACAGGATCTCGAAATCAAACGTCGGGAGTTCGAGAACCGCACCGCGGCTTTCCTCGAGCAGCTCGGCGAAACAGATACCCAAGAGATGGTGCGCCTTCTAAGACGTGCCAACGAAATTATCGACCGCAATCAAGAAAGGAGAGATGCCGAGTGAGGATTCTCAAGCTCTTTAAAAAACATGTCCTGGCACTGTTCGCAGCTATCGTGCTTATCGTAATCAGCTGCAACGCCGATCTGGCGCTGCCTACCTATATGAGCGACATCGTCGACGTGGGCGTGCAGCAAGGCGGTATCGCCTCGCCCGTACCCGACACCATCCGCGCCGAATCGCTCGACGACCTCGAACTCTTTATGAGCGCCAAGGACGCCAAAGCTGTGGAGGCCGTGTTTAGTAAGGCGGACAATAACGGTATTCGAACGTACAAGGGCACCGAGGAAGAGCGTGCCGATGGAGGCAAGATTGCCGACATTATGAGTCTGCCCGAGACTGTCGTCCTTTCGCTCAACCAGGGCATTGACGCCGACTCCATGGGCGACATGATGGGCTCGTCCAGCGAGAAAGGCGACAGCACCGCCCAGGCCATGCCCACCCCCGAGCAGATGGCAGCGATGACGCCCGAGCAGCTCGCCGAGATGCAGCAAAAGGCCGCAGCCGCGCAGAACATGCAAAAGCAGATCGATTCCGATGGCGGCAAGATCACCATGAAGAGCCTGCGTCTTGGTATCGATGGCGGCCTGGTTGATCAGAGCAAGCTCGTCGATGGTGCCAACAATATGGCTGACAAAATGGGCTCC
Source organism: uncultured Collinsella sp. (assembly GCA_902495155.1). GTDB lineage: Bacteria > Actinomycetota > Coriobacteriia > Coriobacteriales > Coriobacteriaceae > Collinsella. The sequence continues at coordinate 8,197 of CABUWD010000030.1, forward strand.
ATGTCGGGCTCCATCGTCACCCAGCGCGCTGTGAGCTACGTGCAGGACGAGTACAAGGCACAGGGCATCGACCCCGCCGACGTGCAGAACGCCTACCTGGGCCGCATGGCGACCACGATGTTTGGTCTGTGTCTGGTGTCGCTGGTCGCCACCATCCTGACCGGCGCCGTGGCTTCGCGCACCGCCTGCTCCATCGCCCGCGACCTGCGCCGCGAGACCTTCAACAAGGTTATGCACTTCTCGCCGGCCGAGGTGGGCAAGTTTAGCCAGGCCTCGCTCATCACCCGCTGCACCAACGACATTCAGCAGATCCAGATGGCCGCAACCCTGTTTATCCGCATGTGCCTGATGGCCCCCGTCATGGGCATCGTCGCCGTCATGCGCGTCCTGGCCAACCACACCGGCCTGGAGTGGACCATCGCCGTGGCCATCATCGCCGTCTCGGCCGTCGTCGGCGTGCTTATGGGCCTCACCATGCCCAAGTTCAAAAAGATGCAAAGCTTTGTGGACCGCGTAAACCTCACCGCCCGCGAGCTGCTCGACGGCCTTATGCCTATCCGTTCGTTCAACCGCGAAGAGCATGAGCTCGAGCGTTTTGACAAGGCTTCGCTCGACCTGATGACCACGCAGCTCTACACCAACCGCGCCATGAGCTTTATGATGCCGCTCATGATGCTCGTCATGAACTGCATCACCGTGCTTATCGTCTGGTTTGGCGCGCAGGGCGTGTCCGACGGCGTGATGCAGGTCGGCAACATGATGGCGTTTATCTCCTACACCATGCAGATCGTTATGGCGTTTATGATCCTCACCATGGTTTCGGTCATCCTGCCCCGTGCCGAGGTCGCAGCCGAGCGCGTGGAAGAGGTCATCACCTGCCCCACCAGCATCAACGACCCCGCCTCGCCCAAACTGCCTGCCGCCAGCGCGCCGCGCGGTGAGCTCACCTTCCGCGACGTGAGCTTCCAGTATCCCGATGCCCGCGCCGATGTCATCAGCGGCGTGAACTTCACCACGCATGCCGGTCAGATGCTCGGCATCATTGGCTCCACGGGTTCGGGCAAATCCACGCTCGTGCAGCTGATTCCGCGCTTATACGACGTCACGGGCGGCAGCATTTCGCTCGACGGCATCGACGTGCGCGACATGACCCTTTCCGAGCTTCGCCGCCGCATTGGTTACATCCCGCAGCAGGGTCGCCTGTTCTCGGGCACCGTCGAGAGCAACCTCAAGTTTGCCGGCGACATGGTGAGCGATGATGACATGCACCGGGCGGCACGCATCGCCCAAGCCGAGGACTTTATCGCCGAGCGCGAGGGCGGCTACGACTCCTCCATCAGCCAGGGAGGCTCCAATGTCTCGGGCGGTCAGCGCCAGCGCTTGGCCATCGCCCGCGCCCTGGCCAAAAAGCCCGAGGTTGTAGTGTTCGATGACTCGTTTAGTGCCCTCGACTACAAGACCGACGCGCGCCTGCGCGAGGAGCTGGCCAAAAACGTTACCGACGCCGCACTCGTGGTCGTGGCCCAGCGCATCGCGACCATCATGCACGCCGACCAGATTATCGTGCTCGACGACGGCCACGTGGTGGGCACCGGTACGCACGAGGAGCTGCTGCATAGCTGCCCGGCGTACCTGGAGATCGCACAGTCGCAGCTTTCCGCCGAAGAGCTGGGGCTTACCCAAGAAGAAATTGCAGCCGTCACGGAAGGAGGCGAGCGCTAATGGCAGACGAGACCAAGACTCAGATTCCCAAGCCCACCCGCCGGCGCGGTCCTATGGGCCGTATGGGTGGCATGGGCCGCGGCGAAAAGGCCAAGGATTTTAAGGGCACCATGCGGCAGTTGCTCGGCTATATCGGTCAACACAAGGTCGCCGTGCTTGCCGCCGTCGTCTTTGCCGTATGCTCGGTCGTCTTTAACATTGTGGGACCCAAGGTGCTCGGCCAGGTTACGACCAAGCTGTTCGAAGGCCTGGTTGCCAAGGTCAACGGCACCGGCGACGTTGACTTTGACTGGATCGCCAAGACGCTCGGATTTTTGCTCTGCCTGTATCTGGCGAGCTCCGTTTGCAGCCTGATCCAAGGCTGGCTCATGACCGGCGTCACGCAAAAGATCTGCTACCGCATGCGCAAGGAAATCGCCGCCAAGATTGCCGTCGTGCCGATGAGTTACTTCAACGGCCACAGCAAGGGAGACGTACTCAGCCGCATCACCAACGACGTCGATACGCTGGGTCAGTCGCTCAACCAGAGCGTGACGCAGCTCATCACGTCGGTGACGCAGATTATCGGCGTACTCGTCATGATGCTTTCGATCAGTCTGCCGCTTACCGGCGTCACCGTGCTCACGCTGCCGGCCGCCGCGATTATCTTGACCGTAATGATTCACTTCTCGCAGCCGTACTTCCGCGAGCAGCAGCAGGTCCTGGGCACCGTCAACGGCATTATCGAGGAGGATTTTGCCGGCCAGAACGTCATTCAGGTGTTCGACCGCGCCGAGGCTTCGATCGAGGAGTTCGACCGTCAAAACGACCGCCTCTTTATTAGTGGCTGGCGCTCGCAGTTCCTGTCGGGCCTGATGATGCCGCTTATGAGCTTGGTGGGCAACATGGGCTACGTGGGCGTCGTCGTGGTGGGCGCGCAGCTCGCGCTGACCGGCAATGCCACGCCCGGCGACATCCAGAGCTTTATCCAGTACGTTCGCAACTTTACGCAACCCGTGCAGCAGCTGGGCAACGTGAGCAACACGATGCAGTCGATGGCAGCTGCCACCGAGCGTGTGTTTGAGTTCCTGGCCGCGCCCGAGGAGGAGCAGAAGGCCGACGCGCAGATTCCCGAGAAGCGCCCCGGCCACGTGGAGTTTGACCATGTCAAGTTTGGCTACACGCCCGACAAGACCATCATCCACGACTTTAGCTGCGAGGCGCAGCCCGGCCAGACCATCGCCATCGTCGGCCCCACCGGCGCCGGCAAGACCACGCTCATTAAGCTGCTGCAGCGCTTCTACGATGTGGACGACGGTTCGCTGCGTGTCGAGGGCGTCGACGTGCGCGACTGGGACCGCGCGGCGCTGCGCGGCGAGTTTGCCATGGTGCTGCAGGATACCTGGCTGTTTAACGGCACCATCCGCGAAAACATCCGCTACGGACGCCCCGATGCGAGCGATGCCGAGGTCGAAGCCGCCGCACGCGCTGCACGCTGCGACCACTTTATCCATACGCTCGCCGGTGGCTACGACTTTATGATCAACGAGGAGGGCACTAACCTGTCGCAGGGTCAGCGCCAGCTCGTGACCATCGCCCGTGCCATTTTGGCCGACCGCCCGGCACTGATTCTGGACGAGGCGACTTCCAACGTCGATACCCGTACCGAGGAGCTCATTCAGCGCGCCATGGATGCGCTGATGCAGGGCCGCACCAGCTTTGTCATCGCGCACCGCCTGTCCACGATCCGCAACGCCGACGTGATCTTGGTGATTCGCGACGGCGACATCGTCGAGAAGGGCACGCACGACGAGCTGCTCGCCCAGGGCGGCTTCTACGCCGACCTGTACAACTCGCAGTTCGACGAAGCGGCGTAAAAACCGGCGGCAAACAACCGCAATGCCAAGAAAACGGGGGCGCAGGACAACCTGCACCCCCGTTTTGTGTCCTTCGAGCCTCGAAACGCCTTCCCTGAGACCTCACTGACGGCGCTTTCCAGACCCCGTGGGCAAAAAAGGGCAAATATGAGTACTGTTACCTTTTTAGTAACAGCCAAAACCGCCTCAAATGCCGCTCCCACGGCTTACACGCGTCCCTAAATTGATCAAACAGCACCATAGCGGACTTATATGTGTTTGCGTTAATGAACATATTTTGCTGTTATGTCTATTATTTTGCGAAGGCAATATGATACTAAGATAGCAACCGTACTCATATTTGGCATTTTTTGCCCACAGGGTATTTCCTAGGGAACCGACAACAGCCTTAGGGTCCCGCGCGGCGCCGCTCCCTCCCGGCATCCGCCGACGTTTACCCAGATAAAACCTGCCAAAATAAACCTGTCCCTTTTTGGTAGGTTTCGGGGTGACAAGGGCTTGCACTTTAGCGTGCGACAGCGGATAATGCCGAGCATTCGACAATACGCTTATTGCTCTTTCTATAGATTGAGGAGACCCCTATGGCCATGGATTTCAAACGCAGGCTGCCGATCCCCATGGAGATCCGCGAGGAAATGCCGCTTTCTGCCGAGCTTACCGCCAAAAAGCAGGCATTTGACGCCGAGGTCGCCAAAGTCTTTACCGGCGAGGACGCACGTAAGGTGCTCATCATCGGCCCGTGCTCTGCCGACCGCGAAGATTCGGTGCTTGAGTACATGAACCGGCTGGCCAAGGTCGCCGAAGAGGTCAAGGACAAGCTCATCATCAATCCGCGCGTCTACACCAACAAGCCGCGCACCAAAGGCACCGGCTACAAGGGTCTGCTGCACAACCCCGACCCCGAGGCGCCCGATGACCTGCTCGAAGGCGTTAAGGCCATTCGCCACATGCACCTGCGCGTCATCGAGGAGACCGGTTTCTTTACCGCCGACGAGATGCTCTACCCGTCCAACTACCAGTACCTCGTCGACCTGCTGAGCTACGTCGCCGTAGGCGCCCGCTCGGTCGAAAACCAGGAGCATCGCTTGGTATCGAGCGGCATTTCGGTGCCTGTGGGCATGAAGAACCCCACCGCCGGTTCCACCACCGTCATGCTCAACTCCATCTACGCCGCCCAGGCACATCAGAGCTTTATCTTCCGCAACTGGGAGGTTGAATGCGACGGCAATCCGCTCGCACACGCCGTCATGCGTGGCTACATCGGTCTCGACGGTCGTACCTACCCCAATTACCACTACGAGCACCTGGAGCGCCTGGCCGAGCGCTATACCGAGCATGCCGGCTATGCCAACCCGGCAGCGGTCATCGACTGCAACCACGACAACTCGGGCAAACGTCCGCTGGAGCAGTATCGTATTTGCAAGGAGGTGCTCGACAGCTGCCGCCGCAATGAGTCCATCTCTAAGCTAGTCAAGGGCTTTATGATCGAGTCCTACCTGGAGGACGGCAATCAGCCGGTCGACGGCGGCGTCTTTGGCAAGTCGATCACCGACCCGTGCCTGGGCTGGGAAAAGACCGACTACCTCATCCACGAAATCGCGGAACGTATTTAGTTACGCGGTTTTACCAAACCGCGTAACGGCTCGACGCTGCAAACCCGCCAGGGCGGCAATCTGCCTTTCAACTTCGGCGGCATGATCAAAAGATCGATGCCGCCTCGTTTCAAGGCACCTTGCTCGCTCTGGCGGGTTTTCGCTGACGTTTTTTCGACCTGCATTGTTGCCAAGGTTGGCACCAATGACTAATGCGGTAACTAGCTACGTCGGTCCGCTTGACCGGCTGGGTTTCCGAGGTGCCCCAGGTCGCCGCGAGAGAGGAGCGAAGCGTACTTTGGTACGCGAGCGACGGTTTGAGCGGCGAGATGGGGTGCCTCGGGAAGCCGGACGATTAAGCGGACGGTTCCTGCTGCGTAATGCAGTGGATATTGCCGCCGCCAAAGACGACCTGCTCGGACTGAACGCCGACGCACTTGTAGACGCCCTCGCCCCAGACCTCGTCGTAGATCTTCTGGAGCGTGTCAACGGCAATCTGATCGTTCTCGTCGCCGTACTGCGGGACGATAACGCCGTGGTTGGTGACCAGGTAGTTCATGTAGGAGGCGATCAGCGGCTCGTCGGCGACGCGCGGCTCGGCGTTCTCGTCGGCGTCGATGGTGTCGCAGGAAGCCTGGTCCATGAACAGCGGGTTCACAGGCATGCAGAGCTTGTAGACCTTCATCTTGCGGCCCTTGGCGTCAACGGCGTTGGAGAGGGTCTCGTAGACAGCGTGGCACTGCTCGTAGAACGGATACTCGGGATCGTCGGTCCAGATGCAAGCCATGACGCCCGGAGCGATGAACGTAGCGACATCATCGATGTGACCGTTGGTCTCCTCGGGATCGATACCCTCCTTGACCCAGATGACCTTCTCGACACCCAGGTACTCCTTGAGGTGCTCGTCCATATAGGCGCGAAGTTCCTCGCTCCAGGGCTCAAACTTCCTCTTGAACTTGGGCCAGATGGACTCGGGATCCTCTTCCTCCTCCAGAACCGCAGAGCAGGTGCGGCCCGGGGAAAGCAGGCACTGGTCGGTCACGACCACGGCGCCTTCGCCGTCGACGGTAATGGAGCCGCCCTCGAGGATCATGTCATCGGGACGATAGCGACGGCAGCCGGAAAGCTCAGCCATCTTAAGGGCAATCTGCTCGTCCTTGTCCCACGGGAAATAGAGGCCGTCGACGAGGCCGCCGTAGGCGTTGAAGTGCCAGTGGTTGGCGCGCTTATCGCCCTTGCCATTGATAACAAAAGTGGCAGCGGTGTCGCGGAACCAAGCGTCGTCGGTGGTCATCTCGATAACGGTGACGTTCTCGTCTTCCTCAAAGGCGGCCTTGCAGTTGGCGTAGTCGGCCTGGTTTGCGCACATGGTGACCGGGGTGAACTCGGCGATGGCGCGAGCGATGGCGGCATACTGCTTCTGAGCCGGCTTGGCGCCGTGGGCCCAGGTGTCGGTGCGGTGGGGCCAACCCATCCACACGCGATCCTGCGGAGCGAACTCAGCGGGCATAAAGAAGCCGTCGGCCTTAGGGGTGGACTCGGACTCGGTGATCGTACGCATAAGATTTCCTCCAAATCGAACGATCGCTTGCTGCGGGCGGGTTACCCTCAGCCTAAAACCAAGAGATGGTAGGCGCCCATTCCCCGGCAAAGGTCGGGGCGCCTGGCACCGGTTTTCACGGATGTCGCACCGGCAAGCGACGACGTAACCCGGTGCGCGGAGACAAAACGCACGAAGGATACGGAAGAGAGATTGGGGCGGGCGGTGGTTACCGGAGCAATAGCTCACACCCACCTCAGAGAAAGGTTAGCAAACCTGTTGCTTGGGCACGCCTCCGAAGAGGCTAGAGCGTCCCGAGTCGGGAGCGACAAGCCCGACGAAGCGTACGTTGGTACGCGAGGAAGGTTGGAGCCCCGAATCCGGGTGCTCTAGTCCTCCTCGGACTCCTCAGCGAGGCGCTGAGCAGACAGCTCGGGAGTGAGACCCTTGTACTCGGTCTCGCGGCCCTTAGCACTGACGACGCGGACAACCTCGCCAATAAGCAAGAGCACGATGAAGATGACGATCATCGGGACCTTATCGCCAATCTCATCGACAGAGAACGGAATCAGCGTTGCAACGATAGCCAGAATCAGCTCGATGCAGGGAATAGCCAGCATGACCTTCATCATGGCGCCCTTAAACGGGAACGTAAAGATACGCTCACGGTTGGGGTCGTTCTTACGAAGGTTGAGGAATGCCGGGAACATCGGGATGTAGGTCAGCAGCAGGAAGACAACGGAGGTACCGAAGAGCATCCAGAAGACACCGTTGGAGATGGCGTCGATGGGAACCAGCTGCAGGCACAGCACCAGGGAGGCAACGATGGCGTTGACCAGGTTGGCGCCGTTGGGCATGTCGTCATCCGAGATCATCGAGGCGAAGACCTTGGGCATGTTGCCATGCTCGGCAGCATAGCGAGCAACGGAGTTGACGCCGAAGGACCAGGCAGCCATGTTGGCGAACAGCGTGATCAGGAAGGCGATGCAGATGACCTTAAAGATCATGGAATCGCCCACAATAGTCTGGACAGCGTAGATCATGCCGTAGTCGGGATCGATGGAATCGGCCGGCACAGCAGCGCCGATTCCAAAGCCAGCGAACAGGTAGATCACGGCGATAGACAGACCGCCGACGATGATAGCCTTGGGGATATCGTGAGCAGGATCGGCCATATCGTCGGTCATGGTGCAGATGACCTCGAAGCCCATGAAGTTAAAGATGATGATCGACAGGTAGCCGAGCGCGTTGGTGTTGGTGAGCTCGGGCAGGAAGGTGGCAGCGGACATATCGTTCGCAAAACCGTTCTCCATGGCGTACCAAATGCCCAAAGCGCCGACGATAACGGCAACGGCGACTTTGATGATGGCGCCGCCGTTCAGGACCCACTCGGAGTCGGCAGCCTTTGAGCGACCCATAAGATAGACAATCCACACAAAGGCAAGGTCGATACCAATCTTGGCAATCAGATTGAACTCGACGCCAAAGACCATGCCCAAAATGTCCGGGAACATAGTGGCCAGCGAGGCAATCCACAGCGGGTAGTTAACCCAGTAGTAGTACGAAATGCGGGCGCCCCACTTGTCGCCCAGGCCATCGCGTACCCAGTCGTAAATGCCACCCTCACCGTCATAGGTAGTGCCGAGCTCGGCAACGACCATGCCATAAGGGAGCAGGAAGGTCAGAATCAGGAAGATCCACCAGAAGAACTGCTGGTTGCCAATGGCAGCAGCAGGTGCGGCGGCCTCGCAAACGAAGACGACGCAGATGATGGTCGAGATGACCGTCAAGAAGGAAAGCTTTTTCTTTCCGTCGCTCATGATGAGCTCCTTCGCTCAGTCTTGGACAAATCGAGGTCCTTAAGATATTAAGGCAATTGCCGGGCCTCGGTGGGCGGGCGACAGGAGACGAGCATCCGACGCCCGCAGACGTGCTTCTACGATGAAGTTACGCGGTTTTATCAAACCGCGTAACGGCTCGACGCTGCAAACGCCCCTAAGCGGCAATCTGACGTTCAATCGTCGGTCACGTACCGAAGTACGCTTCCCTCCTCTTTCACGTCACCTTGCTCGCTTAGGGGCGTTTTCGCTGACCTATGCTCAACCTACGAAAATTCCAAGCTGAACGAGTTACTCGCTGTAGCGGGTGGCGATGGCGGCTTGTACCATGCCGGCGCTCATGAGGTAGGTCACCAGGAAGTAGCCGCCGTATGCTGCCAGGAAGATTGCACAGGTGAGGCCCACGGTGCCACCGATGCTCATATTTCCGAATATGCTCACCAGCTCGATGATCACCTTAAGTGCCACAAAGGAGTGCGCCAGGCCCACTGCCAGCGGGAACA
>CABUWD010000031.1 GCA_902495155.1 uncultured Collinsella sp.
ATGTTGAAGACAAAACCGTCCGGGCTTCCCAGGCCGTACTCGCGAGCGATGAGGTGGCAGGCGAACCATGCCTTCACGTACTCGGCAAAGGCCTGCGGAACCTCGAGCTCGGTCGACCACTCACAGTTGTAGCACTCGTCCTGCGCCACGATGCAGGGCTTGTTCACACACTTGGAGAGCTCCTCGCCGTCCATAACCTGGACGGTCTTGAGCTCAAAGAAGCGGGAACCGGCCACGTAGGATGCCACGATGTTTTGGGCAAGCTGCGTATTGGGGCCGGCGGCCGGGCCAAACGGAGTCTCGATGCGCTCGTCAAAAATGGGAAGCGCGCCCTCCTGGTTGGTCGTGACCATCTTGCGCACGCCAAAGATGGCGTCCTGGGTCTTGTGCTCCTCGATGATCCAGTTCATCAGCTGCGAAAACGGGATCGGCCTCATGATGTCGCTCATAATGAGCTCCTCTCTGTAACGCCCGGCGAGACCGCGCGGCGGGCGCAAATACGGTGTAGCGCTAGCACAGCGCCGGCGACCCCGCGGAGGCCGCCTATACGCGCGCCGGATGTGGCGAAACATCCGACGCGCGCGAATCTACTTGTGAATTAGTAGGTGCGATCGTTGAGCGTGCTCCAGAGCTTCTTGGACTCGGCCATGGTCCACGCGTTGATCTTGTCCTCATCAATGCCAACGAACTCGCGATCCTTGTACAGGACGCGGCCGTTGATGATGGTGGTGCGGCAGTTTTTGCCCATCATGCCAAAGAGCATGTGGCCGTCGATATTCTCCTCGCTCAGCGGCGTAAAGGGCTTGTAGTCCATAACGATAACGTCGGCGGCAGCGCCGGCCTCGAGCACACCGAGCTTGCGATCGAAGTACTTGCTCGCCATCTTGGCGTTGTTCTCGAACAGCATGGTCATGGCCTCACACCAGCCCACGTTGGGCATGGCGGCGTTGTGGCGCTGGATGATCAGGAAGACCTTGAGGCTCTCGAGCATATCGTGGGTGTAGGCGTCGGTGCCCATGCACACGGGGATGCCACGACGGAAGAACTCGAGCACGGGGGCGCAGCCCACGGCGTTGCCCATATTGGATTCGGGGTTGTTGACGAGCCACGTGCCGGACTCCTTGACGATATCCATCTCGGCAGGCGTCACGTGGATGCAGTGACCGAGCATGGTGTCGGGACCCAGCAGGTTGTGCTGCAGCAGGCGCTCGACGGGGCTGATACCACCGCGGTTGAGGCGGGAATCCCACACGTCGTTCATGCCCTCGCACACATGGATGTGGAAGCCGGTCAGGCCGTTGTTGGCCTCGGCCATCTTATCCATGGTCTCGTCCGAAAGCGTAAAGGTAGCATGTCCGCCAAACATGGCGGCGATCATGTGGTTGTCGTTATCGCGACGCTCCTTGGCGGCCCACTGGGCAAATTCGGCGTTCTCGGCAATGGCCTGGTCGCACTTTTCCTGGCCGCGGCGATCGGAGACCTCGTAGCACAGGCACGAACGCATGCCCAGCTCCTGAGCTGCATCCTTAATGGTAAAGAGGCTTCCCGGGATCTCGCAGAAGCTCGCATGGTGATCGAAGATCGTGGTGACGCCATCACGGATGGAGTCCAAAATCGTGGCATAGGCGCTGGCCTTGGTGCCGTCGAGCGTCAGGTTGTCGTCGATCTTCCACCACTGCTGCTCAAGATTCTCCAGGAAGTTGGTGGGGTTGCAGCCCTTAATGGCAAGGCCGCGGGCCAGACCCGAGTAGATGTGGGTGTGGCAGTTGATGAGTCCGGGCATGATGAGGTTGCCCTGGGCATCGACGTACTCGGCATCCGGGTACTTGGCCTTGAGCTCGCGCTCGGGGCCCACTTCGACGATCGTATCTCCGTCAATGGCGACCGCACCGTTTGGAATGAACGGGGTCTGAGCGTTGCGGGTAAAGACGGAACCGTTAGCGACCAGAAGCATGGATGCTCCCTTCAACATCAGAGGCGGGGTTTGACACCTCTGACATGGCGGAGTGCGAAGCGCCGGCCTACACCGGAAACGGGCCCTCTCCCGTCAACGCTTCACCAAAGGGACAAACCCTTTGAAGTGCGGCTTGGCGCCGCATGACGTCGGCGGACGAGGCGATGCGTCCGCCGACGAATAGCACCGAATTGGTTATTTCTTGCTCTCGGGCAAGACCAGATCCACGGCAGCGTCCTTGGCAGCATCGATGTGCTGAGCCACGACCGGCGTCTGCGGAAGGATCAGGTTAAGGACAATGGCCATGATGGCGGTGGGGGTTACAGCATTGGAGCCGATGACGGTGGGCACCCAGGTGGGCATACCCTCACCGGCAAGGCAACCGCTGGCCATCCAGATACCCAGGCCAAAGACGACGGAGGTACCGACGATGGTGGTAGTGCGCTGCGTGAGGCCCTCGCGGGTGAACATGCGCACGCCGTTCATGGTGATGGTGCCAAAGACGCCGACGGTCGCGCCGCCGATGACGGGCTGCGGGATAGCAGAAAGGACGGCAGAGAGCTGCGGGAACAGGCCGGCGATGGCAAAGACGGCCGCGATGATCACAAAGACCCACTAGTTGACGACCTTGTTGGAGCAGATGATGCCCACGTTCTGGCCAAGGGCGCTGGTGGGAAGACCGCCCAGCAGGCCGCCGACCATAGAGGTGAGGCCCTGGGACACGATAGCGCCGGAGAGCTCGCGCTCGGTGGGCATACGGTCGATGGAGCCCAGGCAGGCGGCGGAGACGTCACCGATAACCTGGATGGCAACCATGGGGAACACGACGGCGAGGGTAATGCAGACCTCGGGATCAAACTCGAGCGCGTAGGGCATGAGCTTGGGAAGGGCGAAGACCTGAGCGGTGGCGACGCTGGAGAAGTCGATCATGCCAAAGGGGATGGAGACGATCATGCCAACGATCATGCCAAAGAACACGGATCCCAGCTTGAGCGTGCCCTTGCCAAAGTTGGCGAGCGCAAAGACCACGGCGAAGGTGATAAGAGCGACGCACCAGGCCTGCGGGGTGCCCCACAGCGGCGTACCCATACCGCCGGCCATATACTTGACGGCCGTGGGATACAGCGAAACGCCGATGGAGAAGATGACCGTACCGGTCACGACGGGCGGGAACAGCCACTTGATCTTGCTGTAGGCCAGACCAAAGAGGACCGCGACGGCGCCGCCGACGATCTCGCCACCCAGCAGCGCACCAAAGCTAAAGCCCGAGGCACCCATGGCCTGCAGGGCCGGCAGGAACGCGAACGAAACGCCCATGACGATGGGCAGGCCGCCGCCGATGCGACGGAAGGGAGCGAAGGCCTGAAGGGCCGTGTCGATCGCCGAAAGAATGAGCGCGACCTGGATAATGTCGGTACTCTGCTGGCTATTAAAGCCGTAGACGCCGGCCATGATGACCGCCGGGGTAATGATGCCGGCAAACGATGCCAGTACGTGCTGAAGGGCACACGGGATCATTTCCTTAACGGGAGGCATGCCTTCGCGAGTGAACAGGGCTTCAGTGCCGTTCGTAACCGTCTCCTGGGTCATTTGACCACCAATCCTCGAAGTAGTTGTTTTCGCATCTAACGCTCTATTGTGACGCAGTGCGGGGTTGAGGTTGTGCCTTCATTGCATATCGTATTAAAGATGATTCTCATTCTCAATAATAATTTTTTGTTATCAGACTATTCTTCAGCTGAAATAACGCATTTCCGCAGGTCAGGAAAGTGTCTGGTCAAAATAACATCTAACTTTTCTTTTGGTCAACCGTTTACCGCTAAATTCCTACCGTTCGTCTGCATTACGCAATGTACCTGCGGATATACGAGATGATGGGCAGCGTGTTACCATGAGAAAAAATTGTTATGAACATTTCCGATTTCACCCAAAGGAGTTGCCCGTGAACGAGACCGTACGTCGCTTTTTGCCGATGGTCGATTTTCTGGAGCAGATACTCGGCAAAAACAGCGAAATCGTGCTGCACGATTTCTCGGATCCCGACCACGCCATCGTCGATATTCGCAACGGCATCGTGAGCGGCCGCAAGGTCGGCGGTCCCGCTACCGATCTGGCACTCAAGATCATGCACGATCCCAAGTATCGCGACCTGCCGTTTATTACGGGCTACGAGGGCCGCGGCGCCGGAGGCAAGACGTTGGAGTCAGCGACGTACTTTATCCGCGAGAATGACGAGATCGTCGGTATGCTCTGCGTCAACACCGACCTCTCGACCGTACGCTCCATCAACGCCATGGCGCAGCAGCTCATGGCGTGCTTCGACGCGGCGCCAACGCGCACGGAGCCCGCCCCTATCGAGGTCGAAAGCCTTTCGGAGTCCACACAGGAGCTCATCGACCGCAGCATTGCCGAGTTGCTGAGCGCGCGTGGGCTGGATGTAGCGTCGCTTGGTCAGAGCGACCGCGTGGACGTCATTCGCCACCTCAACGGCAACGGGGTGTTCATGCTCAAGGGCGCTGTTGCCTGCGCCGCCACCGCGCTGGGCATCTCGGAGCCCAGCGTCTACCGCTACCTGCAAAAAGTCCGAAAGGAAGGCTAACGAGCAAAATGAAGCGCGGCTCCACAAGCGATCCGTCACTTAACAAAAGACCCTGCAGCTCGCACGCGCTGCAGGGTCTTTTTGCATGTCATGTTTAGTTGTGGCCAACGCCTTAGAGAGCGGCAACGACCTCGATCTCGACCAGACCGCCAGCCGGAAGGGCGGCAACCTGGAAGGCGCTGCGCGCGGGGAACGGGGCCTCAAACTTGGAGGCGTAGATCTCGTTCACGGCGGCGAAGTCGGCGATGTCGGCCAGGTAGACCGTGGTCTTGACGACATCGGCAAAGGTAGCGCCGGCAGCGGTCAGCAGGGCCTCGACGTTGGCGAGGGACTGCTTGGCCTGGGCCTCGACGCCCTCGGGCATCTTGCCGGTCGCGGGATCGATGCCCAGCTGGCCGGACAGGAACACCATGTTGCCGGCCTGGATACCAGGGGAATACGGGCCGATGGCTGCGGGTGCGTTATCGGAAGACACGACGGTCTTGCTCATGTTTTTCTCCTTACGATCAATTGAGAGAGCGTGAGCGCGGTGTTCACACCGGGAGGCACAGTTCGGTCTGAACACCGCGCTTGATTGGGATAGTACTCAAGGTTTCTGTTTGATGCAAGAATATTATCAGCTTGCGAGAATATTTTATCGCCCAACGGTTTCCCCGAACCGCTGAACGGTTCTCATGTGGAGCAGCCAGTCCAAGCTGCTGAAGACTTTGTCCCGCTTGGAGCACGGGCATCGCCTGCCGCAACGGCGCCACTATACTTTTGATTATCTGAGCATTTTGAAAGGCAGGATATGACCGCAACCGCCAGTCGAACCACCAACCGCAGACCCGAGCTCTTGGCCCCCGCCGGAGGCCCGGAGCCCTTTGCCGCCGCGCTCGCTGCCGGGGCAGACGCCATCTACTGCGGCATGGGCAGCTTCAACGCCCGCCGCAAGGCAACCAACTTTACCGACGAGGCCTTTGAGCAAGCCTGCCGCGCCGCGCATCTAGCCGGGTCGCGCGTCTACGTCACGGTAAACATCGTCATCAAGCAGTCCGAGATGAGCGATGCGCTGCAGCTCATCCGTCGCTGCTCCACGCTGGGCGCCGATGCCTTCATTATCCAGGACTGGGGTCTGTTCTTTGAGGTCAAGCGCATCATGCCCGGCATCGAGACGCACATCTCGACCCAGGCGAACATCCATGACGACCGCGGAACCCTTTGGTGCCGTGAGCAGGGCGCCGACCGCGTGACTCTCTCGCGCGAGCTCTCCATCGACGAGATCGCCGCCATCCACGACGCCGCGCCCGATGTGGACCTTGAGGTCTTTAGCCATGGCGCCATCTGCTTTTGCTACTCGGGCCTGTGCCTGCTTTCGAGCTTTGCCATGGCGGGACGATCGGCCAACCGCGGCATGTGCGCCCAGCCCTGCCGCCTGCCCTACGAGCTGATCGACGAGAACGGCCGCTCGCTCTCCCCTGCCGGTCGCGAGCGCGCGCTGTGCCCGCGCGACACCAACACTTCGCAGCTTGTTCGCCGTCTGTATGACGCCGGCGCCGCATCGCTCAAGCTCGAAGGACGCATGAAGGCACCCGATTACGTGTATTCCATCGTCGACGTGTATCGTCATCAGATTGATGACATGCTGGCCGATGTTTCGACCTCCAAGGATGAGGATGCAGCCCGCCAGCGCCAGCTCAAGCGCTGCTTTAATCGCGACTTTACGCACGCCTACCAGGATGGCACCTCGGGCGACGAGATGATGAGTTACGAGCGCTCCAACAACCGCGGCCAGATCGTGGGCACGGTGCTGGGCAGCCGCCTGGCCAACCGCGACGTGCGCGGCCTCAAGCCTGACGACCGCCGTCGCCGTGCCGCCATCGCCCGCATTGAGCTGTTTGAGCCCGTGGGCAAGGGCGACTTGTTGGAACTTCGCCACGACGACGAGTTCGATCAGTTCCTAACCACTATCGCTACCGATGATGCCGCCGCCGGTGACATCATCGAATGTCGCGTGCCCCGCAGCATGCCCGAGGGCTGCCGCGTCCGCGTGATTCGCAGCCAGCGTGCCATCGACGCCGCCGGCGCCGCGCTCAAGCGCGATGTGCTGCGCCGCCGCGCCGTAGACGTGTCCGTTGTGGCGCGTCTGGGCGAGCCGTTTACCGTTACGCTCACCTGCTGCGACGACCCTTCGCTTACGGCCACGGCCACGGGCTTTACCGTCGAGGCCGCCAAGACCCGCGCCGTCGAGGCGGCAGACCTGGTTGAGCATGTGGGGCGCATGGGCTCCTCGCCCTTTGAGGCAGCGAGCTTTGACGTGGTCCTCGACGAGAGTTGCGGCATGGGCTTTTCCGCCGTGCACAAGGTGCGCGCCGCCGCTTGTAAGGCGCTGGAAGAGGCCATTCTGGCACCGTATGAGGAGCGCGCGAAAACGCTCGAGCTGCCGGCGATTGTAACCAGTGATTCCCGCCCCGCGCCCGAGCACTACCGCGATGAGCCGCAGATCTGCGCCACCGTCACCTCGCACGAGGCCGCCGAGGCAGCGCGCGCGGAGGGCGCAACGCGCATCTACATGACCACCGACGCGCTCGATGCGGCCGAGCTCTCCCCCGCCGATGTATTTGATCAGGGCATCGTACCCGTACTCGACGAGGTCTGCCGCGCCGTTGACCACGTACGCGTCGACCCGTGGGTTGTTGCCGGCGCCACGGTCGCTATTGGCAACATCTCTGAGCTTGCCCTGGCCGCCCAGGTTGGCACCACGGCCGAGATTCGCTCTTGCCTGCCGGTTCACAACGCGCCCTGCATGGAGGCGCTTGCCGAGCGCGGAGCCGGTGCGTTTTGGCTCTCGCCCGAGATCACGCTCGACGAGATTGTCTCGCTCGGCGCCGCCGCGCCCGCAGCTCTGGGCATCACCGTCTTTGGCCGCCCACGCGTCATGACAAGCGAGCATTGCATTCTGCAGGTTGCCAACGGCTGCATCCACGATTGTGCCAACTGCCGCCTTCGCGCCCGCAAGCTCTCGCTTAAGAATATCGACGGCAAGGTCATGCCCGTGCGCACCGACATCCATGGCCGCTCTCGCTTGTACGACGCCTACCCCATCGACCTTACGCCGCAGGTACCGCAGCTGCTCGACGCCGGCGTCCGTCGTCTCATGGTCGACGGAACCTTGCTCGAGGCCGATGAGATTGGCCGTGCCGTCGCTCGCGTCCGTCGCGCCGTCGAGGCAGCTCAAGCCGGCCGCAAGCCCGCCGCCCGCCTGCGCGGCGCCACCTCGGGCTGCATGTTTGTGGGAATTAGCTAACCGAAAGGCTTACACGTGAACGAAGAACCTCAAGTCCTCTACTGCGACGCCTGGCTCATGGCCATCGATAAGCCTGCCGGCATGATCGTCCACGGTGACGGCACCGGCGAGCGCACGCTCACCGACTACGCCAGCGACCTGCTGTTGGCGATGGGCGACGGCTTTGCCGCGACTGACATGCAGCCGCTCAACCGCCTGGACCGCGACACCACCGGCGTGGTGTTGTTCTCGCTCGACAAGCAAACGCAACCCGCTTTTGACCAGATGATCATCAACCACGCATTCGAAAAGCACTATCTGGCGCTCGCCGAGGGCAAAATCGACTGGAACGAGAAGCTCATCGACAAGCCGATCGCCCGCGACCGCCACGATAGCCGCAAGATGCGCGTTGGCGCCAGCGGCAAGCCGTCTCAGACGCGCGTCAAGGTACTCAAGCGTCTTAAGAGCCGCCGTGGCCTGCCCACGCGTTCGTATATCGATGTCGAGCTGCTCACCGGCCGCAAGCATCAGATTCGCGTGCACCTGGCGAGCGAGCGTCATCCCCTGGTTGGCGACGACCTGTACGGAACGCCGCGCCCCTGCGGCCTGATGCTCCACGCCCACAGCGTGTCCTTCACGCATCCCGTAACCGGCGAGCATATCTATATCGAAGCCCCCTGCCCCTGGGAGCCCTAAAACCTGCCGAAAAGGGTCAGGTTTATTTTGGCAGGTTTTATCTGGACAAACGTCAAAACCACCACAAAAGTTCCTGCCCCTTCGCGGTGGTTTTGGCCTTAGCCCGTCCCCTGCTGTTAGACCGTGATGACGTTGTCCATTGCCCGGTACTTGGCGGGGACATCGCCTGCGGTAATAATCGTTGCGTCACGGAAGTCCGCGAACTTGACGGGCGCCACCATACCAAATTTACTGGCGTCCGAGATTACGAAGCGCTTGGCCGTATGGCGCATCGAGATACGCTTTACTTGCGCTTCCTCGATATCGGGCGCCGTGAAACCTTGCTCGGCAGCAATGCCGTTGGACCCCCAAAAGCCACAGTTAAAGTTGTAACGGTCCAGGGTTGCCAAGGCATCGGGGCCAACCAGCGCCTCGGTCTCGGGCTTGAGCTCGCCGCCCAGCACCACGGTGCGCATGCCGCGCAAAGCAAGGTGCTGAGCATGGAGCACGGAGTCGGTCACGTAGGTGACACCCTCGAGGCGCGGAAGATGCTCGATGAGCCTGAGCGTCGTCGAGCCCGAATCAATGTACACAAAGCTCTCGGGCTCCACCAGCGCCGCCGCACGGGCGCAGATACGCTCCTTGTCGTCGTTATGGAGATCGCTGCGCTCATTAAGCGTTAGGTCGCGTGTCACGTGCGCGCGCTCAAGGCTCGTCGCTCCGCCATGGACCTTGGCGATGCGGTGTGCGCGGTCGAGCGCCTGCAGGTCGCGCCGAATGGTGGACGCCGTCACGCCCAGGGCCTCAGCAAGCTCCGGTACGGTAACCGAGCCCGTCTGCCGCACCATCGACACAATCGCGTTGAGCCTATCTTCCGCAAGCATCGCTTACTCCTCCTCGGGGTACACGACTCCCCAGTCGGCGCGAAGCTTGGTCATAAGCTCCATAACATCAGAAGCATAATCCAGCAGCTCACGCTTGGAGTCGTCGCCGGCAACGGCCTTCTCAAGATCGGCCATCTCATAGCAAAGGGCGTAAGCTTCGGTGCCGGCGTGGACCTCCTCGCGGTGGCCGTCCACAGTCCACACGATGGTCGCGTGATCGGCGCGCGGATACTCGTTGACCTCGATATAGCACTTGTCGAAGCTGATGACCGAGCGCTTGGGCTGCTTGGAGTGGAGCGTAAGGCTCACAACACCCAGCTGCTGCTCGGCGTTACGGCAGACAATGCCGCCCGCAACGTCGACACCGGTCTCACAGGTGTTGCCCAGCGAGACAACCTCAGCGGGCTGGCTCGCCATAAAGAGGCGCATAACGGAGAGCGCATACACGCCAATGTCGAGCATGGCGCCACCGGCAAGGCTACGGTTGTAGAAGCGGTTGGTCAGGTCGCCGTACTCCTTATAGCTGCCAAAGTTGAGCTGAGCGAGATTCATGCGGCCGAACTCGCCGACATCCATGCGACGACGCAGCTCCTGATACAAGGGCATGTGAAGCACCGTGGTGGCGTCCATAAGGACCACGTTGTGCTCGTCGGCAATGGCGCGGGCCTCGTCAAGCTCGGCGGAATTGAGGGTAATGGCCTTCTCGCAGAGCACGTGCTTGCCAGCTGCCAGAGCGGCTCGCAGATAGGTGATATGCGTGTTGTGCGGCGTGGTGATATAGACTGCGTCAATGTCCGGATCGGCGTAGAGATCCTCGACCGTGCCATAGACCTTCTCAACGCCATACTGCTCTGCAAAAGCCTGAGCCTTGGACAGCGTGCGGTTGGCAACGCCCGCGAGCTTTCGGCCGGCAAGGGCGAGAGACTGAGCCATCTGGTTGGCGATAACGCCACACCCAATTACAGCCCAACGAAGCTCGGGAGCCGTAAAGATGTCGTTTGGGAACGGCTGATTCTGGACCGAGGCAAACGCCGCCTTTGCGGCTGCCTCGGCGTCGAGCGGAGCCTGTTTGGAATCTGCCATGATGTGCCTCCTGAGTCATCGGAAGTCCTTCATTTCTAACAAACCTATAGTCGCACAATTGCGCGCGTATCTGCTCGTGTTTGCGTATTTATTTGCTTATCGGTCATTATTTAGCCATAGTTGGCAGATGTTTGCGCGGCTATGCGCATTGTCGCGCAAGGCTATGCGCGTAAATGCGCATGCGACGATCCTTGTGAAACATAAAGGGGCGGAACACCAAAGCCCTAAAAGACAGACCCAGCTGTATTACTTCACCCCTCTGGGGGCATCAGACATCAACGGATCGTCCCAAACTGCCGGCACATAGAGACTGTCCCCCCAACGACTGGTCATTTAAGTCTGTCCCCAATGAATGGTCGTCCCCAGCTGCCGACAGAAAATGAACGCCCCCAGGTGCCGGCATTTCAACGGCCACTCATTTAAGCCTGTCCCCAATGAGTAGAGATAGAAAAAGGCCCGGGTGCCGTGGCATCCGGGCCTTTGCTAGCAACTTGATGTTGCGGGCAGCTTAGAACTTGTGGCCGCACTTCTTGCAGACGCGCAGCTTGTTCTTGCCGTCCTTCTCGTGACCGACGCGGGTAACCTTACCGCACTCGGGGCAAACGAGATTGACGTTGGAAGCGTCGATGGGAGCCTCCTGCGAAACGATGCCGCCCTGCTGGTTGGCAGCGTTGGGCTTGACGGCCTTCTTGACGACCGAAACGCCCTCGACAACGACCTTGTTCTCGGCGGGGAGAGCACGCAGGATAACGCCCTGCTTGCCGCGATCCTTACCAGAGAGAACCTGGACCTTATCGCCCTTCTTGATATACATATATCTCCCCTAACTACAGGGTCTCGGGAGCGAGCGAGACGATCTTCATGTACTTCTTGTCACGAAGCTCGCGAGCGACGGGCCCGAAGATACGGGTGCCGACGGGCGAACCATCGTTGTTGATGACAACGCAAGCGTTCTCATCAAAGCGAATGTAGGAGCCATCCTTGCGGCGGATCTCCTTAACGGTGCGAACGACGACGCAACGGACAACGTCCTTCTTCTTGACGTTGGCGCCAGGGGTAGCCTCCTGGACAGCACCGATGAACACATCGCCGATGCCTGCATAACGACGCTTGGAACCGCCAAGCACCTTGATGCAGCGAATCTTGCGAGCGCCGGAGTTGTCGGCGACGTTCAGCATGGTTTGCATCTGAATCATGGTAGATGTTCCTCCGAACTAAGAACCGAAGAGAGGTGCGCAGCCTTTATACGGCCTGTGGTATGCAAGCCAGGCATACGCACATCTTCGGAAACGTACAAGTCGTAAGAGCGACTGCTTATTTAGCGCGCTCGACGACCTCGATGAGGCGCCAACGCTTCATCTTGGACATAGGACGGGTCTCCATAACGCGGACGGTGTCGCCCACGCCAGCCGTGCACTCCTCGTCGTGAGCGTGCAGCTTCTTGGAGCTGGTCATCATCTTGCCGTACTTGGGGTGACGCTTGCGCTCGGTGATGGTGACAACAATGGTCTTGGCACCGGAGACGGAGGTAACGACACCCGTACGGACCTTACGCGAGTTACGCGAATCAGTCATGTTCTCTCCTTAGGTCCTACTCGGCGACAGCGGACTTCTCCGCTGCGATCTCGCGGGCGCGCTGCTCCGTGAGGACGCGAGCGATGTCCTTCTTCACGGTGTTGACGCGAGCGGTGTTGTCCAGCTGGCTGGTGGCCATCTGGAAACGAAGGTTAAAGAGCTCGGCGCGCATTTCCTTCAGCTTCTCAACGAGCTGAGCGTCCGAGAGCTCACGAATCTCTGCGGGCTTCATTAGTTCTCCTCCTTGGCGGCGGCGGCGTCCTCAGCAGCCCACTTGGCCTCGAGAGCGGCCTCCTCAGCCATCTCCTTCTCGATGCGCTGCTCAGCGTTCTTGGCAGCAACAATCTTGGTCTTGATGGGAAGCTTGTGCTGTGCAAGACGCAGAGCCTCGCGAGCGACCTCCTCGGGCACGCCCTTGACCTCGAACATGATGCGGCCGGGCTTGACGACGGCCACCCACTCCTCGGGGTTACCCTTACCAGAACCCATGCGAGTCTCGGCAGGCTTCTTGGTGATGGGCTTATCGGGGAAGATCGTGATGTAGACACGACCGCCACGCTTCATGTAGCGGGTCATGGCAATACGAGCGGCCTCGATCTGACGGTTGGTGATCCAATGGGCCTCGAGAGCCTGGATACCAAACTCGCCGAAATGCAGCTCGGTATTACCCTTGGCCTGGCCCTTCATGGAGCCACGCTGCACCTTGCGGTGAAGAATACGCTTAGGGGCAAGCACTACTGACCCCTCCTCTCGGAGTTACGACGACGAGGACGGGAAGAGCCCTCGAGTGCAGGGTTGGGAACAGGCTGGCCCGGGAGCTTCTCGCCCAGGTAGATCCAGACCTTCACGCCGCAAGCACCCATGGTGGTGCTGGCGACAGCCGTGCCGTAGTCGATCTTGGCACGGAGGGTGTGCAGAGGCACGCGACCCTCGCGGTACCACTCACGACGGCCCATCTCGGCACCGCCGAGACGACCGGAGCACTGGATACGGATACCCTTAGCGCCGGCCTTGCGGGCAGACTGGACAGCCTTGCGCATAGCGCGACGGAAGGCAACGCGGCCCTCGAGCTGCTCGGCGATAGACTGAGCAACGAGGTTGGCGTCGAGCTCGGGGCGCTTGATCTCGACAACGTCGACGGAGAGCTGGCCCTTGGAGACGCCAGCGACCTTCTCGAGCTCGGTGCGGAGGGTATCGATCTCGGCACCCTTCTTACCGATGACAACGCCGGGGCGAGCGGTGAGGATGATGACCTTCACCTTGTCGCCAGCGCGCTCGATCTCGACGCGGGAGACAGCTGCGCGGGAAAGACGCTTCTCGAGGTACTTGCGGATCTCGAGATCGTTACCGAGGGTCTTAGCGTAATCCTTCTCTGCGAACCAGCGGGAGCGCCAGTTCTCGGTGATGCCAAGACGGAAGCCGGTGGGGTAGACTTTCTGACCCATACAGCTTTACGCCTCCTTTCGAGGAGCAACGACGACGGTGATGTGGGAAGTACGCTTCAGAATGCGAGAAGCGGAACCCTTGGCGCGGGGACGGATGCGCTTAAGCGTCGGACCCTCGTCAACATAGGCAGCGGCGACAACCAGGTTGTCGGCACGCAGACCGTTGTTGTTCTCGGCGTTCGCAACGGCGGAACGGAGAACCTTCTCGACATCCACGGCGACGGCGCGGTCGCAGAAGTGGAGGATGTCGAAGGCCTGAGCGACAGGCTTGCGGCGGATCAGATCGACCACCAGGCGGGCCTTGCTGGGGGAAACACGCACGTACTTAGCGACGGCGCGAACCTCGGTGGCCTCAGTTTCAATAGACTTAGTTGCCATTTACGGTTAACCCCCTATTTGGCCTTGTGGCCACGGAACGTACGAGTCGGCGCGAACTCGCCGAGCTTGTGACCAACCATGGACTCGGTAACATACACGGGCACATGCTTGCGGCCGTCGTGGACGGCGATGGTGTGACCAACCATCTCGGGGAAGATGGTGGACGCGCGGGACCAGGTCTTCACGACGTCCTTCTTGCCAGCCTCGTTCATCGCGGTGATACGCGAGAGAAGGCGAGTCTCCACGAACGGGCCCTTTTTGAGACTTCTGCTCATAAGTGCTTTCTCCTAAAACTCGGTATCCGAAATTACTTCTTACGGCGACGAATGATGTGCTGGTTCGAGACCTTCTTCTTCTTGCGCGTACGAAGGCCCTTCGTCGGCTTACCCCAGGGGGTAACGGAGGGACGACCAGAGGTGTGGTTCTTGCCCTCGCCACCGCCGTGCGGGTGGTCGACAGGGTTCATGACGGTACCGCGGACGGTCGGGCGCACGTTCATGTGACGCTTACGGCCGGCCTTGCCGATGACGATGTTGGAGTGATCGGCGTTGCCGACCTCACCGACGGTGGCGCGGCAGGTAACGAGGATGCGGCGCATCTCGGAGGAAGGCATACGGACGATAGCGTACTTGCCCTCCTTACCCATCAGCTGGCAGGAGTTACCGGCGGAACGGGCGATAGCAGCGCCCTTGCCCGGCTGGAACTCGACGGCATGGATGAGCGTACCGACGGGGATGTCGGCGAGGGGCAGAGCGTTGCCCGGCTTGATGTCGGCGTCAGAACCGGACATGATGGTCTGACCGACCTCGAGGCCCTTAGGGGCCAGGATGTAGCGCTTCTCACCGTCAGCGTAGTGCAGCAGAGCGATGCGAGCGGAACGGTTCGGATCGTACTCGATCGTGGCAACCTTGGCGGGCACGCCGTCCTTGTTGCGCTTGAAGTCGATCACGCGGTAACGACGCTTCACGCCGCCGCCCTGGTGGCGGGTGGTGATGCGGCCGTTGTTGTTACGACCGGCCTTCTTGGGCAGGGGCTCGAGAAGAGACTTCTCGGGCTTGGTGCAGGTAATCTCGGAGAAGTCGGAGATCGTCTGCCAACGCCTACCAGCGGAGGTCGGCTTAAGGTGCTTTACAGCCATTACAATCCCTTTCAATAGGAATCCGTTAGCCATCGCAGACAGGGATTCGAGGTTCTGCCTCGGGTGCGATGACACCGGACGTATACACGGTTCCGGGCGTGTCCATTTTATACGCCCAAAACCTTGAGCTCCCGCCTCCCCTATTTGGGAGGCATGAGCTCACTCAACAGCAGCGAGTCTTAGGCCTGGTTGCCAAAGACCTCGATGGTGTCGCCCTCGGCCAGCGTGACGATGGCCTTCTTCCAAGAACGGGTCTTGCCGGCGACATAGCGCACGCGCTTGGTCTTGGGCTTGACCGTCAGGGTGTTCACGCGAACGACCTTGACGCCGAAGATCTCCTCGACAGCGTCCTTGATCTGATACTTGTTAGCATCCTTGGCGACCTCGAACGTGTACTTGTTCAGCTCCATGCCGGAGAAGGAACGCTCGGACACGATCGGACGGATGATGATCTCGTGGGCGGTCATTTATGCAAGCACCTCCCCGAAGTGAGCGGCGATGTCGGCGGGCATCAGCACGGCGTTGTTGTTGACGAGATCGTAGGTGTTGGCCTCGTCAGCGGTGATGATGAACGTCTTGGGAATGTTGCGGAACGACAGGTAGGCGTTGACGTCCTCATCGCGAACGATGATGGTCAGACGCTTGCCCTCAAGGCCGAGAGCCTTGAGCATGGCGACGGCAGCCTTGGTGGAAGGCTTCTCGAAGCCGTAGTCGTCGACGAGCACGAGCTCGCCATCGGCCAGCTTGGCGGACAGCGCGGAGCGCATAGCCAGCTTGACCTCCTTGTTGTTCATACGCTTAGCGTAGGAACGGGGCTTGGGGGCGAAGACAACGCCACCGTGACGCCACTGGGCAGCACGGATGGAACCCTGGCGGGCACGGCCGGTGCCCTTCTGACGCCAAGGCTTCTTGCCGCCACCGGAAACCTCAGAGCGACCCTTAGCAGACTGGGTGCCCTGACGCCAAGAGGCCATCTGGCACTTGACGATGTGGTGCATAACGTGGATGTTCGGCTCGATGCCGTACACCTCAGCGGCGAGCTCGGCCTCGGCGACCTTCTTGCCCTCGCTGTTCTTTACTTCAAACTTTGCCATTTAAGTGTTCTCCTTGGTATGACGCTGGGCTAAATGGGCTGGGCCCTTAGGCCATACGGATGGCGACGAGACCATTCTTGGCACCCGGGACAGCGCCCTTGACCAAGATGAGGTTCTGCTCGGCATCGATGCGGACAACGGAAAGGTTCTTGACGGTAACGCGCTCGTTACCCATGTGACCGGCCATCTTGACGCCCTTGAGGACGCGCGCAGGATAGGCGCACTGACCGATAGAACCGGGGTGACGCTGGAAGTGAGAACCATGCGTCATAGGACCGCGGCGCTGACCCCAGCGCTTGATGCGACCCTGGAAGCCCTTACCCTTGGAGGTACCGATGACGTCGACCTTCTCGACATCAGCGAAATCAGCGACGGTGACGACCTCGCCGACCTTGTGCTCCTCGCCGTTCTCGACGCGGACCTCACGAAGGAAGCGGACGGGCTCGACGCCAGCCTTGGCGAAGTGACCAGCCATGGGCTTGTTCACGTTCTTGGCCTTGATGTCGCCGAAACCGATCTGGACGGCATCATAGCCGTCGGTTGCCTGAGTTTTAACCTGCGAGACAGCGCAGGGGCCAGCCTGGATGACCGTGACGGGAACGACGTTGTCGTCCTCGTCCCAAACCTGGGTCATGCCAATCTTGCGGCCGAGAATCATGCTGATCAAGATATGATCCCAACTCTCGCGTGGTCTTGGGACAATGCGTACACCACCGAGCGTACGCCCCTAGAGGACCACTACTTACACGACGTGCTCCCCAGCCTTGTATTGCGTCCGGACTACCTGACAACCCTATTAAGCAGGCATTTTGTCCAGCCAGAATACTCCCCTGGTTACACACAGCTGTTTAGTATACACGGCTGCGGGCGTATCCATCGAGATTCATATTTCACTCACATTGTTTACGCAGGTAAAGTGCGTGGAGTCGCCTGGGCTTGGCAGAGGGGCGGCGAAATATATTAAGTTTGCTGCTCTACAGTCCTGCGCAAGACGGAAAGCACATTAAGTGCTTTCCTTTGCGTGCGGAACTCGCGACAAACTTAATATA
>CABUWD010000032.1 GCA_902495155.1 uncultured Collinsella sp.
CTACAGGGTAAAGCTCTGAAAATATTCCGCAGGACGCATGAAACCCCCGCCGCACGAAGTGCGCAGCGGGGGTTTCATGCATGTCCGAGGACGTTTTCAGAGCTTTACCCTGTAGGGTCCCGAGGGGATATGTCCGCTACTCAGCCATCTGAGCCTGGACGGCGGTGATGGCTACGACACCCACGATGTCGTCGGCAGAGCAGCCGCGCGACAGGTCGTTGACCGGCTTGGCGATGCCCTGCAGGATGGGGCCGTAGGCGTCGGCGCCGGCGAAACGCTGGACCAGCTTGTAGCCGATGTTGCCGGCCTCGAGGTCAGGGAACACGAGCACGTTGGCCTTACCGGCGACGGAGGAGCCGGGAGCCTTGAGCTGGGCGACGGTGGGGACGATGGCGGCGTCGAGCTGCAGGTCGCCATCGATGGCGAGCTCGGGAGCCTTCTCCTTGCAGAACTTAACGGCCTCCTGGACCTTCTTGGCGACCTCGCCGCCGGCGGAGCCCATGGTGGAGTAGGAGAGCATGGCCACGTGCGGCTCGACGCTGCCCATAAAGGTGGACCAGGAGTGAGCGGAGGCGATGGCGATCTCGGAGAGCTCGTCGGAGGACGGGTTGATGTTGAGGCCGCAGTCGGCGAAGATCAGCGTACCGTCGGTGCCGAACTGCGGGGTGTCGGTGCACATCACGAAGAAGGCCGAGACCAGCTTGGTACCCGGGGCGGTCTTAAGGATCTGCAGCGCGGGGCGCAGGGTGTCGGCGGTGGAGTGGCAGGCGCCGGAGACCAGGCCGTCGGCGTCACCCATCTTGACCATCATGGTGCCAAAGTAGGTGGCGTCCATCACCTGGGCGCGAGCCTGCTCGATGGTGACGCCCTTCTTGGCGCGGAGCTCGGCAAACTTCTGCGCGTACTCCTCGTGCTTCTCGGCATTGCGCGGATCGATGACGGTGGCGCCGGGAACGTTGATCTCGTCGGGGTTGCCCAGGATGACGATCTTTGCCAGGCCCTCCTCGATGATCTTGGTGGCCGCGACGATGGTGCGCGGATCCTCGCCCTCGGGCAGGACGATCGTCTTAAGGTCGGCCTTGGCGGCAGACTTCATACGGTTAAGGAAATCGCTCATGTTACTCCTTACAAGCGTTTCACTAAGCTCCAGGCGCCCGGCTGTTCACGAATAAACCCGCTGCTAGCGGGTTTACCTTTCAAATTTGTACGCCGCGGTGCTTGAGCTTTCCTTGTGTGGCAAGCTCATTATAGGACGCATTAGCGCTATAATCGCTCTGATAAATATGTCTCGAAGAATGTTCGAGAAAAGCCCAGCTAACGAGCCCGTGGCTTTTGACAAGGAGTATCGATGCAGATTACCTCAGGCCTGCCTGAAGGCTTTAACGCCGGCGCGTACGACATGATTGTCGTCGGTGCTGGATATGCCGGTGCCGTTTGCGCCCGCCGTCTTGCCGAGACCATCGGCTATCGTGTTGCCGTTTTGGAGCGCCGTAGCCACATTGCGGGCAATGCCTATGACTGCACTGACGAGGCCGGAATCCTGATCCACGAGTACGGTCCGCATATCTATCACACCTTTAACGAGCGCGTGCACAATTTCCTGTCGCGCTTTACCAAGTGGACGGATTATCAGCACAAGGTGCTCGCCAACATCAACGGCACCCTTATGCCCGTGCCCTTCAACCACGCGAGTCTCAAGCTCGCCTTTGGTGACGAGCGCGGCGAGGAGCTGTATCAGAAGCTCGTGGAGACCTTTGGCAAGGATGTCAAGGTGCCCATTATGGAGCTGCGTAAGAAGAACGACCCCGACTTGGCCGAGGTCGCTGATTACGTCTACGAGAACGTCTTTTTGCATTACACCATGAAGCAGTGGGGCCAGACGCCCGACCAGATTGATCCCTCGATCACCGGCCGTGTTCCCGTCTTTGTGGGCGATGATGACCGCTACTTCCCGCAGGCTCCCTTCCAGGGCATGCCGCAGGACGGCTATACCGCGCTGTTTGAGCATATGCTCGACCACGATCTGATTGATGTGTTCTGCGACGTGGACGCCCGCGACCTCTTCGAGATCGACGAGACCACCGTCAAGATCGACGGTAAGGTCTATGGCGGCGAGATCGTCTACACCGGTCCGCTCGACGAGCTGTTCAATCTCGACCTGGGCGCCCTGCCGTACCGTACGCTCGACATGAAGTTCGAGACGCTCGATATGGATCAGTTCCAGCCCGTGGGCACCGTCAACTACACCACGAGCGAGGATTACACGCGCATCACTGAGTTCAAGAATATGACTGGCCAGGTCCTGCCCGGCAAGACCACCATCATGAAGGAATACTCCAAGGCCTATACGCCCGGCTCGGGTGAGACGCCGTACTACGCCATTCTTGAGCCCGAGAACCGTGAGCTCTATGAGCGCTATCTTGAGCGCGTCCAGAACCTGACGAACTTCCACCCGGTGGGTCGTCTGGCCGAGTATCGTTACTACGATATGGACGCTGTGACCAATTCTGCCCTCGATCTTTCGGATGAGATTATCGCCTGCCATGCATAAAGTCATAACATTCGGTATTCCCTCGTATAACGCCGCCAAGGACATGGACCATTGCATCACCTCTATCTTGGAGGGGAGCAATTACGCCACCGATATCGAGATTATCGTGGTGGACGACGGCTCCAAGGACGAGACGGCCGCCAAGGCCGACGAGTGGGAGGCCCGTTACCCTGGAATCATCCGCGCGGTGCACCAGGAGAACGGCGGTCACGGTATTGCCGTCCTTTCGGGTCTGCGCGAGGCGCAGGGCACCTACTACAAGGTTGTCGACTCGGACGACTGGCTTGACGGCGCTGCCCTTTCGACCATGCTGTCGATTCTGCGTGGCTTTGAAGAGCGCGACCAGCGCGTTGACCTGTTTATCTCGAACTACGTGTACGAGAAGGTTTACGAGGGCACGCATACCGCTATTGGCTACAAATTTGCCCTGCCGCGCAAAAAGATCTTTTCTTGGGATCAGATCGGTCATTTCCGCCTGGACCAGAACCTACTCATGCACAGCCTGTGCTATCGCACGGATGTGCTGCGCGAGTCCAACCTTCCCATGCCGCCGCACACGTTCTATGTGGACAACATCTACGCCTACGTGCCGCTGCCGCGTTGCAAGACCATGTACTACGCCGACATCGACCTCTACCGCTACTTTATCGGTCGCGAGGGCCAGAGTGTCAACGAGGCCACGATGGTCAAGCGTCTGGACCAGCAGTTCCGTGTTACGCGTATCATGATGGAGTCGTACCACCTGTACAGCGATGTCGAGTCGTCACGCCTACGTTCGTACATGATGGGCTACTTCACCATGATGATGGCGATCTGCTCGGTGCTCACCAAGCTTTCCGAGGAAGATTGCGCCGACGAGCGCCTAAAGACGCTGTGGAATGATTTGAAGGCCTACGACGAGCGCATGTATCGTCGTGCCCGCTACGGCGTGGTCGGGTTCTTCACCAATCTGCGCGGACGGGCCGGAGACAAAACCACACTCGGCCTATACCGTCTTGCCTCAAAGATCTTCAAATTCAACTAGCTGCTGAGTAATCGCTGCTGATAGGTTGACTGGGCCCCTTGGCCTTTAGTTTGCTACTGCGAACAGTCCTGCTCGCACGGAAAGCACATTAAGTGCTTTCCGGCTCGTGCGGAACTTGTATCAAACTAAAGACCAAGGGGCCTCTGCAATAAGAATCGATTGTCAGGTAATTTGAATTTGAAGATCTTCGACGCGCGGTACACAGGGGCCTGGGCTGAAAAGAATTAGGTTGGAAGTCGGTCGGAGGCGGGCGGGCATTACGTTTGTCGCGAGTTCCGCATGCAAAGAAGGCCACTTAATGTGGCCTTCGTCTTGCATAGGACCGTAGAGCAGCAAACGTAATGCCCGCCCGCCTCCGACCGACGGTCGAGTGGACTACTTTGCGGCGCCGGGGATGCCGTGGGAGGTTTTTGCGGTTTTGGCTCCGTTTACGATGGCGGTCTGTAGGGCCCTTACGGCGAGCATGCCCAGCAGGTCTAGGGGAACGGCGGCGCTTGCCTGGGCGCCCAGTTTGCCGCTGGCGAGGGTGTAGATGGTGTCGCCGTCGTTGGTGGTGTGCGTGGGACGGATGGCGTGTGCGTAGGCGTCTGCGGCCATCTGGGAGACCTTGGTGGCTTGTGCCTTAGTGAGTTCCACGTTGGTGACGATGCAGCTGATGGTGGTGTTGGTGCGGTCGAGCGGCATCTGCATGGATCCGGCGGCGGCAAAGGCTGCGAGTTCCATGTCGACGATTTGGTCGCTATCGGCTGCGGCGCGCATACCGGCGACCCACTCGCCGGTGAAGGGGTCGACAACGTTGCCGCAGGCGTTGACCGAGACCACGGCGCCCACCTTGATGGGGCCGAGCGCCACGGCGGCAGCGCCAAGGCCGGCCTTCATGCAGGTAGCGGGGCCCATGAGCTTACCCACGGTAGCGCCCGTGCCGGCGCCTACGTTGCCCTGTTCGAGCTTGGTGGGGGTGTTGTCGAGTGCTTCGCGCACGGCGGCGATGCCGGCCTCAATGTCGGGGCGAACGGTGGGGTTACCAAAGGCGAGGTCGAAGATACAGCTCGAGCACACGATAGGCACCTGCGTGGGGCCGACGGGAAGGCCGATGCCGCGGCTCTCAAGCTCGCGAGCGACGCCGCTTGCAGCCTCGAGGCCAAAGGCCGATCCGCCCGAAAGGCAGACGGCGTGGACCTTGTCGACGGTGTTCTCGGGTCGCAGCAGGTCGGTCTCGCGCGAAGCGGGAGCACCGCCGCGAACGTCAACGCCACCGGTGGCGCCCTCGGGTGCCACGATTACGGTGCAACCGGTGCCGGCCTCCTCGTCCGTATAGTTGCCATAGCAAAAGCCATCGACATCGCAGACGTCAATGGCCTCGAGCAGTGTATCCATGTTTAACTCCTATCGGTTTTCCGCCGCGCCTTATGCCCGGTCGGGATCCGTACGGTACGCCAAAATTGTAGGCGCTGGGGGATACCCAGCGCCAGATGCAATTACGAGAGTTTTTGAATCGCGCGCGCGACGCGGGCGATGGGTAGGCCCACCACGTTATAGAAGTCGCCCGAAATATCGTGCACGAGCATGCGGCCGCCTGTGCCCTGGATGCCGTAGGCGCCTGCCTTATCCATGGGCTCACCCGAGGCAACGTAGTGCTCGATCTGCTCGTCGGTGAGCTCGTAGAATGTCACGTCGGTCATATCGACAAACGACAGGCTCTCGGCGGCATGCGGGGCGGCCGTATCGCCTGCCTTAACGATGCAGACGCCGGTTGCGACCTGGTGCGTGCGGCCCGAAAGCTCACGGAGCATGGTGCGCGCCTCGCCCTCGGTTGCCGGCTTGCCCAGAATCTTGCCATCGAAGGTGACGATCGTATCGGCTGCGACGGTCAGCTCGTTGGGCTCGGCTTGCTCGGCGGCAACGGCAGCCGCCTTGGCGCGTGCCAAGCGCTCGACAAGCGTGAGCGGGGCCTCGCCATCAAAGGGCGTTTCGTCGATATCCGCGGGAATCACGCGAATGTTGTAGCCTGCCTCGCGCATCAGCTCTATGCGGCGCGGTGATTGCGAAGCCAAAATCATAGTTGGATGCCCTCGGCGACCTTCTCGACAGCCTTGTCGCCGGCGATCGTGCGCAGCAGCTCAAGCGCAAAGGGGAGCGACTGGGCCATGCCGCTGGCGGTGATGATGTTGCCGTCTTGCGTAACCTTCTCGCCGGTATAGGCGCCCTCGGGGAAGCTTTTCTCAAAGCCAGGGAAGCACGTGGCGTGGCGCCCCTCGAGCAGGTCGAGCTCGCCCAGGATAAACGGGGCGGCGCAGATGGCGGCGACGTGCTTGGTCGCGGCGAACTCGCAGACCACGTCGCAGACGCGCTGATCGGCGCGCAGGTTGGTGGCACCGGGCAGGCCGCCGGGCAGCACGACGCAGTCGTACTCGTCAAAGTTGATCTCATCAAAGAGCGCATCGCAGGTCACGGGGATCTGCAGCGAGCTTACGACCTCGCGCGTGGGCATAATCGAGACGAGCGTGGCGCGCACGCCGCCGCGACGCATGACATCGACCATGGTCAGGCATTCAATCGTTTCAAAGCCATCGGCGGCAAGAACGGCAACGCTGGGCATAAGGGTTCCTTTCATAGGGCGGCATACAATTAGCCGTCTTATACCCCGAAGACCCCCGCTTGCCACGCTCGATTTCCCAATGTCTAAAATAGCCCTGTCCGAATTAGCTACCCTCACCCATCCTCAACAATCTCAATCTGTAACATCCATCGACCTAAACTAGCCCCAACTGTTACAGATCGAGACAGTCCCCAACAGCACCGCCCCGTTCGGGGAACGACCGCCACAGGTACGGCGGGCAGAGGCTCACTTTTTTCCTCGGTTTTTTCTTGACGGAATCTCACCTGTTGTAGTACTTTGTCCCAGTCTAAAAACGCGTGGACTTTTCTGGGCGCTAGCCACCTTTTTGCCACGCAACCGAGCAGTCGGTTGCGTGGCTTTTTTCGTCTTGGCAGCAGGTACCACATGCACCGCCAGAAGACCGCACGAGCCCACCTTCCGACTGCAGGGAACAGACGCACGAGACGTGCATCTGCAAGGCAGCAGACGGAAGGGAGCCTAATGGCAGGAACAAACACAATCAAGCAACAGGCCGCCGGGGCAGGAGTCACGGGCGCGGGACAGGCCAAGGCGGCGCTCCAGGTCTTTGCGGGCGGCGCCTGCTACGGCGCGATGGCCACGACCTACAAGCTCGCCTACGCCGCGGGCTTCACCTCGGCACAGGTGGTGGCGAGCCAGGCGTGGTTCGGCTGCCTCTTCTTCGCCCTCGCCACGCTCGCGGGCCACGCGCTCGGGCACCGCTGGCAGCGCGTGGGCTGGAAGCTCGCCCTCAAGCTCATGGGCCTGGGAGCCCTCACCTGCCTCACCTCAATCCTCTACTGCTACGCCATGAGCGTGCTGCCCGCCCCGGTGGCGCTCACGCTCCTCTTCCAGTTCACGTGGCTGGGGCTCGTGTGGCAGACCGTCATGACGCGCCGACCGCCGAGGGTCCTCCAAGTGGCCTCCGCCCTGGTCATCGTCTTCGGAACGGTGTTCGCCAGCGGCGTCTACAAGACCGGCATCACCGGGTACGACCCCGTGGCCCTGCTCTGCGCGCTGGGGGCGGCCGTGTCCTGCTCCCTCTTTGTCACCCTCTCCGGCAAGGTCGAGGCCCCCTGCTCGTCCGAGCAGCGCGGCGTCATCGTGTGCGCGGGCTCCGTGATCATGTCACTCACGGTGTGCCCGGACTACGTCGTCTCGGGCGTCCTCGCCCAGGGCATCCTGCCCTTTGCCGTCATCGCCGGCTTCTTTGGCATGCTCTGCCCGGTCCTGCTCTTCGGCATGGGCTCTCCGCACCTGCCTGCGGGCCTCTCCACTGTCATGGCCGCCGCGGAACTCCCCGCCGGCCTGCTCATCGCCATGATCGTCCTCGGCGAGCCGCTCGGCGTCGTCGAGTGGCTGGGCGTCGCCATCATCCTCGCCGGCGTGTGCCTGGCACAGGTCCCCTCCCTGCTTGGAGGCCGGGAGGCACGTCGCGCCGCCGCAGGACAAGCCGTCAGCTAGTCATCCCTTCACAGGCGGCCCGTGCGCATCAGGGAAAGGGCCACGGGCCCGGCGCGCGAGGCCGCAAGGACGTTATAAAGCGTCCCCCGCAGAGATGGGGGCGCCAGAGAGAAGGAGGCACCATGCCATTTCCAAAAGGGTTCCTTTGGGGAGGAGCCACCGCCGCCAACCAATGCGAGGGAGGTTATGACGAGGGCGGCCGCGGCCTTGCCAACGTCGACGTCATCCCACACGGGCCGGAGCGCAACGACGTAAGCCGCGGCCTGAGGCGCATGCTCGACTTTGAGCCCGGGTACTACTACCCAGCCCAGACGGGCATCGACTTCTACCACCACTACCGCGAAGACATAGCCCTCTTCGCGGAGATGGGCTTTAAGGTCTTTCGCCTCTCCATCGCCTGGAGCCGCATCTTCCCCAATGGCGACGAGGAGGAGCCCAACGAGGCCGGGCTCGCCTTCTACGAGGACGTGTTCCGCTGCTGCCGCGAGCACGGGATCGAGCCCCTCGTGACCATCACGCACTTCGACTGCCCCATCCACCTCGTCAAGAAGTACGGCGCCTGGCGAA
Organism: uncultured Collinsella sp.; assembly: GCA_902495155.1. Classification (GTDB taxonomy): domain Bacteria; phylum Actinomycetota; class Coriobacteriia; order Coriobacteriales; family Coriobacteriaceae; genus Collinsella. The sequence continues at coordinate 8,224 of CABUWD010000032.1, forward strand.
ACCGCACCCTTATCGAGCTCTACAAGCGGCTTGTGACGGTGCTCTTCAACCGCTACCGCGGCCTCGTGCGCTGGTGGATCACGTTCAACGAGATGAACATGATCTTGCACCGTCCCTTCATGGGTGCCGGTATCGTCCTCGAGCCCGGGGAGAATGCCCGCGAGGCCGAGTACCGCGCCGCGCACAACGAGCTCGTGGCGAGCGCCTGGGCCACCAAGATCGCCCACGAGGTCGATCCGGAGAACAAGGTGGGCTGCATGCTCGCCGCGGGAAGCTACTACCCCTACTCCTGCCGCCCCGAGGACGTCCGCGCGGCGCAGGTCAAAAACCAGGAGGACCTCTTCTTCGTGGACGTGCAGGCGCGCGGGCGCTACCCCGGCTACGCGCTCAAGATGCTCGAGCGCGAGGGCATCGACGTGGGCATGACCGCCGAGGACGAGCGCATCCTTGCGGAGAACACCGTCGACTTCATCTCGTTTAGCTACTACTCCTCGCGCTGCACCGCGGGCGACCCCGATTCCGTGGGCGGCGTCGCCGAGGGCAACGCCTTCGCCGGCGTGGAGAACCCCTACGTGCGCACGAGCGACTGGGGCTGGGTCATCGACCCGCTGGGGTTCCGCATCACGATCAACGACCTCTGGGACCGCTACCAGAAGCCGCTCTTTGTGGTGGAGAACGGCCTCGGCGCCTATGACGAGGTGCTTCCCGACGGCACGATCGAGGACGACTACCGCATCGCCTACCTGCGCGAGCACATCGAGGCCATGCGCGACGCCATCGAGCAGGACGGCGTCGAGATGCTCGGCTACACCACCTGGGGGCCGATCGACCTCGTGAGCGCGGGCTCCGGCGAGATGGAGAAGCGCTACGGCTTCATCTACGTGGACCGCGACAACCTGGGCAACGGCACGCTCGAGCGCAGGCGCAAGAAGAGCTTCTACTGGTACCAACAGGCCATCGCCACCAACGGAGGCGACCTGGGCTAGCCGCCCGGGCAATATCGCTAAGGAGAAAATAATGGCTGAAAAATACGACGATCTGGCCAGATCCATACTCGAGAACGTAGGCGGCACAGAGAACGTCGCCAGCGTCGCGCACTGCATCACGCGCGTGCGCTTCAAACTCAAGGACGAGTCCCGCGCCAACACGGCCAAGATTGAGACCCTCAAGGGCGTCATCCAGGTCATCCAGGCCAACGGCCAGTACCAGGTGGTCGTGGGTAACATCGTCGAGGACGTCTACGACGCGGTCATGGAGGCCGGCAACTTCTCGGGCGGCGCAAGCGCCGACGACGAGCCCCAGGGCGATAAGACCGTTGCCTCCGTCATCATCGACCTCATCTCTGGCATCTTCCAGCCCATCCTGGGACCGCTTGCCGCCGCAGGCATCATGAAGGGACTGCTTGCCCTCATCACCTACTTCGTCCCGGCCTTTGCAAACGACGGCCTCTACACGCTGCTCTACACCGTGGCTGACGGCTTCTTCTACTTCCTTCCCGTCGCCCTGGCGTTCAGTGCCGCGCGCAAGTTCCGCATGAACGAGTTCACTGGCGTGGCAATCGGCGTGGCGCTCCTCTACCCGACGATGGTCGCCCTGACCTCGGGCGAGGCGCTCGGCAGCATCGACCTCGGCGTGGCCGGCACGTTCTCGTGGTACGCCACCGCCCTCGGGGTCCCCATCATCATGCCCGTGTCCGGCTACGTGAGCTCGGTGATCCCCGTCCTTCTCATGGTGTGGTTCGGCTCTATCCTTGAGCGCTGGCTCAAGAGCTGGATGCCGACTGCGCTCAAGATGTTCCTCGTACCGCTCGCCACGATGACGGTCTCCATCGTCTTGGGCTACCTCGTCATCGGCCCGGTGGCAACCCTCATCACCAACCTGCTGAGCGCGGCGTTCTCGTTCATCTTCCAGCTTCCCGTGGTTGGTTCCGTCCTGGGCAGCGCCCTGGTCGGCGGACTGTGGATGTGCCTCGTCATCTTTGGCTTCCACTGGAGCCTCATCCCCATCTCCATCATGAACCTAAACACCCTCGGCCACGACAGCGTGCTCGCCGCCACCATCGGCCACGGGTTCGCGCTCGGAGCGGTCATCTTTGCCATGTACCTCAGAAACAAGGACGAGCGCTTCCGCGGCATCGCCCTTCCCGCGATGATCTCCGCCTTCTTCTTCGGCGTCACCGAGCCGGGCATCTACGGCATCGCCCTGCCCAACAAGCGCGCATTCGTCGTGGCATGCCTGAGTTCCGCCGTTGGCGGTGCCATCGTGGGAATGACGGGCGCCCTCATGTACATCTCGGGCGGCCTCGGCGTCTTCAACCTGCTCAACTTCATCGACGGGACCCCTGGTGGCGCCGGGATCTCTCACATGATCTTCGCGATCATCGCCTCGCTCGTCTCTGCCGTCCTGGCCTTTGTTATCGAGTTCATCACCTACCGGCCCAACGACGAAGAGGAAGGCGCCCGCTAGCTTGCGCCTCTTCTCGACCAGCTCCATGTAATTGAGGAGCAGTTGAGGTGGGTGAGGGCCGAGGGCGATCAAGGTGGCCGCCCTCGGCCCGGGACAACCTGCCAGAAGGCGTTTAGCTTTCTCGGGCGGCGCTGAAATGAACTGCGCCCCGATACTTGGACGGGTCAATTAGCGGCCTATGCCGCACATGGGGACTGATTCCGGAACTCCTCCGGGGTCAGCCCCTTTTGCTTAGCCCGCCTCCTCCTCTTGTTCCAGTGAACGGTATAGGCTTCGAGGTCCCGCTTGAACTCCTCGAAGCTCCGCCACGTCCGGTTCCTGTAGAATTCGTCCTTCAGGCGCCCCGGCAGCAGCTCCGTCGCATGAGCTTGCTCTCGCACGCCGCCGGCCCCGGCCGGGTCCGGGCACCCTTCGGCCTCCCGCCGGCCTTCGGCGCGCCCGTACCCCCTGTCGCAAAGCTCTGCTGCAAGAGTCCTCAGCGTGGCGTCGTGCCTGACTCTCCCGTCCATAAAGAAGCCCCCATTTTTAATGTTCAAGAAATGAGGGGGCGGTTCAATTTCGGGACGGGGATTAAATAATCATTCGGTGCAAATTGATTATTTAATCCCCGTCCCAGAAAAATCATCGGGCGTGGCCTTGGGCAAACAGTCTAGTTGCGCTTGAGGTGGACGACGGTTTCGCAGTGGAAGGTTTGCGGGAACAGATCGACCGGTGTGATCTTGACGGGGGAGAAGGTGCCTTCCTCGACAAAGCGCTTGAGATCGCGCGCCAGGGTGGCAGGGTCGCAGCTCACATAGGCGACATCGCGGGCACTCGTGCTGGCGATAAGGCCGATCGCCTCGGGGGCGAGGCCTGCGCGCGGCGGGTCGACCACCAAGATGTCGGCATCCTGGTCGGGGAACTCGCGCACCGCGTCTCCGCCAATGACGTCGACGTTATCAAGCTTGTTGATTTCCAGGTTACGGCGTAGATCGCGCACGGCGGGGCCGTAGGCCTCGACGGCAGCGACAAAGTCGCAGCGGCGGGCGAGCGGCAGGGTAAAGGTGCCGGCACCGCAGTACAGGTCCACGGCAAGCTCGTCTTCCTGCGGGTCGAGCGCTTCCATGACAAGATCGATCAAAATCTCGGCACCCTTGGTGTTGACCTGGAAAAAAGACGGGGCAGACAAGCGCATCTGATCCTCGGCGATATTCTCGGTCCATGAGCCCTCTCCGGCGAGCATTTCGACCTTGGAGACACGGCGGGCCTTCTTTTCGCCCTTGCTCATCACGCGTACGATGCTCGTAGGATGAGCGGCGTCCGCCAGCACGCGGGAGACCTGCGAGCGCGGAAAAGAGCCTGTGGGCGTCCAGAGTGCGACCTCGAGTGCCTTGGTGCGGCGCGATGCGCGAATGCCCACGCGTTCGAGCCCCAAGTCATGGCTGCCGCTTAGATAGTTGAGTGCGCCGACGACCGATTTGAGTGCCTTCGGGAAGCGCTTATCGAACAGCGGACACATATCGACGGTCACGATTTTGCTGGGGTCGACACCGTGCATGCCAAGGCGCACGCGACCGTTGACGACGGTCGGTTCGAGCTCGATTTTATTGCGGTAGCCCCAGTCGTCCTTGGTGTGGCAGATGGGCTGTACCAACTCATCTGCCAGCTCAGGAGCGAACTTGCCGATGCGCTCGAGCGTGGAGCGCAGGTTTTGCTCCTTGGCGGCGAGCTGTGCCGTGCGTGAGAGATTGCCCCACGAGCAGCCGCCGCAGATGCCCACGAAGGGGCAGGGAGGCTGAATGCGATTGGGGCTTGGCTCCAGAATCTCGGTGGTGCGGGCGCGCATGAATGACTTGCCGTCCTGTACGACCTCGGCCTCGACGGTGTCGCCTGCCACGGCACCCTGCACAAAGACGGCCTTGCCGTTGTCGGCGTGCGCCAGCCCGTCGGCGCCGTAGGTCATCGATTCTATTGTGAGCTTCATATTCCTGCCTGTCATTCGCGTTGTTGTTCGCACCATGGTAGCAGGGAAAAGCGCCCCGCATCCGAGGCTTTCCTCAAATGCGGGGCGCTTCTACAAACTGCTTCTACAAACGACTATTTCGTCTTGCCGGTAATGAGCGTCTTAAGACCCAGGCCGATCAGACCCAGGCCCATGCGCACGCGGCCGGGGCGATGGCGCTCGATGGCCTTGGTCTTGCCAGCGGGCTTATCGCGACGGGCGCTCGTCTCGGGTGCGGGCTTGGTGACCTGCGGATCGGGCTGAGGTGCAGGTGCAGGCTCGGGCTCAATGACGGTCGCCTGGACCTCTTGGACCTTGGGTGCTACTGGCTGCGGCTCGGCCTCGGAGGCAGGTTCCGCCTCAATGACGGGCCCGGGCGCGGCCTCGGCGTTGCGATAGGCGCGCTCCAGCAGGGCTTCCTGTGAGTTGAAGGGTTTCTCACCCTCTGCACGCTCCACGGGGACCCAGGTGCCGTCGCTCGTGAGGCTGCGGGCCTTCACGTTGTCGCGCAGCTGCATGCCCATGTACTCGTGCACCAGGGCGCGGCAGGTGGGGTCGAGCACGGGGAAGGCAATCTCCACGCGGTGCTCGGTGTTGCGCGTCATCATGTCTGCCGAGCTCAGGTAAATCATGTCCGAGTCCACGCCGAAAGCATAGACGCGCGCGTGCTCCAAAAAGCGTCCGACGATGGAGCGGACATGCACGTTCTCGGTCTTGCCCGGAACACCGGGCTTGAGGCACGAGATGCCTCGGATGATCATGTCTACGCGCACGCCGGCACACGATGCCTCGGCGATCTTGTCGATAACCTCGCGGTCGGTCAGCGAGTTGAGCTTAAAGAACACGCGGGCGGGCTCGCCGGCAAGGGCGCGCTGGATCTCGCGGTCAAGCCCGCGCATGATGAGCGGTTTCAGTCCGACGGGCGCCACACCCAGGAAGCGGTAGTCGCCGCGCAGGTTGCCCAGCGACAGGTTGCGGAAGAACAGGTTGGCGTCCTCGCCGATGCCGGGATGGGCTGTCATGAGCATAAAGTCGCTGTAGAGTTTGGCCGTCTTCTCGTTAAAGTTGCCGGTGCCCAAAAGTGTGAGGCGCGTTAGCGCCATGCCCTCGCGATAGGTGAGCTGGCAGATCTTTGAGTGGCATTTAAAGCCCTCGGAACCATAGATGACGGTGCAGCCGGCCTCTTCCAGGCGCTCGGCCCACTCGATGTTGTTCTGCTCGTCAAAGCGTGCGCGGAGCTCCATGAGCACCGTGACCTCTTTGCCGTTCTCGGCAGCATCGATCAGCGACTCGCATAGGCGGCTCTGCTTGGCCACGCGGTAGAGCGTGATGCGCAACGAGATGCACTCGGGGTCGTAGGCTGCTTCGTGCACCAGGTCCAAGAACGGGTTCATGGCCTCGTAAGGGTAGAAGAGCAGCTTGTCGTGCTGCAGCACCTGCTCGCGGATGGAGCGGGTCATGTCGATGGTGGGATTGGGCTGCGGCTTAAACGGCGTAAAGAGCAGCTCGTTGCGCAGGTGCTCGGGAATCTTGCCCTCAATGCCAAAGACGTAGCCCAGGTTGAGCGGGATATCGCAGGTAAAGACAGAGCGGCGCGAAAGCTCGAGCGCCTTGCGGATAGTCTTGAGCGTCGCCTTCTCGAGCGATCCCGAGACCGCGAGCACTACCGGCTGCAGGCGCAGGCGCTTCTTGAGAATGCGCTTCATGTGCTGGCGGTAGTCCTCTTCCTCCTCGACGCCCTCGCCGTCCGGATCGATGTCAGCGTTGCGGGTGACGCGGATCAGCGCACGATCCAGCGGCTTATAGGAGCCAAAGCAGCTGTCCAGGCAGGCGAGGATGACGTCCTCGAGCAAGATGTAGGAGTAGGTGCCGGTGGGCGAGGGGATCTCGACCACGCGGTTCATCGAGGCGGGAATCTCGATAAGGCCCAGCAGGCTCTCCTCGTCGGTGGCACCGTCCAGACCACAGGCCAGATAGAGCGCGCCATTGCGCAGGTTGGGGAAGGGGTGGCGAGGATCGATGACCAGCGGCGAGATGACCGGTGACACGTAGGCCTGGAAGTAGCGGGTTACAAAGGTGCGCTCCTCGGGCGTAAGCGAATCGATGCGGGCGCGGTGAACGCCCAAGGTGTCGAGCTTGCCCTCGATGCTCTTAAAGATGGACTCCCAACGGGTAAGGAGCCCGGGCATTTCGGCCATGACAGCATCGACCTGTTCGGAGGCGGTCATATTGCTCTTGTTGTCGACAGGTTGTTTTTTGAGCTCCGCCAGATCGGACAGGCCGCCCACGCGCACCATAAGGAACTCGTCGAGGTTGGACTCGAAGATCGAGACGAACTTTAGTCGCTCGAATAACGGAACGGTTTCGTCGAAGGCTTCGTCGAGCACGCGGTTGTCAAAGCGTAGCCAGCTGAGCTCTCGGTTTTGCGTGTACGAGAAGTCGCGCGGCGGTTTGCGCAGCTTTGCGGCGGCTTGCTTCTTTTCGATTTTGCTCGGCATATGCATCTGTCCGTTCAGTCCCCACAAGGGACGGTAGCCTAACACTAATCACTATTGTCTCAATTTAGTCGACCGCTGGCACGGACGTATCGCGTGAACGGTATCTTTACCTACTTCTTACGCTGACAAGTCATAGGACTGACGTCCTGCTCGTCTGCAAGCGGTCTATATCCTCACTCAACTGGTACGTAAGTGTGAATAAGAATGATGGATAGCTGAATATCATTGAATGCAGGCGGAAACGTAAACAAACATCATTTATATACATAAAACCGATTTAGCTATGCAATTCTGAATCAAAAGTTTAGAGATGCAATTGCAAATAGTTTTTTGGAAAAAAGAGCGTTTACCTTAGAAAAGTTACTTTAGAACGCCGAAGTACATTATGGGGGAATCTCGTGCGATATACCGTTCATCGCACTTTGTTGACCGTTCGGGGGCGAGGTGGAATTGCGGGTGGAATTTGGATATAACTAGAGCTGTCAGCAAGCAGCGTCCGCTATGGAAGGGCGCTGAGAGATTCGGCCAGTAAGGCCCGAAAGAAAGGTAGGAGGCCATGACGAAAGGTCTGCACGTGCCTTCCGAGATCGGCAAGCTCAGGAAGGTCTGCCTGCACCGTCCCGGCGACGAGCTCCTCAACCTGCCGCCCGACGAGCTCGAGCGACTCCTGTTCGACGACGTCCCGTTCCTGGAGGTCGCGCAGCAGGAGCACGACACCTTCGCCCAGATCCTGAGGGACCAGGGCGTGGAGGTCCTCTACCTCGAGAACCTCGTCGCCGAGGTGTTCGACCAGGTCCCCGGCGCCCGCGCCGAGTTCACCGACCAGTACATCGCCGAGGCCGGCATCCGCGGCCAGCACATGCCGCAGATCGTCCGCGAGAAGCTGGACTCCATCGAGGACAACCTCGAGTTCGTCAAGAAGACCATGGCCGGCATGACCAAGGCCGAGATCGATCTGCCCCTCACGGCGTCCACGACCCTCGACTCCCTGGTCAACTCCGAGTCCGAGTCCGACCTGATTATCGACCCGATGCCCAACCTCTACTTCACCCGCGACCCGTTCGCGGTCGTCGGCGAGGGCGTCAACCTCAACCGCATGTACTCGGTCACCCGCAACCGCGAGACCCTGTACGGCAAGTACGTCTTCAAGTACCACCCCGACTACAAGGACGTCTCCCTGTACTTCCGCCGCGACTGCCAGTTCCACACCGAGGGCGGCGACGTGCTGAACATCAACGAGAAGACCCTCGCCGTCGGCATCTCCCAGCGCACCCAGGCCGCCGCGATCGACGTCATGGCCCAGAACATCTTCTGGAACTCCGACTCCAAGGTCGAGCGCATCCTGGCCTTCGACATCCCGGTCTCGCGCGCCTTCATGCACCTCGACACGGTCTTCACCCAGATCGACGTCGATAAGTTCACGATCCACCCCGCCATCATGGGCACCCTGCGCGTCTACGAGCTGACCGCCGGCAAGAACCCGGGCGACGTGAACATCCGCCTGATCGAGGACACCCTCGAGCACGTCCTGGAGGACGCCACCGGCGTCGACCAGGTCAAGCTGATCCCCTGCGGCGGCGGCGACCCGATCGCGGCCTCCCGCGAGCAGTGGAACGACGGCTCCAACACCCTGTGCGTCGAGCCCGGCAAGATCTGCGTCTACGCCCGCAACACCGTCACCAACGACGTGCTGTACAAGGAGGGCCTGGACCTTCTCGTCGTGCCCTCCGCCGAGCTCTCCCGCGGCCGCGGCGGCCCGCGCTGCATGAGCATGCCCTTCTGGCGCGAGGACCTCTAAG
>CABUWD010000033.1 GCA_902495155.1 uncultured Collinsella sp.
CATCAATATCCCCCGCTTTATCGAACAGATCCGCGAGAAGGACTTCGGCGGCGCTCTCGATACCATTCGCGAGGACTCCATGCTTCCCGCCATCTGCGGCCGCGTCTGCCCGCAGGAGAACCAGTGCGAGGGCAAGTGCATCCGTGGTAAGAAGTCCGAGCCCGTGGCCATCGGCCAGCTCGAGCGCTTCCTGGGTGACCGCCCCGAGCTCGCCTCCACGCCCAAGATGGCCCCCAAGAACGGTAAGAAGGTCGCCGTCGTCGGCTCCGGCCCGTCCGGCATCACCTGCGCCGGCGAGCTCGCCCGCAACGGCTTTGACGTCACCGTCTTTGAGGCCTTCTTCACCGGCGGCGGCGTGCTGGTCTACGGCATCCCCGAGTTCCGTCTGCCCAAGGCAGTCGTCAAGCGCGAGATTGACGGCCTGGAGGACATGGGCGTCAAGTTTGAGTACAACTCCGTCGTGGGCAACATGGCCACGGCCGAGGAGCTGTTCGAGCAGGGCTTCGACGCCATCTACGTGGCGACCGGCGCTGGCCTACCCAAGTTCCTCAATGTCCCCGGCGAGAACCTGCCCAACGTCTTCTTCGCAAACGAGTACCTCACCCGCGTGAACCTGATGAAGGCCAACAAGTTCCCCGAGTACGACACCCCCACCAAGCACGGCAAGAACGTCGTTGTCTTTGGTGGCGGCAACGTGGCTATGGACGCCGTCCGTACCGCCAAGCGCCTGGGCGCCGAGCACGCCATCATCGCCTATCGTCGTACCGAGGACGAGATGCCCTGCCGTCGCGCCGAGCTGCACCACGCTAAGGCCGAGGGCGTCGAGGTTCTGCCGCTCGTCTCCCCGCTCGAGTTTGTCGCTGGCGAGGACGGCTCCGTATGCGCCGTCAAGGTCCAGAAGATGGAGCTCGGCGAGCCCGACGAGTCCGGCCGCCGTCGTCCGGTGCCCATCGAGGGCGCCATCGAGGAGATCCCCTGCGACGTCGCGATCTCGGCTATCGGCACCAACGCCAACCCCTTCGCAAAGAAGATCGGCGGCAAGATGGAGCTCAACAAGTGGGGCTACATCGTTGCCGATGAGGAGACCGGCCAGACCACCGATCCCCGCATCTGGGCTGGCGGCGACATCGTCACCGGTGCCGCTACGGTCATTCTGGCGATGGGTGCCGGCAAGAAGGCCGCTGCCTCCATCACCAAGAGCCTGCTGGGCGAGTAATCACCTACAGCGCTAGCCATCAAACGGCAAAGTCCCCGTCGAGCACACGCCCGGCGGGGACTTTTTCTATGCCGGCCAACCCATCACCACAAAGGGAACATGCGCCTTTGTGGTGGTCGGGGACTTGGCCGGCGAACCAATTCCGACGTTTGTCTCAATCTGTAACACCTAGAGCCCAACTATCAGGTTTGGTGTTACAGATCGAGATTTTGTAAAAGCCGAGAATGGGCGCTGCCACCAAAAGCCTAGCGCTTGCGGCGCTTGGTTGCGGCGATGCCGGCAGCGGCAACGGTTGCGCCGGCGATGCCAAGGGCCGCTGCCGCCGTCGCGGCGTTGTCGCCCGTGGCGGCCAGAGTGCCCACGGACTTCTGGGCAGCGGTGGCCTTCGCGGCCGGCTTGGAGGCAGCAGTCGTGGAACTCGCCTGAGTCAGCGTCACGGACGGCGTGCCAGTCTCACTTCCGCCGCCTGGCTGCGGCGTGGGAGCCGGGGTAGGCTCAGGCTGCGGCGTGGGCTCAGGCTCGACCGCATCTCCGGAGCTGATTACCACGCTGCGGGCAACCTCGTCGGAGGTCCTAACATCCTGGATAGTGGACGACCCGGCAGCACCGATGACGAGTCCGTTTCCCGTAGTTTCTCGCACAGTGCCGCCGGCGGGAGTCGTAACTACCGATCCGCCATCAATTGAGAGACAAGGGGCTGCATCACCTTGATTGACAGCGTAGATTGCCGCTGCATTACCCGACACCTCAACATTTGAATTAATGATGTCAATTCGAGGGATGGCGGACTGGGAGCCGGACTGGGAATATATTCCGTAGCCATGTTTACGACTGTGGCCAGTTCCGTCACCGCATCGAACTGTAAGGCTCGAATTCTCGACGAGCACCCGCGACACGCCGTCCTGCGCGCGCATCCAAACACCATCCAAAACCTCGGCACTATCACTCGCCACGAGCGTAACATCCGCCCCGTTGGTAATACTCAAATATGTATCCTTACCCCCGGACGAATACAGGGCGACCGACAACATGTTTGCATTACGCGCCGCCGCATCTAATTTTGCGTTATCCACCGCGATGCAGCCTCCATGCTCGGAGGAGATGTTTTCGGCATAGACTGCAACGGCATTGAGCCCCCCATTCGCCTCCGCCTCAACGTGGACGTCGGCGCCCTCGTTAATGGTTATGTTGCCTGCCCGCGTATGAATGCCGATGGTATGAGGCACTTTGTTCGTTGCCGTCACGTTAACGTTGGCACCGCGGATGTCCACGTCACCGCCGGCCTTACCGTCCCCCGAAACCGCTATCGTATCGGTCCCGGCCGTCGCGTTGAGAGTCACGTCGCCCGAGATGGCGAGGCTACCGCACTCGACCATAACAGCGCTCCTGCTCTTCTGTGGTTCGGCCGTCGCGTTGAGGGTTCCCTCCCCCGTGATGGCAAGGTTGCCGTCCTTGACCTCGATAGCGCTCTGCAAGGAATCGGCCGTTACGGTGTTGGTGCCCGTCACGCCGATATTGAGGTTGCCCTGAGCGCTGATACCGGCGCCGTTGTAGCCATTGAGCTTCATGTCGTCGGCGCCGTCCCAGGACCACGTTCCGGCCTCGTCGCCGGCGCCCTTGTTGTACTGCGTGCCGCCGACGTTGACCCATTTGGCGGCGAGCGCCACGCTCGGTAGCAGCAGCTGGCCGGCCATGAGTGCGCAGGCCCCCGCGCAGGCGAGCTTGGCGCCCACGCGACGCCACGTTCCGTGGGAGAGCGCGCACGCGCGGCCGTGGTCGATTGGGTTGTCATGGATTTGCTTTCGCATATGAGCCTCCTTGTCGTAAGGGGTGCTTCTGTAACACCATGTTACGGGAAGATATCCGGATCCCGGGGCACAAATTCTCATGTGGCGCACCTGCCAGCGCAAAAGGCAACGAGCATGCGATTGCCAAGCGCGCCCCCCGAAAGGCCTGCCATCAATCCCTTTGTTGAGCCCTCTCATGCCCTCGCCAAACAGGCATGCTGGAGCATCGCGCTCGTCATGGTTCTTGCCTGCTTGTTCTCGACCCTCGACAACGTTGTCACACTCTCCAACGCCCACGGCACCATCGCCGTGCAAACCTGGCCACGCCTCTTTTTGGCAGCGAGCGGCCTGGCCGCCAGCATTATCTTTGATCTTGCCGAGCGTCGCTACATGGGACTCGTCATGCTCGGCGTCACGGTGCTTTCCACCATCTCGATCTTGGCCGTGGAAGCTGGCGCCGACCCCAACTTGGGCCTCATCGTCTTTTACCTGAGCTCGGGCTTTTTTGTCACGTTCTTTACCGCCACCTTTACACAGCTGGCACCGCGCATGCATGCACCCGCCCTCTGGGCCGGCATGGGGCGCGCCGCCAACAATGTATGTGCATTCACTACATCGGGCATCTCGCTTGCCCTCATCATGATCGGTGCGCTCATGCTGCTTGTGGCGGCGAGTGTGGCGTTTGTAGCCGCGGGCCTGTTCCGCCTGCCCCAAACCGAGCAGGAGCGCAAGCGCGAGCAGCTGGCAGAAGAAGCACTCGCCGCCCCCACCATCGAGGAGCAACGCCAGGCCTTCATCGCCAACCACGCTCTCACCCCGCGCGAAGTCGACGTGCTCATGGCCGTGACCCAGGATGAACGCCCGCTCAAGCAGGTCGCCGAGGAGCTCGGTATCTCGATGCGCATGGTGCAGCGCCACCTGAGCTCTATCTACCAAAAGACCGACACGCAGACGCGCGCCGGTCTCACCAAGGCCTTCCCCTCCGCCTAAAACAAAAACCACCACAAAGGTGCCTGTCCCCTTTGTGGTGGTTTTTGGTCGGTTAGCCTTCGAGCTGCGCCACCTTGTAGCGGTAGGCTGCGGCGATGACGTCCTTGCAGCCTTCGCGGCCCAGCTTGGCGCGGTTGACGACGATGTCTTTACCGCTCGTCATCTTCCACTTGCCGGCGCTATAGCGCTTATAGAACGCCTCGCGCGCCTTCTGCTGCTGTTTGACCAGCTTGGCGCCCTTCTTTTTATTAAGGCCACGCTTCTTGCGCACGATCTCGACGCGGTCCTCAAGGGGTGCGGTCACCAACACGGCAATGTGGTTGGGGTTGTTGCGCAGCAGGTAATCGGACAGACGGCCTTCGATAATGCAGCTCTCGGTCTCGCCCAGATCCAAAATCACCTGGCTCATCTTTTGGAACAACTTATCCGAGTACGAACGCGCATCGTAGCGGTCGGGCAGAAACGCCATGTTCTCCACGGCCAGACGCTCATCATAGGCGGCCATCTTATCGAGCGACTCGCCCGCGCGCAGCGACGCACGTACCAGCAGCTCGTTATCGTACAGCGGAATCCCCAACTCGTCGGCAAGCATGCGACCAATCTCGTGGCCCTCGGCACCAAAGTCGCGCGCGATGGTAATGACCACAGGATTCTTCTTATTCTCCAGATCGCTCATCGCGATTCCTTTCTCTATGTGACAAAGGGGCTGTCCCTTTGCCACATTCTACGCTGCCACCATTCGCCTCTGATATGCGCGAACCAGCAACGAGATGCCAAAGTTGAGCACAAAGTACATCGCAAACACCAGGCCGTAGAGCATAAGAACCTGCGACAGGTCAATCGCGTGGGCCATCACGACATTTGCCGTGTACATGAGCTCGGCCACGTTAATGCCCGAAAGATACGAGCTGTCCTTAATGACGGTCGTGCACTGGCTAAACAGCGCCGGAATGATCGTCTTAAACGTCTGCGGCAGAATGATGTAGCACATGGTGGCAAAGAAGCCAAAGCCCTGGCTCTGCGCTGCCTCAAACTGGCCGCGCGGAATCGAGTTGAGACCGCCGCGCACAATCTCGGCCATAACGGCGCTGGTAAACAGCGTAAAGGCGATGGTCGAAATCACAATGTCCAAACCCTGCACCGTAAAGTAGATAAACAGGATCCACAGCAGGTTTGGCGTGCAACGGAACAGCTCGATATAGGCGCTCACCAAAATACGAAACGGGCGGGGCGCATAGCTTTTAACGAGCGCCAGCACCGTGCCAAAGATGAGCGAGAAAAAGATCGACAGCGCCGAGATCTCGATTGTCTTAACAAAGCCGCCCCAAATGTAGAGCAGGTTGGTCGCGTTGAAGATTTCCATGCGCTAGGCCTCCTCTACGTTGTCGAGCCCCAGCTCGGCCAGGCTCACGCCGCGCGGACGCTCCTTGGAGCGGCGCTCGAGCCACTGCACCAGCATGGCGAGCGGAAAGCAGATGATGAAGTACATAAGGCAGCAGACGATGTATCCCTGCAGGTAACCGTACAGACTCACAAAGTTGTCGGAACGGTACATAAGGTCGCCGCCGGCCACAAGCGCCAGCACCGACGTGTTCTTGACCAGGTTGAGTGCCTGGTTACACAGCGGCGGCAGAATGATCTTGAATGTCTGGGGCAGCACGATGTACCAGTACGCCTGCGCACGGGTGAAGCCCTGGCTCTGGGCCGCCTCCATCTGACCGCGCGGAACCGCCTCGATACCAGTGCGGATGACCTCCGAAATGTAGGCCGCGTGATACAGGCCCACACCCAAGAAGCCCAGCACGAACGGCGCGATGCGCACCGGCTGATCGGCACCGGTTATGGCCTGCAAAAACTGCGGACCGGCCATGTACATAAAGAGCACCTGTACGGGCAACGGAGTGTTCTGGTAAAACTCCACGTACACGCGGCTTATGGCGCGCAGCACGCGCGAGCGAGTGGTAGAGAACACGCCCAGCAGCGTGCCCAGCACCAGCGACAGCAGCAGGCCGGCAACGACCACCTGCAGCGTCACGCCAAAGCCCTCCCAGAAGGGCCCCATGTTTTGGAATGTCGTCGACCAACGGTCGGCGTCAAATAATCCTTCGAGCATTTGATTCCTTCCTTGGACGATGCGCCTATACAAGACCCCAGGTCTTGACCTCTTGGTCGAGCCAGCCGTCGGCCAGGCGATCGCAAATCACCTGATCGACCACGGCCGAAAGGTCGCAGCCCTTCTTGGTCGCCACGCCGTAGCCCTGCTCACCAAACTTGACCTCGGGCTGCAGCAGCTCAACGGTCTCGTTCATGTAACCGGCCAGCGTGGAGCGGTCCATGGCAAAGACGTCGATATTGCCGGCGTCGAGCGAACTCTTGATGATGGGGTAGCCGCTAAAGGCCCTAAACTCGGGCTTGCAGCTAAAGCCGTTGTCCTTGATCATCTGCTCGATGAGGCCCTGTGTGGTGGCACCCTGGCTCACGCCAATGACCTTGCCATCCAGATCCTCAATCGAGGTAAAGCCCGAACGCTTCTTGACCATGAGTCCCACGTAGTCGGTGCGGTACGGCGTCGAGAAATCCCAGCTCTTCTTGCGCTCGTCGGTGATGGTGTAGGTCGCCGCGACCACGTCAAGCTGGCCGTTATCGATCAGCGGGCCGCGCGTCTTGGGTGTTACGTCGGTAAACTCGACAAGCTCCTGGGCACGGGCCTCCTTGTAGCTCACGCCAAAGACGGCAGCGGCGATCTGATAGCACAAATCGACTTCCATGCCCTCAAAGCGGCCCTTGGCGGTGTCGTAATAGCCATAGCCGGGAACGTCCTTCTTAACGCCGGCATTCAGATGGCCACGCGACTTGATGGCCGCGAGCTTGGACCCCTTGTCGGAGCCCTCGCCGCTGGTGGAGTTGCCGCAACCGGTAAGCGCGGTCCCCGTCAGCGCGAGCATGCCGGCGCCCGCCAGCTGCAAAAAATGACGGCGCGACACGGCCGCCCTCGTCATATCCGTCATGTCCATCACCGCGCCTAGTGCAGAATCTTGGACAGGAACTCGCGGCAGCGCGGGTTCTCGGGGTTATCGAAGAAGTGCTCGGGCGTGCCCTCCTCCAGAATGCGGCCGTCCTCCATAAAGATGACGCGGTCGGCCACCTGGCGCGCAAAGCCCATCTCGTGCGTCACGCAGATCATGGTGATATCCTCCTGCGCGAGCTCAATCATAACGTCCAGAACCTCCTGGACCATCTCGGGGTCGAGCGCCGAGGTCGGCTCGTCAAACAGGATGATGGGCTGCTTGGTGCACAGGGCACGGGCGATGGCGATGCGTTGCTGCTGACCGCCCGAGAGATTCTGCGGATACTCGCCGGCCTTATGCGCCATGCCAACGCGCTTGAGAGCGGCGATGGCGATCTCGGTCGCCTCCTCCTTGCTCTTCTTTTGCAGCTTGATGGGCGCGAGCGTCAGGTTGCCGAGCACCGTCATGTTGGGATACAGGTTGAACTGCTGAAACACCATGGAGCTGTACTTGCGAGCCATCTCCAGGTGGTTCTTTTTGGTAAGCGGCGTACCGTCGATGACGACCTCGCCCGACGTGGGCTCCTCCAGATAATCGACGCAACGGATGAGCGTCGACTTACCCGAGCCGGAAGGCCCGATCATTACGAGCTTCTCGCCGCGCTTGACGGTGAGATTGATATCTTTGAGCACATGCAGGTCGCCAAAGTACTTGTTGAGATGCTTGATCTCGATCATGTCTGCCATGAATGTCCCTTCCCTGCGTTTACACGAGTTGAACTATTGTACGGAAAGAACCACGTTTCCGCAGCCCACACTACATTCCCGTAAAGAACCCGCAACCTTTAACCCACTCATTGGGGACGGGCTTAAATGAGTACCCGCTCATTGGGTACTCATTTAAGTCTGTCCCCAATGAGCGCCGAAAATAATACAACCGCCCTTGTTGAGCATAAGTCAGCGAAAACCCGTACACGCGAGCAAGGTGACGTGAAATGAAAGGGCGCAGACCTTATGGTCGCGCCCTTGAAATTGAACGTCTGATTGCCGCGTGTACGGGTTTGCAGCGTCGAGCCGTTACGCGGTTTGGTAAAACCGCGTAACAAATTACGCAAGTTTGGCGCCGACAATCTTTGCTGCGGCCGGCTTATCGAAGTTGCCGCCGGTGGCCTTGCCCAGGGCACCCATGACCTGGCCCATCTGCTTCTTGGACGTGGCGCCCAGCTCGGCGATAACCTGCTCGATCAGGGCCTCGAGCTCCTCGCCCGAAACCTGCGCGGGCAGTAGGCTCTCCAGAATCTTGACCTGCTCGGTCAGGTTGTCGGTACGCTCTTGGTCGGTGCCGGCCTTGATGGACATCTCCAGCGTCTCGCTCGTCTGCTTGATCAGACGCTTGATCATGCTGTTGACGTCTTCCTCGGTCACATCGCGGCGCTCGTTGACCTCGATATTCTTCACCTCGGCCTTAACTTGGCGAATGATGGACAGGCGAACCTTGTCCTTGGCCTTCATGGCCGCGATCATTTCTTTCTGCAGCTCTTCGTTGGTCATCTGCAAATCCTCCTCAATAGCGTGGGCGGCACTCGCGCGAGCACCGCCCCATGATTACTCAGTCGTCGACGAATCGTCGGTCGAACTCTTGGTGACGCCCTTCAGGCTGACGTTGTATGGCACGTCTTTGGGCATGGGATTAACGGTGATGTCGGCATCCTTCTTGTACTGCTCCAGCCACTCGCTGTACGCGGTGCTGGCCGCTTGCGTCTTCACCACGTTGGAGACGTACTTTTTGATGTCCTTGGGCACCTGGTTGATGTCATCAACCTGATTATCGACATGGAAGTAGTCGGTGCACTTGATGATGTGGTAGCCATAGGTCGACTCGACGACTTCGCTCACGTCGCCCTTGTTGAGTCCCTCGAGCGCCGTCTGGTAGCTGTCGACGAAAGTGGTGAGCTTATCCCAGCCCACATCGCCCTTCTTCTCCTTGGAACCGGTGTCCTCGGAGTACTGCTCAACGGCGTCCTCAAAGCTCAGCTCACCGGAGTTGATCTTGTCCAGGCACTCCTGCGCCTTGGCCTTAGCGGCAGTCTTGTCCTCGTCGGAAGCGTCGGAATCGACCTTGATCAGGATGTTCGACGAGCGGCGGGCGTCGTTGTAGCTGGACAGGTTTTCGTTGATGTAATCGACAATCTCGCTGTCCTTGGGCTTGCTCGTGGGCGCCACGGCATCCTTGAGTTTCTGCTGCGCCAGACTCTCCTTGAGCGAGTCCTTGTAGGTGTCCTCGGTATAGCCGTAGGTCTTGAGGGTCTTCTTAAAGGCCTTGGCACCGCCCGCGCTCTTGCACGCGTCCTTCCAAGCCTTCTCGACCTCCTCGTCCGACACCGTCACGCCGTTCTCTTTCTGTGCCTGTTGAAGCAGAATCTGCTGCGTGTAGGAGTCGATGAGTTGCTTGCGGTACTTCTTGGGCGTGAGGTCGTTGTCAACCAGATACTGCGCCCAATCCTCATCCTTGGTGTAGCCGTAGGACGTGCGCATGCTCATGATCTGCTTGGTCACGGTGTCCTCGGTGAGGTTGGTGCCGTTGATAGTTGCAGCAACACCGCCGGTCAGCTTGTAGCCCGAGGTGTCCTCGGCCTGCGACATAAGGCCGGAGCACGCCATCGCCGAGACGGAAAGCAGCATCGCCAGCACGCCGATGACCACCAGGACGATCTTGACGGTCTTAGACACGTACGTCTTGCGCTGCTTCTTGCGAGAGCTGGAGGCAGCGCGGGCCTGCTGCTCGGGCGTCGGCGCGGTCTCGGAGATCTTTTTCTTATTTGCCATAGTTGGCCTTTCGCATAACGAATCGAACAAACGCCATTGTGTCACAACGCGGCCCCCGCGACACGCTTGGTGCATTGGGGACAGGTTAATCTGCACCATTTTGGTGCAAAGGGGACAGCTCTGGCAGCCGGCAGTTAGGGACAGTCCCCAAGTGCCGACTCAGCCCCACCTTAGAAGTGGCGGCGGATGGCGTCGACCATGCCCTGGGACGTGGTCTGGCCGAGCACGTCGGCTGCGGCATCGGCGTCCATAAAGATGTTCATGAGCGCCTGCAGGGCCTCGACCTGGCCCCCCGGCTCGGCGATGCCCAGATTGATGACGATCTGCGCCGGCACCGGAGCGCCCATGCCAGCCATAGCGTTAAATGTCACGGGCGCGGCGGGCTTCACCACCGCGATATAGGGCTTGGCCACAAACCCCGGATCGGTATGCGGAATGGCAATGTTTGCCGCCGGCATGGCAAGACCCGTGGGATAGGCATCCTCGCGCGTGCGAACGGCGTCGAGCCAACCGTCGGCAATGTAGCCACGTGGTGCAAGCTCGCCCTCGAGCCGCGCAAACACCTCATCCGGCGTCGCACACTCCCAATCAAAAAACACCAGCTCAGGCGTAAACAGCGCTTCGTTATCCGCCATGCGCTCACCTCTCTCACCTAGCCATCGGGGACGTTCTTAAATGACTAGTCGTTAAAGAACGTCGCAGGTGACTACCCAAAACAAAAGGTGGCCACGCGCGCCTTGGCGCCAATGACCACCCTGACTACTCGGCTAAATTGTACTGTGCGCCGCTAGCCGCGAGGCGCGTCAATTGCGACCTTGCCGCTCTCCAGCACGTGGACGCGGCCGTCGGCGAGCATTTGCACGACCTCGGGATACAGCACGTGCTCAATCGCGTGGATGTGCTCCTCGAGCGTGTCGACATCCCAACCTTCCTCGACAGCCAGCGCGCGCTGGGCGATGATGGGGCCGTTGTCGTAGATCTCGTTGGCAAAGTGCACGGTCACACCGGTTACCTTGACGCCGCGCGCAAAGGCATCGTCGATCGCATGCGCGCCGGTAAAGCTCGGCAGCAGTGCCGGATGCAAGTTGACCACGCGGTTGGGAAACGCCGCCAGCAGCGGCGTGTGCACCATGCGCATGTAACCGGCCATGACCACATATTCGCAGCCGCGCTCGAGCAGCTCGTGCGCGATGATCTCGTCGGCGGCGATGGGGTCGGCATAGACATCCTTGGACAGCGTGAGCGTCTGGATGCCCGCGCGCTCAGCGCGCTGCAAACCCTTAGCCGAAGGACGGCTCGACACCACAAGCTCAATCGAAGCGTTGAGCTTGCCGGCGGCGATCAGATCGATCAGCGCCTGCAGGTTGGTACCCGAACCGCTGATGAGCACACCGATCTTGAGCGGCTCGGCCGTATCGGTGCCGGTCGGACGGGTGTAGGGCACAAAGCCCAGGCTCGCGGCAGCAGCCATCTGCTCGTTAGCGCTCATCGGAGTACACGACCTTACCGGAACCCTCGACGCACTCGCCCACGCGGAACGGCTTCTCGCCCAGCGCGACCAGGGCCTCGGTCACCGCGGCCTCGTCCTCGGGAGCGACGATCAGGCACAGGCCGACGCCCATGTTGAAGGTCTTGCATGCCTCGTTGGGCGCGAGCTCGGCCTGGCGCGACACGTAGGTGATGACGGGAGGAACGTCCCAGCCCATCTCGGCACCGTTGCGGGTGACCACGGCGTCGACGTCGTCGGCGAGCGCGCGGTTGAGGTTCTCGGTAATACCGCCGCCAGTGATGTGGGCGATGGCGTGCACCGGAGCGCCGCCGCGCAGCAGCTCCAGAATCGGCTTGACGTAGATGCGCGTGGGAGCCAGCAGGGCGTCTGCCAGCGAAGCACCGCCGAGCTCCTCGAGCGGACGGCTCAGCTCCTCCGCCTTAGCGGCGGCCTCGGGCGTGCCCGGCTTAATGCCGTCGACGCCGATGACCTTGCGCACGAGCGAGTAGCCGTTGGAGTGCACGCCGGTGGAAGGCAGGCCCAGGATCACATCGCCCGGGCGGACGTTTGCGGGGTCGAGCATCTTGGGACGGTCGACGACGCCCACGGTAAAGCCGGCAAGGTCGTAGTCGGCCGGAGCCATGACGCCGGGGTGCTCGGCCATCTCGCCGCCCACGAGCGCGCAGCCCGCGAGCTTGCAGCCGTCGGCCACACCCTTGATGATCTTTGCCATGTGCTCGGCCTCGATGTGACCGATGGCAACGTAGTCCAGGAAGAACAGCGGCTCGGCGCCCGAAGCCAGAATGTCGTTGACGCACATAGCGACCAGGTCCTGGCCCACCGTCTCGTGACGGTCCATGATCTGGGCGAGCACGAGCTTGGTGCCCACGCCGTCGGTACCGCTAATCAGAATCGGGTCTTCCATATCCTTAAGCGCGGCGGCCGAGAACAGGCCACCGAAGCCACCGATACCGCCGATGACCTCGGGGCGGTTGGTGTCCTTAACCATCTGCTTAATAGCGTCAACGGCGCGGCCGCCCTCGGCGGTATCGACGCCGGCGTCCTCGTACGTCACATGCTTGCTGTCGCTCATCTGAGCCTTCCTCTCCCACTACCGTGGCGCCGCGCGGGCGCCAAACGGTGCTCATAGTTGCGTTCATTTCGGCGCACGCCATAACAGCACGCGCCGTCATATCAACAAAACAGCAGGTAAAACCTACCAAAATAAACCTGTCCCCACATGGCAGGTTTTAGGCCTCGCCGTGCTCCTCTTCCCAGCTGCGGTCGTCGTATTTCTCGACCACGGCGTCGTCGTCAAAGTGCAGCGGCTTGTCCAGGTTACGGGGTTTAAAGCCCTCCATGAACTTGTCGCGGCCAAAGCTCTCGGGAATCGCCACGGGGTAGCGGCCGGTAAAGCACGCATCGCAGTAGCCGCCCTTGGGCATGACCTTCAGCAGGCCCTCGACCGAAAGGAAGGCCAGCGAATCGGCGCCGATATACTCGCAGATCTCATCGACCGTCTTGTTGGCGCTGATAAGCTGCGACTGCACGTCGGTATCGATACCGTAGAAGCACGGCCAGATGACCTCGGGCGAGTTGATGCGGATGTGAATCTCCTTGGCGCCGGCGTTGCGCAGCATCTTGACGAGCTGCACCATGGTGGTGCCGCGGACGATGGAGTCGTCAATGACGACCAGGCGCTTGCCCTCGATGTTGTCGCGCAGTGGGTTGAGCTTCATACGCACGCCCATGGCACGCAGCTCCTGCGTAGGCTCGATAAACGTACGGCCCACATAGCGATTCTTGATGAGGCCCTCGCCAAAGGGAATACCGCTCTCGTGCGAATACCCCTCCGCGGGCGGCAGGCCGGAGTCGGGCACGCCGATGACCAGGTCGGCCTCGACGGGCTCCTCATGTGCCAGCTGACGACCCATGTCATAACGGCAGGCGTAGACGCTCTTGCCGTTCATGATGGAATCGGGGCGAGCAAAGTAGACCTGCTCAAAAATGCAGTTAGCAGGCTCTTCGGCGGCAGGCACGCCCTGCTCGGACACAAGGCCCTCGGCGCTGATGCGCAAAATCTCACCGGGACGGACGTCGCGGACGTACTCGGCGCCCACAATGTCGAGCGCACAAGTCTCGGAGGCAACGACCCAGCCGCCGGCACGCGTGACATGGGTGGTGGCGTCGACCGTCGCGGCGCCGTCCTGCGACGGCAGCTGCGAAACGGATGCGGCATCGGCCTGGTCCAGGCCCTCATCCACCAGCTTGCCCAGCACGAGCGGGCGAATGCCGTGCGGATCGCGGAATGCGTAGAGCGCCTGCTCGTTGATGAGCGTCATGGCGTAGCCGCCGCGCACGAGCTCCATGGTCTTGCGAATGCCCTCGCGCAGATGGCCTGTACGCTGAGTAAAGTAGCCGATGAGTTTGGTCGCGACCTCGGAATCCGAGTTGGAGAGGAACGGCACGCCCAGCTCGATCAGCTGGCGGCGCAGCTCGTCGGTGTTGACGAGGGTGCCGTTGTGCGCGAGCGCGATAATGACGCTATTGATGGTAGAGAGGTGCGGCTGAGAGGCTTCCCAGCTCTTGGCGCCGGCGGTGCCGTAGCGCACATGACCCACGGCCAGCTGACCGGAGAGCGTCGACAAGTCGGCATTGGAGAACACGCGGTCGAGCAGGCCCAGATCCTTGCGGACCATAACCGTACCGCCGTCACCAACGGCGATTCCCGCCGATTCTTGGCCACGGTGCTGCAGTGCACGCAGGCCAAAGTACGTCAGTCGAGCCACGTCGCGATCGGGCGCCCAGACACCAAAAACGCCGCATTCCTCATGCAGCTGGTCAGAGTCCGGATCATACGTCGACATGGCGTTCACCTGTCCCGCGGCATGCTCGGCCGCGCGGATGGTTTCTTGAGACATGGCATCCCCTCAGAGCCTCGTATTTTGGCGTTACCCGCCTTATTATACGCACGGCGCGACGCGCTCCCCAGCGCATGAGCAGCGCTTTTTAAAAGCCCACCGAGCTAATAATCCGTTTTGCGGCCAAACATTTTATCGGCCTGCCCAGTGCAGGCGCCCGCGCTCCCAGATGTCCGCCGCGCCCACCGTTGAGGGTTGCATTGTTGCAATTGGGACGTTCGTCCTGTCTTTTGGCAGGTCGGCGGCGTATCCTTATAACCTACAACAAAGCGAGAAAGGTTCTGTATGGATCGAAACGAACTCGACCCCAGCGTCCCCAGCGCCACGGAGGTCAAGAAGATTCCCCTCGTCATTAAGGTGTACGCCGTCCTGTGCATCCTGTCCGGCGTGAGCACGCTCCCGTCGGTCGCCGCCTTTATGTGGCAGGTCATCACCGCGCTCATCAACGGCAACGCCGCCGAAAAGCTCGGCGACAACACGCTCGTCGCGGTTGGACTCATCGTCGCCGGCATCATGCTCTCTGCGGCAAGTGCCGTCATCCTGATCATCTTTGGCCTGGACCTTATCAAAAACCAGCGCCGCAATGCCGCCCGTCTGTCCTATATCCTTATCGCGTTTACCGTCGTCGAGCTTTTGGTTGACGTGATGCTCCAGGGCATCGGGCCCTTCTTGCTGCGCCCTGCCATCCAGCTCGGCATCCTCGTCGCGCTTTCGGCCACCGTCGACCCCACACTGCGCCAGGAGCGCGAGCTGCAGCGCCGCCTGCAGGAGATGCTCGACCGCGACGCCGCCGCCGAGGGCATGCTCGGGCGCGATGAAACCGGCGAGGGCTACATCAAGCTCAACTACTTCAACCTGTTCTGGGTATTCTTTGTCTGCTGCGTGCTCGGCCTGGTCCTGGAGGATATCTGGCATATGACCGTCAACGATCCGGGTGTCTACCAGGACCGCGCCGGTATGCTGTTTGGCCCCTTCAGCCCCATCTACGGCTTTGGTGCCGTGCTCATGACCATGGTGCTCAACCGCTTCTATAAAAAGAACCCCATCATCATTTTCCTGGTGAGCGCCCTGCTCGGCGCCAGCTTTGAGGTGTTCGTGGGCTGGTTTATGCAGACCGCGTTTGGCGTGGTCTCGTGGAGCTACTCGCACATAACGCTGTTCGGTATGCCCGACCCGCTCGTGGTCCTCACGGGCGGACGCACCTGCACGGGCTTCGCCTGTCTGTGGGGCCTGGGTGGCCTCATCTGGATCAAGCTGCTGCTGCCGAGGCTGCTCAAGCTCATCAACATGATTCCGTGGAAGAGCCGCTACTCGGCTACCGTCATCTTCACCATCATTATGCTGGTCGATGGCGTTATGACACTGCAGTCGCTCGACTACTGGTACCAGCGCGTCAACGGCACGGAGCCGGATATTCCCGTCGCGCAGTTCTACGGCAAGTACTTCGATAATGACTTTATGGAGAATCGCTTCCAGAGCATGACCATGAGCCCCAAGGATGCGACGCGCGTGTAGCGCCACGCAATGCCGAGATTTTCCAACGCACAGAAAAGCCCACTGGCAGACTGATTGAACTGCCAGCGGGCTTTTTGTTGGCGAGTGCCGCTGCCGGCCTTACGCCTCGCGCTCGATCTCGCTCACACACTCATTTTTGATGGTACCGACGAGCGCCTGCAGCGCATCGACCACATGCGGGCGAATGTCTCCGCCAATGAGCACGAGCATGATGTCGTCGCCCACGGTAAGCTCGCCGCTCGCCAGCCACACGCGCACATAGCCGATACCCGGCATCGCGCGCGTCGCCTCGATAGCGGCCTGCACCTTTTCGGCATCGAAGCCAAACACCATGCCGCCCACCTTGTGGCCTGGCGCCACGCCATCGGTCTCGACTCCGCGCACTTCGGCCTTGGGCGTCGCGCGCACCACGCCGTTGTGTGTCAGGTACATCCCACAATCAGCCGCCGAAACATCGGCCTTGGCTTCGCGCAGCCAAGCATCAACCGAAGGCATCGATTTGCCGTTCTCAAGCATCATTTCTCCTTTTGATTTCCAGGGTAGTCTTTTTGGGACGGGGCCCGGACACTTTATTCCTCGACCGGCGTGAGCACCATGACGGCGCGCGTATTGCTAAATGACAGCGAACGGCAGGTCACAAGCGTTATGACCTTGGTTGCCGAAGCGGCACGATCGGTGGCATCGCTCGCCACGGCAGAGGCACCGTCGAGCATCTCGGACAGATAATTCTTCAGTCCGTCATCGCCCTCAAAGTTGGGCGTGCGCGCCTTGGCATACGTGTCCTCGACCACCTTGGTCGCCAGCGGACGCAGCTTATACGTCGCGTCACGTGTGATGTAGTACACGTAGTCCATGCTGTCGAACGTCGCTTGATCGGTCGTATCCGAAATCACGTTGAACATCGAACCGTCGTTCATGTGATGACCGTAAATCGTGGTCTGCTGATCCACCATGCCCGGCGCGGTGTCGTCGCTATCCAGGAAGATTGCACCCGACGCATTGGCGGTGCCGTCGAACAGCGTGTTGAGGTACTTGGAGTTGTTGTTGGTCTGCACCACGGGGTAGTTGATGTTGGTGCCGGGCGCGTAAATCCAACCCACAACCTCGGGATTTGTCTGGGCAAGCGCATTGAAGTCGATAATTGGCACGCCACTGGCGTCCTTGTCGCTCACATATTGCTTTTCGATTTTTTGATACGACTCGCTCG
>CABUWD010000034.1 GCA_902495155.1 uncultured Collinsella sp.
AAAGGCGCAGCTCACCAGAAGTGCGAATCACAAGCTCAGGATCGGGAAGGCCGGCGGTATAGAGGTGGGAAGCCACCATGTCGTCATCAATTGCGCCAGGATCGATCTTACCGGCGGCAGCGTCGAGTGCGATCTGACGGACAGCGCGGGTAATCTCGGCACGCGCGCCGTAGTTGACGGCAAGCGCCAGCGTCATACCGGTGTGATCGGCGCACTCGGCAAGACCGCGTTCAAAAACGTCGCGGGTCTTCTTGGGCAGCGCGGAAATGTCACCCAAAAAGACAACGCGCACGTTTTCGCGCTTCAGAAGCGGCAGCTCGTCGATAAACGTCTTGGCAAACAGGTGCATCAAGACGTTGACCTCATGCTGCGGGCGGTTCCAGTTTTCGGTAGAAAACGCATAGGCCGAAAGCACGTCGACGCCCAGACGCACGCAGGCGGTAATAATCTCACGAAGGGAGACGATACCCGCCTTGTGGCCCTCGGTGCGTGCAAGACCGCGCGATGTGGCCCAACGACCATTGCCGTCCATGATGCACGAGATATGGTGCGGAATGTTATTGAGGTCAAGGTCGGAAAAACCGACGCCCGCAGGGGCGTCGGCAAAGTACTCGACCAGTTTATGCTCGTCGTATTGCACCTTAGATCTCCATGACCTCGGCTTCTTTTTCCTTCAGAAGCTCCTCGACCTTGGCGACATACTCATCGGTGTGCTTCTGGACCTTGGCCTGCTCGCGACGGACATCGTCCTCGGTGAGCTCCTCATCGCGCTCAAGCTTGTTGTTGAAGTCGCGACGGATGTTACGGATAGACACCTTGGCCTGCTCGGCGTACTCGCGGCACTCCTTGACGAGCTCGCGACGGCGCTCCTCGGTGGGAGCCGGGAACGGCAGACGAACGACGGTGCCATCGGAGTTGGGGGTAATACCCAGATCGGAAGCGCCGATGGCCTTGACGATAGCGTTGATGAGTGCCTTGTCCCACGGCTCGATGAGCAGCATGTGGGCCTCGGGGGTCTTGACGGCGGCAACCTGCGTGACCGGCGTGGAAACACCGTAATAATCGACGGTGATGTCGGACAGAATGTTGGCATTGGCGCGGCCGGTACGGACCTTGGAGAAGTTATGCTTGAGGGACTCGAGCGACTTGTCCATATGGGCGGTGATGTTCTCTGCCATGCTTAATCCTCCTGATAGACGAGCGTGCCGACGGGCTCACCCGCGAGCGCGCGCTTGACGGTGTCCTCGCCATCGATGTTGAGGACCAAAATCGGCATACGGTTATCCTGGCACAGTGCCGTAGCCGTGGAATCCATAACCTGCAGGCCGCGGACGAGAACCTCGTGATAGGTAATCTTGTCAAAACGGACGGCATCAGCGCACTTGACGGGATCCTTATCGTAGATGCCGTCAACCTTGGTGGCTTTAATCAGAATCTCGGCGCCGATCTCGCACGCACGAAGAGCCGCGGCGGTGTCGGTCGTAAAGTACGGATTGCCCGAACCGGCGGCAAAAATAACGACGTTGCCCTTGGAAAGGTGGTTGATGGCGCGACGGCGAATATAGGGCTCGCAGATCTCGTTCATCTGGATAGCGCTCATCACGCGGCAGGGAACATCGTTATGCTCGAAGGCATCCTGCAGGGCGAGCGCGTTCATAACGGTTGCAAGCATGCCCATGTAGTCGGCCTGAGCACGCTCCATGCCACCGGCAGCGCCGGCCATGCCGCGGAAAATATTGCCGCCGCCGACAACGACGCCGACCTCATGGCCAACGGCGAGCAGCTCCTTGACCTGCTTGGCAAGATGGTCGGTAACCTTGGGGTCGATGCCATATTGACCGTCGCCCATCAGTGCTTCGCCGGAAAGCTTAAGAAGCACGCGTTTATATCGGATGTCGGACAAAGCGATCCTCCTTTAATTAGACTCTCAATATGATAACAAAGGCTTAACGGGGAGCCATGAAAAAGCAGGCTGTGAGTAAAACCCACAGCCTGCTCATTACCAGCTACAAGAGCTTATTTACTCGCCACGGACCAGACGGTCAAAGGCAACGACGGTAATGGTGTCGCCGAGCTCCTTGGAGACCTGCTCAGCGTACTTCTTGATGGTGAGGGAGCTGTCCTTGATGAACTCCTGCTCGGTGAGCACGGACTGCTTGTAGAACTTCTCCAGACGGCCGACAGCCATCTTCTCCTGGATAGCCTCGGGCTTACCGGACTCGGCAGCCTGAGCCATGTAGATCTGCTTCTCGTGCTCGACGGTCTCGGCCGGAACCTGATCGCGGGTAGCGCAGATCGGGGCGACGGCGGCAACCTGAAGGGCAACGTCGTGAGCGAAGGTCTTGAAGGATTCAGCCTGAGCGGTCTCAGCCTTCTCGAAGGCGAACTCGACGAGGACGCCGATCTTACCACCCATGTGGATGTAAGAAGCGAGCGCGCCGTTCTCAGCCTTGCGGGCAGCGAAGCGGGAGATCTTCATGTTCTCGCCCATGATGTGAATCATCTCGGTGAGCTCGGAGGAAACGGTCTCCTCGCCCATCGGCTTCTCGAGCAGAGCGTCGACGTCAGCAGGCTCGGTGGTAGCGACAACCTCAGCGACCTTGGAAGCAAAGCCGGTGAACTTGGCGTTAGAGCCAACGAAGTCGGTCTCGCAGGAGAGCTCGAGCAGAGCGCCGGTCTTGCCATCCTCGGAGACGAACGCGGCGACAGCGCCCTCGTTGGTCTCACGGCCAGCCTTCTTGGCAGCCTTGGCAAGGCCGTTCTTACGCAGAACGTCGACAGCGGCGTCCATGTCGCCGTCAGCCTCGACGAGAGCCTTCTTGCACTCCATCATCGGGGAGTCGGTCATCTCGCGGAGCTGCTTGACCATAGCGGCGGTAATCTGGGCCATTGTGGTTCCTTTCAAAGAGATGAAAAAGAATTAACTAAGACTGATTTACTCGGCCTTGGGCTCAGCGGCCATCTCGGCCTCGGAGACCTGCTCCTTGCCGGAGCCAGCGAGGCAGGCGTCAGCCATGAGCTCGCACATAAGGGTGACAGCGGAGATAGCGTCATCGTTGCAGGGGATGCCGTACTCGACCTCGTCGGGATCGGAGTTGGTGTCGATCAGGGCGACGACGGGGATGTTCAGGCGCTGAGCCTCCTTGATGGCGTTCTCCTCGCGCTTGGTGTCGATGACGAAGAGAGCCTGGGGCAGACCCTTCATGTCGCGGGCGCCACCGAGGTTGTTCTGGAGCTTGGTGAGCTCCTTGCCGAGAACAGCCTGCTCCTTCTTAGGCAGAACAGCCATGCGGCCGTCCTCGACCATGGCCTCGAGCTCCTCCATGCGGTTGATGCGGGAGCGGATGGTGACGAAGTTGGTCAGCATACCGCCGAGCCAACGCTGGTTGATGTAAGGCATGTTGGCGCGCTCAGCAGCGTTCTTGACGGCCTCCTGAGCCTGCTTCTTGGTGCCGACGAACAGCACGTTGCCACCCTTGGCGACGTTCTTGACGAAGGTGTAGGCCTGGTCGGCGTCGAGGATGGTCTGCTTGAGGTCGAGGATGTAGATGCCGTTGCGCTCACCGAAGATGAACGGCTTCATCTTGGGGTTCCAGCGACGGGTCTGGTGACCGAAGTGGCAGCCGGCCTCGAGCAGGGTGCGGATATTAATCTTGGTAGCCATGTTAAACCTCCTGTGGTTTGCCTCCGCGCGGGGTCATCCTCCAAAACCAACCCGGACATGTGCTACCAAAGCCCGGGCACCACGGTATGAAGTAGCCGCGCGTGCGTGATAAAAACATGTTGCCGTGAAGCAACCCGATGAATGATAGCAGGAATGCCTCTTCCTGCCAACCCGCAATCAAAACCACACACCTGAGTGCGGCGCGGGACGTCCCAGCCACTATTCGCCGCGGGGATGGGCTTGAGCCACGGCACGTTTAAGCCGATCGGGTGTGAGATGCGTGTAGATCTGCGTCGTGGACAGGCTCGCATGACCTAGCAGCTCTTGAACCGAGCGCAGGTCCGCACCGCCCTCGAGCAAGTCGGTCGCAAAGGTATGGCGCATCGCATGCGGGGCGATGTCAGCCGGAATGCCGGCGAGCGTCGCCAGCGTATGGAACCGCCGCCGGAGCATCGCGGCGCTCATGCGATTGCCGCGCGCCGATATAAGCAGCGGATGCGGCCCGGTAGCGAGGTCGCGGCGCTTTGCCCGAGCGAGCAACTCCGGCCTCCCCTCTTCAATATAGAGACGCGTCACATCGAGCGCACGACGATACAGAGTGACGATACGCTCCTTGCTCCCCTTGCCCCACAGGCGCAGCGTGCGCTCGGACCATGAGATGGATTCCACATTGAGCGCCGCAAGCTCTGAGATGCGGGCACCCGAGGCATAGAGCAACTCGAGCATCGCCGCATCGCGCAGTCCCGCGGGTGTTGAGGTATCAGGCGTCTTGAGCAGCGCCTCGACCTGCTGGGTCGTAAGGACGCCCGGCAGGTCACGCGGCAGCTTGGGCGACGCGATCGCCGAGACCGCATCGCCCTCGACAATCCCCTCGGCAGCCATCCAGCGATAGAGAGATCGGATAGCCGACAGGTGCGCCGCAAGCGTTCGGGGAGCCACCTGCTCACGCGAAAGCTCAGCAAGATAGCGACGAATGGTGCGCACGTCGGCAGCGAAAGCATCAATATCCTCGCGCTCGCACCAGGCAGCAAAGCGCTCCAGTCTCGAGCCATAGGCCGTCACCGTGTTGGGAGAAAGCCCCTCAACGCGTGCGATATAGGCGATAAAAGAGTCGACGGTGTCGTACAGGTCAAAGGCTATGACCGGTCGCCTCCAAACAGATCGGAGCGCGTGGCCAAGTAGGCATCGAGGGCCTCGAGCGCACGGTCCGCATAGGCCTGATAGCGGTCGCGCTTGCTGCGGCGCTTACCGTCCTCGAGCGGCGGCACCAGGCCAAAGTTGACATGCATGGGCTGATAGCCCACGGTGGCAGGATCGGTCGCATAGCCCACGAGCGCACCCAGGGCGCCCACGCGGGGCAACTCGACGGAATCGGCGCCGATAGCCTCTGCATAGGTGTTGAGCGCCGCGAGCAGACCGGTCGCCACGGCTTCCATGTACCCCTCGGTGCCGGTGATCTGACCGGCCAGGCGCACGCCGGTACCGGGCACGGCAAAGGTGCCATCGAGCACGTGCGGGGCGTCGACAAAGGTATTGCGGTGCATGACACCGTAGCGGAAGAACTCAGCGTTCTCCAGGCCCGGCACCATATGGAAGACGCGCTTCTGCTCGCCAAAGGTCAGGTTGGTCTGGAAGCCCACCAGGTTATAGGCGGTCTTCTCCTTGTTCTCGGCACGCAGCTGAATCGCCGCCCAAGGGCGACGTCCGGTACGCGGGTCGGTGAGGCCGACGGGCTTCATGGCGCCAAAGCGAATGGCGTCCTTGCCGGTGCGCGCAACCTCCTCGGCAGGCTGGCAGGCCTGGAACAGATCGCCGCCCTCAAAGTCCTTGAGCACCACGCGGTCGGCCGTGGTGAGCGCCTCGATAAAGGCCTCGTACTCCTCCTTGTTGAGCGGAGCGTTGAGATAGTCGCCGCTCCCCTGCTCCTCGTAGCGCGACTGCGAAAACAGCACGTCCATATCGAGCGTGGAGGCATCGACGATCGGCGCCGCGGCATCGAAGAACGCAAGGGCGTCGCCACCGACGAGCTTCATGACCTCTTCGCTCAGCGCCGGTGAACACAGCGGGCCCGCGGCAATGACCACGTGGCCCTCGGGGATCTGGGTGACCTCGCCGTGAACGACCTCGATATTGGGGCGGGCGGCAACCTCAGCCTCGACGAGCTCGGAGAATGTAACACGGTCGACCGCCAGGGCGCCACCAGCGGGAACAGCAGCGCGATGGGCGCAGTCGAGCAGGACTGAACCCATGCGCTCAAGCTCGGCCTTCAGCAAACCAGCCGCGGAATCCGGACGGGTCGACTTAAACGAATTGGAGCAGACGAGCTCTGCCAGGTGATCGGTATGGTGAGCCGGGGAGCTCACCTGGGGGCGCATCTCGCACAGCTTTACGGCAAACCCGCGGTCTGCCAGCTGGATCGCGCATTCCGAACCCGCCAGACCGCCACCGATAACCGTCACCTGATTGAACTGCATCTGCAAACACCTTTCTAATTGACACGTTTTCCATTGTGACCGAAGGGCGTCTGGGCGTGAAGGGCAAACTTGGAGGGCGCATACCTTCCATCCATCATGCGCTCGATAAGGCCCTCGAGTTCAAGCGAACCCAAGAGTTTGAGTACGCCGACAGCATCGAGTGAGACGAGCGCCGCGATGTCGTCGACCTTGAGCGGAGAGGCGATGAGCGCATGCATCACGGTCTGCTGTGTTGGATTCAGGTCGGCAATGCCGGGAGCATCGGGGCGCGAGTAGCGCAGGGTGCCGTATATGCGAGAGATAGCCATCTCGATGGACTCCTCGTCGACAATGCAGCAGGCACCGTTCGCAATGAGGTAATTCGTGCCACGCGACTCGGGCGATAGGATCGACCCCGGCACGGCAAGAAGTTCGCGCCCCAAATCCATAGCAGCCTCGGCTGTAGAAAACGTCCCGGAAGGCATACCCGCCTCGGATACAAAGAGGGCTTGCGACAGGGCCGCGATCACGCGATTGCGACGCGGAAAGGCAAACTTGCGCGGACCCATGCCCCACGGAGAGATCGACACGACCGCGCCGCCCGTATCGAGCGTGCGCGTAATAAGCCCCGCGCTCGAACGCGGGTAGACCACGTCGGCGCCCGTCCCCAGCACCACGACGTGTTTGCCGCCGGCGTTGACCGCAGCCCAACCCGAGGCCTGGTCACAACCGACCGCACCGCCCGAAACTACCGTCACTCCCGCCTCAACCGCCACCTTCGCCGCAAGCTCTGCCACGGCAAGACCATACGGCGAGGCCTTTCGCGCACCGATGATGGAGAGCGCGGGCGTCGAAAGCACCTCGGGGTTGCCGCGCACATAGAGCGTCTGGGGTACATCAGATAGCTCCAAAACGCTCTCGGGATACAACGCATCACCTGGATGCAGCTCGAAGGTCCCCTCAGCTATCATTGGTCCCTCCTTCCCTGGTACATCGCCGCCTCGAGCACGTGGTCCTGCGTCACTTGCTCGCTCTCGGCAACGTCAGCGATTGTACGCGCGATACGCACCAGGCGTACGATGCCGCGGCCCGTGAGATGCGTGCGTTTGGATAGGCCAAGTACGCATTTCTCGGCAGCATCATCGAGCTCGAAGGTCGAAACGACGCCGTCAATAGACCGCGTCTCGTCATCCTCGGCCTCGGCATCCGCATCGTCCATACGGAACTCGCGCCAGGCGCGAAAGGCACGACCGCGCACAACGTAGTCACGTAACTCGGCCGACGACATACCCTCCGCACCCTCGATAATCACTTGAGGGTCGGGACGGGTCACATCGATCATCATGTCGATACGGTCGGCCAAGGGACCGCGCAGTTTAGACCGATAGCGCTCGACCATCGCCGCCGAGCAGCGACACGGTACCTCGCGATCGCCCAAAAAGCCGCAGGGGCAGGGATTGCTCGCAGCCAGCAGCTGAAAGCGCGACGGGAAGGTAAAAGCCCCGTCGACGCGTACGATCCTCACGTAGCCGCGCTCGATGGGCTGACGCAGCGTCTGCAGCACGCCAGTGGGAAACTCGGCAAGCTCGTCCAAAAAGAGCACGCCGCCATGAGCAAGGCTGATCTCACCCGGGTGCACCGGGCGCCCGCCGCCGATAAGGCCTGCGGTCGAAATACTGTGGTGGGGACTGCGGAAGGGGCGGTGCCCCGCCAACAAGCCATCAATGTTCTCACCCAAAACCGAATGGATGCACAGTGCCTCCTGCTGATCCTCAACGGAAAGCTCGGGCAGGATGCCGGTCATACGGCGTGCGAGCATCGTCTTGCCCGATCCCGGAGACCCGATCATGAGCAAGCCGAGTTCTCCTGCCGCCGCAAGCGCCATGCCGCGTTTAGCGACTTCCTGCCCCAGCACGTCTGCATAGTCGAGCTCGGGCTCAAAGGTCGCCTCGACACCCTCGGAATCCAAGTAGTGCCGTGCGGCATCGCCCATGCCGTGAGCAAGCTGAGACAGATGGTCGATAAAGCCGCAATCTACGCCCGCGAGTGGCACATGCTGGTCGGACCTGCCGGCGATAAAAGACAGCCCCATGTCGCGAGCCAATAGCTGAAACGCCACCTCGCCCTTGACGGGAAGCACCGTACCGTCCAGACCAAGCTCACCTGCGATAAGGCAGCGATCGAGGTTGTCACGGGGAATCTGCTCATCGGCCGCTAGAACCGCGATGGCGATGGGCAGGTCAAAGCCGCTACCGGTCTTGCGGATATCGCCGGGTGCCAGGTTAACGGTAATGCCCGAGCGCGGGATCTCGAACCCGGCGGAGCGCATCGCGCAGCGAATACGACCGCGTGACTCCATCACCTCCATACTCGGGATGCCGAGCATCTGAATGCCCGGAACGCCGCCGGCAAGCGAGACCTCGACCGTGACGTGAATCGCCTCGACGCCGCGGATGCAGGCCGCGTGAACGGCAAACGTCTCGAACGCCATCACGACACCTGCCAATCGAACGCGTTGTACTGATGCTCGATCTCGGCGATATGCCCGCCGCGAATGGTGACACCCACTGCATCGAAGCGGATCGCCTTGAGCGGATAGTGCTCCATGAGATAGCAACTTGCGATACGGCGATACCGACGCTGCTTTTGGGCATCCACGGCCTCCTCGGGAAAGACCCGCGTGGTGCAATCCAGGGCGACGCGCCTGGTCTTGACCTCGGCCATCACCACGACATCGTCAAGCTCATCGAGCAGCACCAGATCGGCCTCGCCCTCGGTGCAACGATAACCCTGCTCCAGCAAGGTGTAGCCGCGCTCGTTAAAGTAGTCGATGGTGATCAGCTCGCCCAGCATGCCCAGCTCACGGGGACTGAGTCCCTTGATAAACTCGGGCGTCATCGCCCCGCAGTCGAGCTCGCCGTTTTCCCAACGCTCCTTGAGCTGCTGCGTCTTGCTCTTTTTGCTTGCGGCACTCATGGGGTCTCCTTTCCCGCACACTGCATTGCCCCGATGATGAGGGCACCTTTCATGCGGGTAAGTACAGGAAGCAAACCAAAAGCTGACCAAATGCCGTCAAAAAAAGGGCCGTACGCAGCAATGCTGTTGCATACGGCCCGCTACCAGCAGGTTTATAAAACCCTAGAGGTCCCTGTCTCCACAATTGACCTAGAAAAGGCGCTCAGTCTGCAGAAAGTTTCCGCAAAAGCTCACACGATGCAGTGGACAAAGTCCATGTTTTCGAATGGCCTCGATGTGCTCGGGGCTCGCATAGCCCTTCGATTCGGCCAGATGGTACTCGGGGTACTCGGCGTCGTACTCGACCATCATCTCGTCACGCGTGACCTTTGCCATGATGGATGCCGCGGCGATACAGGCGATCTTGGCATCGCCCTTCACCACGTCGCGCTCATTGGGAACGGCGCCCAAGGGGTTGCCATCCATGAGGACGCAGTCGGGTTCAAGTCCCGTATCGGCCACCGCACCCGCAACGGCAGCGCGGATGGCGCGGGCCATACCCATCTCATCGATATCTGCAGGAGCGATATGGCAAAAGCCGATAGCAGTCGCCACCTCGGCAATCTTAACCGAGAGCAGCTCGCGGCGCGCCGGCGTGAGCTTTTTGGAATCGTTGATGCCCCAGACGCGCGGCTCCATAGGAAGGCAGACAGCGCATACCGTCAAAGGACCGGCCACCGATCCGCGACCCACCTCGTCGACACCAACGACCACGCCATCACCGCCGAGCTCATGCATAAGCTCGTACATGCCGTTGACGCGCTCGCGCTCGGCAAGCTCCTTGGCATGGCGCTTAAGGGCACGCTCGCAAGCCTTGATCACCTGCTGGCGCGGATCCTCGCGATAATGCTCCACGAGGGCGGGAATCTCCTCGAACGTGGCACTCGCCAGCTCGCCGGCAACCTGCGATGCCGAAACCGAGCTCGTCATATTGGCCATACCAGGCCCTCCTTGCATGCAAATCAGATAAAAAGAAGGGCCACCCGAAGGTGACCCTTACGTCCAAACGAGTGGACAGACGCTGCGATCTTCTTAGCGCTTCTCGGGGATGCGAGCAGCCTTGCCCACCTTGTCGCGGAGGTAGTACAGTTTGGCGCGACGGACGCGACCATGACGAACGACCTCGAGCTTGGCGATCTTGGGGCTGTGAAGCGGGAAGGTACGCTCAACACCGACACCGAAGGACATCTTGCGGACAGTGAAGGTCTCGCGGGCACCGGCGCCGGCCATGCGGATGACGTCGCCCTGGAAGACCTGGATGCGCTCGCGGTCGCCTTCCTTAATGCGGTAGTGAACCTTGACGTTGTCGGCGACGCGAACCTGAGGAATGTCCTCGCGGATCTGCTGACGCTCGATTGCGCGGATGTAATCCATGTGCAATTCCTTACTCTTCTAGAGGTGCCGTACCACCTTGGCCGGCACGTAGTTGAACAAACGTATTCGAGTATACACGCGCGGGTTTCTGCTGCAAGAACAATTTTTTACGCAGACAAAAAGACAAAACCCGCACATGATAACCGCCCGCCTCGCGAATGAGACGGGCGGCATGAAGGGGGCTACGCTAGGCGTCTAAACCCAAAACGTTAGGCGGAGCGCTTCGCCTCGAGCTTGGCCTGAGCGGCCGCCAGGCGCGCGAGGGGCACGCGATAGGGCGAGCAGGACACGTAGTCCACATCGGCCACGTTGAACAGGCCCTTAATGGATTTGGGGTCGCCGCCGTGCTCGCCGCACACGCCAAAGTGCATGTCGGGGTTGGTGGCGCGACCCTTCTCGACGGCCATGCGCACGAGCTCCAGCACCGCCGAGTCGATGGTCTCGAAGGGGTTGTCCTTCAAGATCTTCTTGTGCATGTACAGGGGGATGAACTTGGCCTCGGCATCGTCACGAGAGAAGCCGAAGGTCGTCTGGGTGAGGTCATTGGTGCCAAAGCAGAAGAAGTCAGCATGATGGGCGATCTCGTCGGCAACCATGCAGGCACGCGGCAGCTCGAGCATCGTGCCCACGGGAATATTGAGCTCGACGCCCTCCTCGACGGAAACCTCGGCGATCACGCGCTCGATGACCTCGCGGGTCTGGACATGCTCGGCCGTGATGGAGACGAGCGGAACCATGATCTCGGGACGCGGATCGACGCCCTCCTTGATGAGGCGAGCGGCAGCCGTGGCGACGGCGCGAACCTGCATGAGTGGCAGATCGCTAAAGACAACGGACAGGCGCACGCCGCGCAGGCCGAGCATGGGGTTCGACTCGACCATGCCATCGATACGGCGCAGGCGGGCACGCAGGACGGCAAGCTCTTCCTCGCTGGCGCCAGCGGCTTCCTTCTTGGTGATGGCGACCTCGAGCTCGCGAGGATTATCCAGGAACTCATGAAGCGGCGGATCGAGCAGGCGAACAACTACGTCGCGACCGGACATGGTCTTGAACATCGCCAGGAAGTCCTCGGTCTGAACCTTGAGCAGGTCCGCCAGGGCCTGCTGCTTCACGGCCTCATCATCGGAGAGGATGAAGCTCTGGATGATGTTCTTGCGGTCGCCCAGGAACATGTGCTCGGTGCGGCACAGGCCGATGGCCTCGGCGCCAAACTCGAGCGCGAGCGCGGCATCCTCGGGGTTGTCGGCGTTGACGCGCACATGGTTGGCGTGGCCGCCGGTCTCGTCCAGGCGAATCTCGTCGGCCCAGGACAGGATGGTGTCCAGGTCGCCGGTGAGCTCGGCCGAAACCAGATCAACGGCGCCGTCGACGACGATACCCTGGGTGCCGTCGATGGAGATGACATCGCCCTCATGCAGCACGCGGTCGCTGCCCTCGATGCGCACGACCTTCTCGGCGGCGTCGATATGGAAGCGCTCAACGCCGCAGACGCAGGGCGTACCCATGCCGCGGGCGATAACGGCGGCATGGCTCGTCTTGCCACCGTGGCTGGTCAGAATGCCCTCGGCGGCGACCATGCCCTTCAGGTCGTCGGGGTTGGTCTCCCAACGAACCAGAATGACCTTGTGGCCCTCGTTGGCGCGCGCGACGGCGTCGTCGCTCGAGAACATGACCTCGCCCACGGCGGCACCGGGGCTGGCATTAAGACCGCTGGCGAGAGCCTCGTACTTCTTGGAGGCGTCGAACTGTGGGTGCAGGAGCTGGTCGAGCTGCGCGGGATCGATGCGGCTCACAGCCTCATCGCGGGTGATCAGACCCTCCTCGACCATCTCGATGGCGATGCGCAGGGCGGCGGTGGCAGTTCGCTTGCCCACGCGGGTCTGGAGCATCCAGAGCTTGCCCTGCTCGATGGTGAACTCAATGTCGCACATGTCGCGATAGTGATCCTCGAGCGTCAGGAAGACGCGCTCGAGCTCCTCGCCCGCGGACTCAAGGCCCGGGGTGGTCTTGAGGTCGGCGATGGGCTCGGTGTTGCGGATACCGGCGACGACGTCCTCGCCTTGGGCATTAACCAAAAAATCACCGTAGAACTCCTTGGTGCCGTCGGCCGGATTGCGCGTGAAGGCAACGCCGGTCGCAGATGTCTCGCCCTTGTTGCCAAAGGCCATGGCCTGTACGTTGACGGCGGTGCCGAGTTCGTCGGAAATGCCATGCTGCTTGCGGTAGATGCAGGCACGCTCGTTCATCCAGCTGCCAAAGACGGCCTGAATTGCAAGGCGTAGCTGAAGCTCCGGGTCGTGCGGGAAAACGGGCTTGCCGTCAGCGACCTCGAGTTCGGGATACAGGGAGGCATCGACGTTCTCGGAGAAGATGCCCTTAAAGGTCTCGACGAGCTCCTGCAGATCCTCGGCCGAAAGCTCGGAGTCGACGCGGACGCCGGCGACCAGGCGTGCCTGGGTCAGCGCGTTCTCGAACAGGTCGGCGTCAACGCCCATAACGACGTTGGAGAACATCTGAATAAAGCGGCGGTAGCTATCCCAAGCAAAACGCGGATTTTGCGTCTGGGCGATGAGCCCCTGAACGGAGTCGTCGTTGAGGCCTAAGTTGAGGACCGTGTCCATCATGCCGGGCATGGAGAACGGAGCGCCCGAACGAACCGACACGAGCAGCGGATCGGAGGCGTCGCCGAGCTTCTTGCCGCAGCGGGCCTCGAGGTCCGCCTCGGCAGCAACGATCTCATCGAGTGCACCCTCGGGCCACACGTTGCCGGCACCGGAGTACTCGACGCAAGTCTGGCAGGTAATAGTAAAGCCACCGGGAACCGGCAGGCCGATACGGCTCATCTCGGCAAGGTTAGCGCCTTTGCCGCCAAGCGCGAAGTTCATGGACTTGTCGCCCTCGGTGACACAGGTGCCCTGGGCGTCGGTTCCAAAACGGTAAACCCTCTTGCAATCGCTCACGATACTTCCCCTTCCATGCGCTCTCGCGCACGACCGTGGTAACGAATCGACCCGCCGAATGCGGGCCGTGAGGGAACTATACGGCGGGTTTTGGGCAGGCTTGAGCAGAGGGTGCGCGGTTTGGTAAACGTGCTAAAACTGGCGGTAAACGGTAGGTAAAGGTGGTTACCTTATGAAGATACCACTGCAATAAAAAAGCAGGTCAAGTGCGATGTTTTTGCTAAATCGCTTTATCAAAATGCTACTACTATTAGGTGCGACGGGCGGCGCGGCGGGCACGGGCTTCTTGGATTTCCTCCAAGTGGCTAATGATCTCGGCAGCGCTTTCCTCGATGGCCTTGCCGTCGGTACGCACCACAAAGCAGCCTAGGCGTTTCATGAGGGCACGAGCTTCCTCAAGCTCGCTGCGCACGCTCTCGGGCTCGGCATAGGAGCCGGCAACGGCACGAGCGTAGTCATCGCCCAAGCGGCTATCGCGAATTTCGGAAATCACATCGACGGTCGAAATCAGGCCGAACAGGCGCATCGGGTCGACCTCGTAAATCGACTTCGGCGGCTCCATGCCATGGGCCAACGGAACATTGGCAACCTTGTAGCCCTGATAAGCCAGATACATCGACAGCGGCGTCTTGGACGTGCGCGATACGCCCAGCAGCACGATATCGGCACCCGACAAATCGTCGCAACCGCGCCCGTCATCGTGCTCAACGAAATATTCCATGGCCTCGATACGATGGAAATAGCGGTCATCGGTCCTGTGAATCACGCCCGCGACGCCTTTGGGCGGCACACCGATGAGCGACGATAGCACGGCGAGCGTCGGACCGATCAGGTCGACCGAACGGATATGCAGCATGCCCAGGTAATCGAGCACGCGGGCGCGAAGCGCCAGATCGACAATGGTGTGAAACACGGCAATATCGCGATGGTCGGCATCGACGCGCGGGCCCACAAACGACTCCACCTGCTCCACCGAGGTCACCTTGGGCAGGCGCAACAAACGAAAAGCCCCTTCATCAAATTGCCCGGACGCCGCAAGCACCACCTCACAAGCGGTATCACCGAGCGAGTCGGAGATAACGATAACGGTGGGACGAGCGGTGACCGGGCAATCCATGCGGGGCTCCTTTTGCGCTTACGCGCAGGCTGGCTTACTTTTTACGAGCAAGCTCACCGATGTTGGCGATGCCGGAGAAAACGGCCTCGAAGCGGTTGAGCAGCTTAAGGCGATTATCGCGGAGCTGCTCGTCCTTGTCCATGACCATAACCTCGTCGAAGAAGCGGTCGATGGGCGCGCGCAGGGCGGCGAGGGCAGCAAATGCGGCCGGATAATCCTCGGTAGCAAGGGCGGCATCGACAGCGGTCTGAGCAGCCTCGGAGGCGTCGGCGAGCGCAAGCTCGACCTCGCCCATCAGTCTGCGGTCGTACTCCACGCCCAGCTCGGGCTTGGAGATATGCGCGGCGCGAGCATAGGCGGTCGCAAGGTTGTCGAACGTCTCGGCGTCGTTCTTGCGGGCCTCGTCGAGGGCGGCGCAGCGGGCGAAGAAGACGGACGGAGCGATGATGTGCACCGCGGAGACGGCGGCGACGGTATCGGCCGGGATCTTTTCGTCGCGGGCCATGCTCACCAGGCGGCCATGGAAGAAGTCACGAACCTGCTGGGCGACCTCGGCGGCGTCGAACTCAATGCCCTGCTCGCTATAGAGCTCGAGGGCGAAGTCGATGAGCGACGTGGGGTCGATCGGCAGGCGGTCGCGCAGGATGTTGATGATGCCGATAGCGGCACGACGCAGCGCGTAGGGGTCCGAAGAGCCGGTCGGGGGCTCGCCGATGGCAAAGATACCGGCGATGGTATCGAGCTTGTCGGCACAGGCCACGATGCAGCCAGCGGTGCCCTCGGGCAGCTCGTCACCGGCAAAGCGAGGACGATAGTGATCGCGAATAGCATGAGCGACCTCGTCGTTCTCCCCCATCGCGATGGCGTAGTAACCGCCCATCACGCCCTGCTGGCTCGTGAACTCGACGACGGCGTTAGACACCAGGTCGGCCTTGCACAGGTGCGCGGCGCGAGCAGCGTCGGCGGCCAGGTGGGCGCCCAGATGGGCCTCGCGAGCGATGGCAAGCGCGAGTTGCTCGATGCGCTCGGACTTGGCGAGCACGCTACCGAGCTTCTCCTGGAAGGCGACCTTGGCCAGACTCTCGCGGAACTCGTCGAGGGAGATCTTCAGGTCCTCCTCGTAGAAGAACTTGGCGTCGTCCAGACGGGCGCGCACGACGCGCGCGTTGCCGTCAATCACGCGCTCGGCATTCTCGGGCTTGCTGTTGGAAACGACCACGAACTCACGCGTGAGCTTGCCCTCGCCGTCATAGATCGGGAAGTAGCGCTGGTTGGTGAGCATGGACTCGCAGATAATCTCGTGCGGGACCTTGAGAAACTCCTCATCGAAGGTACCGACGAGCACCGTCGGCCACTCGCAGAGGTTAATGACCTCCTCAAAGACCTTCTTGGGCGTATCGACATGGCAGCCGGGACGGGCAGCCTCGACCTCGGCGATACCGGCAAGGATGGCCTCGCGACGGCGCTCGGCAGAAAGCACGCCGGCGTCCTCGAGCACCTGCTCGTAGACGGCGGGGCTGGCGACCACATGGTCACCGGGGCCAAGCACGCGATGACCGCGCGTGGTGTTGCCACTCGTCACGTCGGCAAACGACACGGGCACAACATCCTCGCCCAAAAGGCAGCAGATCCAGCGGACAGGACGCACGAACGTCGCGTGCTCGTGGCCCCAGCGCTGGGAGCGATAGTTGGGCCACTGCAGGCCGGCAATAGTCTTCTCGCACAGAGCGGTCAGAATCGGCGTAGCCGGTGCGGAGGGAATGTTCTTCTCGGCGAACACATACTCGCGACCGTCGGTGTCCTCGCGACGGACCAGATCCTCGGCAGCCACACCGCACTTGCGGGCAAAGCCCTGGGCGGCCTTAGTGGCGTTGCCGTCGGCATCAAAAGCAATGTTTGCCGCGGGACCGCGCTTGACCTCGTGAACCTCATCGGTCGCGGTGGCGACATTAGCCACGAGCGCGGCAAGACGACGCGGGCTCGAGATCACGCGGACCTCGCCGTGAGCCAGACCGGCCTCGTCGAGACCCTTGGCGATCATGGTGCCAAGCTGCTTGACGGCATTGTTCAGCGGTGCGGAGGGCATTTCCTCCGTACCGATCTCAAACAGGA
>CABUWD010000035.1 GCA_902495155.1 uncultured Collinsella sp.
ACCGTCGCCTGGGTGGGGATACCGACTTTGCCGCCGTGTGCGACACGCTGCATGCCCACGGCATCCGCGTGGTGCTCGACGCCGTCTTCAACCACGTCGGTCGTGGCTTTTGGGCCTTCCGCGATGTGCAAGAGCATAAGTGGGACTCGCCCTACAAGGATTGGTTTCACATTAGCTTTGACGGCGACTCGTGCTACGGCGACGGCTTTTGGTACGAGGGCTGGGAAGGCCATTTTGAGCTCGTGAAGCTCTACCTACAAAACCCCGCTGAGGTCGATTACCTGCTCGAGTCTGTGCGCCGTTGGGCCGACGTCTTTGGTGTCGACGGCCTGCGCCTGGACGTTGCCTATATGCTCGACCGCGACTTTATGCGCCGCCTACACTCCTTTGCCCGTGAGCTCAAGCCCGACTTCGTGCTGATCGGCGAGACGCTCCACGGCGACTACAACCAGATCGTCAACGACGAGATGCTCGACTCCTGCACCAACTACGAGTGCTACAAGGGCCTGTACTCCAGCTTTAACTCGGTCAACATGTTCGAGATCGCCCATTCGCTGCATCGCCAGTTTGGCGGCGATCCGTGGTGCATCTACCGCGGCAAACATCTGCTGTCGTTTGTCGACAACCACGATGTGCCGCGCCTGGCGAGCATCCTCACCGACAAGTCCTGTCTGCGTCCCGCCTACGGCATGCTCTTTGGCATGCCAGGCATCCCGTGCGTCTACTATGGCAGCGAGTGGGGAATTGCTGGCGAAAAGGGCGGCCCCGATGGCGACTGGGCGCTGCGCCCTGCGCTCGATGAGCCTGCGCCCAACGAGCTGACGGCCTTCATCGAGCAGCTTGCGCACCTACGCTCGGCAAACGACGCGGCGGCCCGTGCCCTCAACTACGGTGCCTATCGCAACGTGGTGATCCAGAACAAGCAGCTGCTGTTCGAGCGTGCCTGCGACGACGCGACGGTGCTCGTGGCGGTCAATGCCGTGAACGAGCCCTATACCTTTGGAGCCGGCGAACTCAACGGCTCCTTCGTCGACCTGCTTGCCGACGATGCGCCCACGGTCGAGCTGACAGGCTCCCTTGAACTTGCGCCCTATGAGGTGCGTTATCTGCTGAGGGCCTAATTCATGACTGCGCCGGACGAGGGCTATCAGCATATTGAGCATGGTATTGAGCATGGGTTTGAGCCCGTGTTTGACGAGCGCTCGCGCGTTTTGGTGCTGGGGTCGTTTCCCTCGGTGCTCTCGCGTGCCAATGCCTTCTACTATGGCAATCCGCAGAACCGCTTTTGGCGCGTGATGGCCGCGTGCCTTGGTGCGCCCGTGCCGCCCAACGAGGGAGACTCTTTGGCGAGCGGCGAGCCCGTGACGCTTGACGCCTCGATTGCCGCCAAGCGGGCTATGCTGCTGAACGGCGGCGTGGCCCTGTGGGACGTGATCGAGAGCTGCGACATTAAGGGCTCGAGCGATGCGAGCATTCGTAACGTTGTGCCGGCACATATCGAGCGCATTACCGGCGCAGCTCCCATTGAGCAGGTGATATGCAACGGTGGTACAGCTGGCCGGCTCTACAAGCGCTATCTACAAGAGCGCACCGGGCTGCCGGCCATCGTTCTGCCGTCGACAAGTCCCGCCAATGCGGCGTGGCGTCTGGAACGCCTTGTCGAGCGCTGGAGTGAAGCCGTTGATTGGCAGGCTTTTTCGATTTAGCAGTTTGAGTGCTCGGCAAGATGCCTCATAACGGCGTGCCAGATCGGTGTGGGCAGCGCAGACGTGGCGCGCACCATGCCGTCGGTGTCGACGCCACCCGTTGCGGCGCCACCGAGCTTCTGCGCGTGTTCGACGGAACACCCCATGCGAACGGCGCCCACGAGCTTGTCCATCGCTTCCGAAAACGGTCGCCGCAAGAGGCCCATGCGCGGGGAGCGACGAAGCGCTGCGATGCCGCTGCCGGCGCAGA
Organism: uncultured Collinsella sp.; assembly: GCA_902495155.1. Classification (GTDB taxonomy): domain Bacteria; phylum Actinomycetota; class Coriobacteriia; order Coriobacteriales; family Coriobacteriaceae; genus Collinsella. The sequence continues at coordinate 1,957 of CABUWD010000035.1, forward strand.
TGGCAACGCCGCCACACCACAATTGGTCATGGCGCTCACATGCCTTGTGCAGGCGAACGGCGGTCCCACGCGCCTGCTCAGTGCTCTCTTGTGCGGCTCGAATCGCGGCATAGACGCGCGTTCCCGTACCGCCAAAGCGCTCAAGCGCCTGCTCGATGGCTGTCAACGTCTCATCGTCAGCCACATCTTCAATGGCCAGCACGATGCCATCGGCAACGCTGCCGGCGTCATTTGCCTTCAAGTCGACCGGGCGGGGGAGTGCGGTGCCGGAAAGCTGTGCATAGGCGGCGATGGCATCCTGCAGGTCCCAGAGCAAAAACTCAAGATCGGCACTATTGGGAATGCTGATATACGCAATGGTTTGCAGCGTTTTTGGTACATCGCTGCGCGCGGTCGGCTCCATGCTGCCTCCTTTCCGGCTCGTTTCCGTTTAGGTTACACCGTCTGGTGGCGCCCCGCCGCGCTATCCTAGTGCAACCCTTACGAAAGGAACGCCATGCGTCTGCCCATGAATACCTCGCTTGCCATGCTCAAGCCCTCCGGTATCCGCCGGATTAACGCGCTCGCCGCCCAGCACCCGGGGTGCATCGCGCTTGCGCTTGGCGAGCCCGATTTTCCCACGCCCGATGTGATTAGCGCCGAGGTGACCGCCGCACTGGACCGCGGTGACACGCACTATCCGCCCAACAACGGGCTCCCCGCCCTGCGTGAGGCGTTATCTGCCTACATGGGGGACGCGGGCCTTACGTTTTCCGCCGATGAGGTCATCCTGACCGACGGTGCGACCGAGGCACTGTCGGCAACATTCATGGCTATGATCAACCCCGGCGACGAGGTCATCATCCCCACGCCTGCCTTTGGCCTGTACGAGAGCATCGTCGTGGCCAACCACGCCAAGGCGGTCTTTTTGGATACGGAGCCTGCGCAATTCCAGATTGACGAGGACGCACTTCGTGCTTGCGTGACGCCGGCGACCAAGGCCATCGTCATCTGCACGCCCAACAATCCTACGGGTTGCATCCTCAACGCGGCTTCGCTCGACGCCGTGGCGCGCGTGGCAGAGCAGGCGGGCATCTACGTGGTCTGCGACGACGTATACAACCGCCTGGTTTATGTGGATGGCTACGAGCGCTTTGCCCAGCGTCACCCGGAGCTGCGTGAACAGACGGTAGTCATCGAGAGCTTCTCCAAGCCCTGGTCCATGACCGGCTGGCGCCTGGGCTGGCTCGCGGCAGCGGCACCCGTCATCGCCGAGATCGCCAAGGCTCACCAATACTTAGTATCGAGTGCCGTCTCCTTCGAAATGGACGCCGCAGCCCGAGCCCTGACCGTCGACCCAACCCCCATGCTCAAAGTCTACCGAGCCCGCCGCGAACGCGTACTCGCAGCCTTAGACGCCATGGGCCTCGACGTAGTAGAGCCCGCAGGAGCCTTCTACACTTTCCCGAGCATCAAAAAGTTCGGCCTAACCAGCGAAGACTTCTGCATCAAAGCCATCAAAGAGGCAAACGTAGCCCTAGTTCCCGGAAACTGCTTCGGCACCGAAGGCCACGTCCGCCTCAGCTATTGCGTTTCCGATAAAGACCTGGACGAAGGCCTCCGCCGCCTGTCCACCTTCCTTTCAACCTTTTAGCCCTCAGGGATGCAACACATCAGCCCACCGACCCAAGCATTATGAGTGGGGCACGTCGCTCAACGGACACGAGGATTCGCAGCAAAGTTACCGCAGCTCCGGTCCGAGGGGCCGGGTTGAGATTTTCGTAGATTCCGCACGAGCCGAAGAGCACTTAATGTGCTCTTCGTGCGAGCCAGGACTTGACCGAGCGAAAATCTCAACCCGGCCCCTCGGACCGGAGCGTATGCAGGGTTTGTGTACGAATCCTCGCGCCCGTTGACCGACGCCGGGGTCCCCGCCATAATACTTTCGGTTCACGCACGAATCCGCTGCCAGAGACAGCCGGCGCAAACGGGCCTTACCCGCGAGCTTAATGGGACTTCCCGCCAGCCGAGGTGGTCGAGTAGATATGTCTTCTCGCCCCCGTCGCTCATGCAGCGCGGGGGCTTTCTTTTTGGACATGCCCCCGTCACGTCCTTGTGGCGGACCGTGCCCGGAAAGAATTCGAGGAGGTGTAATTCATGCCCCAGCAGTACAAAATCGACAAGGTTGCAGAGATCGAGTCCCGTATCGCCGAGAACGCCGGTCTGTTCGTCGTCAACTACAACGGTCTGACGGTTAAGCAGGCTCAGGAGCTGCGTCATCAGCTTCGCGAGTGCGGCGCCGAGATGAAGGTCTACAAGAACAACCTGGTCAAGATCGCTCTCAAGAACCAGGAGCAGCCCGAGCTCGACGAGATCCTCGCCGGCCCCGTCGCTTATGTGTTCTACGAGTCCGAGCCGGTCGAGGCCGCTAAGGCCCTTAAGGACTTCTCCGCTCAGTCCAAGGGCGTCCTTGAGATCAAGGGCGGTATCTCCGACGGCAAGGCCGTTTCCGCTGATGATGTTAAGGCTATCGCCGAGCTGCCCACCAAGGATCAGCTTCTCGGCCAGATTGCCGGTCTCATCTCCGGTTTCGCTCGCGACATCGCTGTCTGCGTCAACGGCGTTTCCTCTGGTCTCGCTCGTTCGATCCAGCAGGTCTCCGAGCAGAAGGCAGCCTAGTTGCTGTTTTCACCCGCGGCGGCAACGCCGCACCCCTGGCGCATTCGCGCTGTGTTTTAACTGATCTCCGTGCATCCGCACGGAAACCGAAAGGACTTAGAAATGGCTAAGCTTACCACCGATGAGATCATCGATGCTCTTAAGGAAATGACCCTTCTCGAGGCTTCCGAGCTCGTCAAGGCTATCGAGGACACCTTCGGCGTTTCCGCCGCTGCTCCTGCCGCTGTTGTCGCCGCTCCCGCTGCTGGCGCTGCTGAGGCCGAGGAGAAGACCGAGTTTGACGTCGTGCTCGAGGGCTTCGGCGACAACAAGATCCAGGTCATCAAGGCCGTCCGTGAGCTCACCAACCTTGGCCTGAAGGAGGCCAAGGAGGTCGTCGAGGGCGCTCCCAAGGCTGTTCTCGAGGGTGCCAAGAAGGAGGACGCCGAGGCTGCCAAGGAGAAGCTCGAGGCTGCTGGCGCTGCTGTCACCCTCAAGTAATCAGGCTTTCTCGCCAGATTTCTTTGCAGACGGGGTTCGCATTGCGAGCCCCGTCTTTTTTGTTTTTCGGTCCCTCGACATCGGTAGCTCAAACTGCCATGTTCTGTGATTTGCGTCGTATCGGGCACCCTGCCGTTGGGCAATAAAATTGCACCATTCGAGCAATAATTTGCGTTGACCTGCTGAAGAATTGTCTCTGCCTTGTAGCGACATATAGTTCCAGCGGTAAGATGCTTAGGTATCGCAATTTGGTCTGCGGCTGTGTGCCGCACGCATGGGGCGCTTTTGCGCCTGCGAAAGGATCTTTGAATAACATGAAGGCAATCATCCCCGCCGCCGGTCTTGGCACGCGTTTTCTGCCTGGCACCAAGTGCACGCCCAAAGAGATGCTGCCGGTGCTCGACAAGCCCGTCATTCAGTATGTCGTCGAGGAGGCGCTCGACCCCGAGGAGGTCGACGATGCCATCATCGTTACTTCTCCCGGCAAGCCCGAGCTGCTGAACTACTTCCAGCCCGATCGCTCGCTCGAGAACCTGCTGCGCGAGCGCGGCAAGAACGCCTATGCCGATGCCGTCGCCCACGCTGGCGGTATGCCGGTCGACTTCCGCTATCAGTACGAGCCCAAGGGCCTCGGCCATGCTATTCGCTCTGCTGCCGACGCCGTGGCAGGGGAGAACTTCCTGGTTCTTCTGGGCGACTACGTTGTGCCTAATCGCGACATCTGCGACAAGATGCTCGCCGTTTCCAAGGAGCACGGTGGAGCTTCGGTTATCGCCGTCGCTGCTTGCTCGCCCGAGGAAGTTAGCCGCTACGGCGTTATCGCCGGTGAGCGCGTCGGTTCGCTCGAGGGTGCCGAGGACGTTGCCGATGCAGAGCCGGGCGCTGTCTGGCGCATCGGCGGTCTGGTCGAGAAGCCCGCTCCCGAGGCGGCTCCGTCCAACCTGTACATTGTCGGCCGTTATCTGCTGAGCCCGCTGGTCATGGACCTGCTCGCTGATCAGCAGGCCGGCAAGGGCGGCGAGATTCAGCTCACCGACGCCATGGCCCGCTCGCTCGATCGCGAGGCTATGTACGCTGTCGTTATCGACCCGCTGTCGGGCTACGACACCGGCACTCCGTCTGGCTGGATGGCAACCAACGCCCTCATGGCCGCAAGCGATCCTCGCTTTGCCGATGCCTTCTGGGACGCCATCGACGAGCGCGGCGGATTGATGCGCAAGTAAGCCTTCGGACATCGACATTTACGGGCGCGGACCTCGGTTCGCGCCCGTTTTTTATAAGAGCTGCGATTGCCGGCTCTCTGTTCACAGAAAATATATGAACAGATGTTCGATACACATACATCTACCTGCGTATTTTCTGTCGAAAAACTTTGCTACTCCAAAAACTCAATCGCGTCAAGGCTTTTCTTGCCGAACGGTCGGTACCTGATAAACTATTAGATTGCGATAACTGGCGAAGCTATGCCTCGCCAACCCACCGAGCATTTCCGTGAAGGAGGAAAAACCTGGTGACCTACGCATACACTGCCACTGAGCGCAAGCGCGTCAGCTTCGGGAAAATCCCGGAGGCCATGGAGCTCCCCAACCTTATCTCTGTTCAAAGGGAATCCTTTGAGCGTTTTAAGGACGAGGGCCTTCGTGAGGCGTTCAAGGAATCCAGCCCCATCCAGAGCCAGAACCATGTTCTCGAGGTTACCTTTGGCGAGCATCAGTTCGGCGACCCCGCGCACACCGTCGAGGAGTGCCGCGAGAAGGATATGACCTATCAGGCTCCGCTTCTGACCGACGTCCGTCTCACCAACAAGGAGACCGGCGAGATCAAGGAGCAGCTCGTCTTTATGGGCGACTTCCCCATGATGACCGATCAGGGCACCTTCATCATCAACGGTACCGAGCGCATCGTCGTCTCGCAGCTCGTCCGCTCCCCGGGCGTGTACTACAGCTCCGAGATGGATTCGGGCAAGCAGATCTACAAGGCCCAGATCATCCCGTCCCGCGGTGCCTGGCTTGAGTTTGAGGTCGACAAGCGCGACCAGCTCATGGTCTCCATCGACCGTAAGCGCAAGCAGAGCGCCACGATGTTCCTGCGCGCCCTTGGCATTGCCGTCACCAACGACGACATCATCGAGCTGCTCGGCAACTCCGATGTGATCAAGCGCACCCTGGAGCGTGACACCGCCCTCACTCGCGAGGACGCCCTCATCGAGATCTACCGTCGTCTGCGCCCGGGCGAGCCTCCCACCGTGGACGCTTCCCGCAGCCTGCTCGAGGGTCTGCTCTTTAACCCGCAGCGCTACGACTTGGCCCGCGTCGGTCGTTACAAGGTCAACAAGAAGCTCAACCTCACCACCGAGGAAGAGGTCACGGTGCTCACCGACGAGGATATCGTTGCGACGCTGCGCTACCTCCTGTCCCTCGCTGCCGGCGAGCAGGGCTTCAAGGTCGACGACATCGACCACTTTGGCAACCGCCGCATCCGCACCGTCGGCGAGCTCGTCGCCAACCAGTTCCGTATCGGCATGAGCCGTATGGAGCGCGTCGTCCGTGAGCGCATGAGCTCCCAGGACATCGACGAGATTACCCCGCAGTCGCTCATCAACATCCGTCCGATCGTGGCCTCCATCAAGGAGTTCTTCGGTTCCTCGCAGCTCTCGCAGTTCATGGACCAGGCGAACCCCCTGACCGGTCTGACCCACAAGCGCCGTCTGTCCGCACTCGGCCCTGGCGGTCTTGCCGGCCACAAGTCCGGCTCCAGCCGCCGCACCAACGTGCCGACGGCCGTCCGCGACGTTCACAACTCGCACTACAGCCGCATGTGCCCGATCGAGACCCCCGAAGGCCCCAACATCGGCCTGATCGGCTCGCTCGCTCTCTACGCCCGCGTCAACGAGTACGGCTTCATCGAGGCTCCGTTCCGTCGCGTCGAGAACGGCGTTGCCACCGACCAGATCGACTGGATGACCGCTGACGAGGAAGAGAAGCACGTCATCGCGCCGGCCAACACGCCGCTCGATCCCAAGACCAACGAGTTCATCACGACCGATGCCGAGGGCAAGATCGTCCGTCCGCACACCGTGATCGCCCGTACCCGCGACTTCGACGGCTCCTTCGGCGCTCCCGCCGACGTGCCTGTCGAGGACGTCGACTACATGGACGTCTCGCCGCGTCAGATGCTCTCCGTCGCAGCCACGCTGATTCCGTTCCTTGAGCACGACGACGCTAAGCGTACGCTCATGGGCGCCAACATGCAGCGTCAGGCCGTGCCGCTGGTTCACCCCGCCGCTCCCTATGTCGGTACCGGCATGGAGCGTCGCGCCGCTCTGGACTCCGGCGAGGTCACCCTGGCCAAGAACGCCGGCGAGGTCATCTTTGCCGACGCCGCCAAGATCATCGTCAAGCATGCCGGCGGTATGGACGAGTATCACCTGGCCAAGTACCAGCGCTCCAACCAGTCCACCTGCATCAACCACCGTCCGCTCGTGCGCGTCGGTGACACCGTTGAGCAGGGCGAGCCCCTGGCCGACGGTCCTTCGACCGATCATGGCGAGCTCGCACTGGGTCAGAACCTCACCGTGGCATACATGCCGTGGGAAGGCTTCAACTACGAGGACGGTATCGTCGTGTCCGAGCGCCTGGTGGCCGAGGACCTGCTGACGACCATCAACATCACCCGTCACGAGATCGATGCCCGCGACACCAAGCTCGGCCCCGAGGAGATCACCCGCGAGATCCCGAACCTCTCTGAGGATATGCTTGCCAACCTCGACGAGGACGGCATTATCCGCATCGGCGCCGAGGTCGGCCCTGGCGACATCCTGGTCGGCAAGGTCACGCCTAAGGGCGAGAGCGCTCTGACCGCCGAGGAGCGCCTGCTGCGCGCCATCTTCGGTGCCAAGGCCCACGACGTTCGCGACACCTCCCTTAAGATGCCTCACGGCGCTTACGGCCGCGTCATCGACGTCGTCCGCTTTAGCCGCGAGAACGGCGACGATCTGGCCCCCGGCGTCAACGAGCAGGTGCGCGTCTACGTCGCCCAGCGTCGTAAGATCCAGCAGGGCGATAAGATCGCCGGCCGCCACGGCAACAAGGGTGTTATCTGTAACGTTCTGCCGGTCGAGGACATGCCCTACATGGCTGACGGTACCCCGATCGACGTTATCCTCAACCCGCTGGGCGTTCCTTCGCGTATGAACGTCGGCCAGCTGCTCGAGTGCCACCTTGGCTGGGCTGCTGCCTGCGGTTGGGATACCGAGCAGGCCGACTCCGACAAGTACGTCCCCGGTCCGTTCTTCACCGCCACGCCTGTCTTCGACGGCGCCAAGGAGGACGAGATCGCCGAGGTCATTCGTCGTGCCAACAAGAACATGCTCAACAAGGCCACCGCTGCCTTTGGCGATCACATGCGCCCCGAGTTCGTCACCCAGCTTGACGAGCGCGGCAAGACCCGTCTGTTCGACGGCCGCACCGGCGAGGAGTTCCGCGAGCCCATTACCGTGGGTACGTCCTACATCCTCAAGCTCGGCCACATGGTCGACGACAAGATCCACGCCCGTTCGACCGGCCCTTACAGCCTGGTTACCCAGCAGCCTCTGGGCGGCAAGGCCCAGTTCGGCGGCCAGCGCTTCGGCGAGATGGAAGTTTGGGCACTGTACGCTTACGGTGCTTCCAACGTCCTGCAGGAGATCCTGACCGTCAAGTCCGACGATACCGTGGGCCGCGTCAAGACCTACGAGTCCATCGTCAAGGGCGAGAACGTCCCGGTTCCGGGTATCCCCGAGTCCTTCAAGGTTCTCGTCAAGGAGATCCGTTCCCTCGCGCTGGACATCGAGCCCATGCACGATGCCGACGAGGACGCCTCCGCCCCTGTGACCGCCGAGGAGACCTCTGCTCTCGACGACCTGGCTGCGCTCGCCGGCGTTGACGCCGACGTCGAGGCCCAGGATGCCGAGACCGCCGAGGCACCCGAGGCTGTCGCCGCCACGACCACTGATAAGGAGTAGTTGACTGTGGCAGATTTCGAAGCTACTGATTTTGACTCGGTAAAGATCTCCCTTGCCTCCGCCGACCAGATCCGTTCCTGGTCGCACGGTGAGGTCAAGAAGCCGGAGACCATCAATTACCGTACCCTCAAGCCCGAGAAGGACGGCCTGTTCTGCGAGAAGATTTTCGGTCCCGCCAAGGACTGGGAGTGCTCCTGCGGCAAGTACAAGGGCATCCGCTTTAAGGGCATCGTTTGCGAGCGCTGCGGCGTCGAGGTCACCTCGGCCAAGGTGCGTCGCGACCGCATGGGCCACATCGAGCTCGCCGCTCCCGTGTCCCACATCTGGTACTTCAAGAGCCCCACGAGCTTCCCGATGAGCCGTATGCTCGACATCAAGTCCAAGGACCTCGAGAAGGTTCTGTACTTTGCCAGCTACATCATCACCGAGGTTGACTACGAGGCTCGCGAGGCCGATGCCGACGACCTGCGCGAGGAGCTCGCCGCCGATCTGGAAGAGATCGATGCCGAGTGCGCCCGCCAGATCGAGTCCCTCAAGGAGCAGGGCGACCCCGAGAACTTTGACGAGTTCTCCGACGAGGAGCCGCTGACCCCCGAGGAGATCGCCTCTGGCATCGTTGACATCGAGGAAGAGTGCAAGGACGAGAAGCAGCTCCGCACGGACGCCTTCAACGCCTTCATGAAGCTCACCGAGCGCGACCTCATCTCCGATGAGCCGCTGTTCCGCGAGATGACCCGTTACTACTCCATGTACTTCAAGGGTGGTATGGGTGCCGAGGCCGTCCGCGACCTGCTCGCTGCCATCGACCTCCCCTCCGAGGCCGAGAAGCTCAAGGCCATCATCGCCGACGAGGATTCCCAGAAGCAGAAGCGCGAGAAGGCCGTCAAGCGCCTCGAGGTCGTTGACGCCTTCCTGAAGGGCGGCAACAGCCCCGCGAACATGATCCTGGACGTCATCCCGGTCATTCCGCCCGATCTGCGCCCGATGGTCCAGCTCGACGGCGGCCGCTTCGCCGCGTCTGACCTCAACGACCTGTATCGTCGCGTGATCAACCGTAACAACCGACTCAAGCGCCTGCTCGACCTGGACGCCCCCGCGATCATCGTGAACAACGAGAAGCGCATGCTCCAGGAGTCCGTGGACGCCCTGTTCGACAACGGCCGTCGTGGTCGCCCGGTCTCTGGCCGTGGCGGTCGCCCGCTCAAGTCGCTCGCCGAGGCCCTCAAGGGCAAGCAGGGTCGTTTCCGTCAGAACCTGCTGGGCAAGCGTGTCGACTACTCCGGCCGTTCGGTAATCGTTACCGACCCCAAGCTGCTGCTGCACCAGTGTGGTCTGCCCAAGACCATGGCGCTGGAGCTCTTCAAGCCCTTCGTCATGAAGCGCCTGGTCGAGCTTGGCAAGGTCGAGAACATCAAGGGCGCCAAGCGCGCTATCGACCGCGGTGCCACCTTTGTGTGGGACATCCTCGAAGAGGTCATCGACGGCCGCGTCGTGCTGCTCAACCGTGCACCGACCCTGCACCGTCTGTCCATCCAGGCCTTTGAGCCGGTGCTGGTCGAGGGCAAGGCTATCCACCTGCACCCGCTGGTCTGCTCGCCCTTCAACGCCGACTTCGACGGCGACCAGATGTCTGTCCACGTGCCGCTGTCCAGCCAGGCTCAGGCCGAGGCCCGCGTGCTCATGCTCTCTGCGAACAACCTGCGCTCGCCGGCATCCGGCAAGCCGGTCAACATCCCCTCGCAGGACATGATCATCGGTGTGTACTACCTCACCCAGGTCCGCGACGGTCTGCCGGGCGAGAACCACGTGTTCGCCAGCTTCGACGACGCGCTGCACGCCTATGACTGCCGCTCCGAGGTCGACATGCAGGCCAAGATTCAGGTCCGCGTGTCCGCTGCCGACGCCAACGTCATCAACGAGGACGGCACCCGTATCTTCCGCGTCAAGAACGGCAAGAACGAGTTTGTCGACTACGACGTCACCGGCAACAAGACCGCGCGCTTCGAGACCTCCATCGGCCGCATCATCTTCAACCGCCAGTGTCTGCCCGAAGACTACGAGTTCATGAACTATAAGATGGTCAAGGGCGACGTGGCCAAGCTGGTTGCGGACTGCTGCGATCGTTACCCCGAGGCCAAGGTCGGTCCGATCCTCGACGCCATCAAGTACTCCGGCTTCCACTACGCTACCCGCGCCGGCCTCACCATCTCGGTGTGGGACGCTCTCATCCCTGCCGAGAAGCAGGAGCTGCTCGATCGCGCCCAGGCCAACGTCGACCAGATCAACGAGTACTTCGAGGAGGGCTTCATCAACGAGACGGAGCGCCACATCGAAGTCGTTAACGAGTGGACCGCTTGTACCGACAAGGTCGCAGCGCTCATGCTCGACATGTTCGACGAGGAGAACCCGCTGTACATGATGGCCGACTCCGGCGCCCGTGGCTCTAAGACCCAGCTGCGTCAGCTCGGTGGCATGCGTGGCCTGATGGCAGATATGTCCGGCGAGACGATCGACCTTCCCATTAAGGCGAACTTCCGCGAGGGTCTGCTGCCGCTCGAGTACTTCATTTCGACCTACGGCGCCCGTAAGGGCCTGGTCGATACCGCATCCCACACCTCGGACTCTGGTTACCTGACCCGCCGTCTGGTCGACGTGGCCCAGGACGTCATCGTCCGCGAGGAGGACTGCGGTACGCACGAGGGCGTCACCTACAACCTCATCATCCCCGGCACCACCGACCTCAACACCGACCTCGTCGGCCGTTGCTTCATTGAGGACGTCGTCGCTCCCGATGGCACCGTGCTCTTTGAGCAGGACGGCTACATCGAGAAGGTCGCCGACATCCAGAAGATGGTCGATGCGGGCCTCAAGAAGGTCAAGCTTCGCGCGCTGCTCACCTGCCGCTCCAAGTACGGCGTCTGCCAGAAGTGCTACGGCTGGGATCTTTCCACCCGTCGTCCGGTCGCCATCGGTACTGCCGTCGGCATTATTGCCGCCCAGTCCATCGGCGAGCCCGGTACGCAGCTTACGATGCGTACCATTCACTCCGGCGGCGTCGCTGGCGTCGACGATATTACGCAGGGTCTGCCTACGGTCAGCCGTATGTTCGATATCGTCGGCAACGTCAACGAGAAGATTCTGGGTCGCGAGGCCGAGCTGGCTCCGTACTCCGGTCACCTCTCGATTAAGCCCGAGAAGTCCGAGTACGTGCTGACGCTCACCGACTCCGAGGATCACACCCGTGTCCTCGACGAGCGTCGCGTCCCCGCTTCGGTGCGCTTTATGCCCGAGATCGAGGACGGCTGCGAGGTTCGCGCCGGCGACCAGATCACCAAGGGCTTCGTCAACTTCCGCAACCTGCGCAAGCTGACCGACATCGAGTCGACGATGCACACCTTCGTCGAGAGCGTCAAGGACGTCTACACCAGCCAGGGCGTCGACCTGAACGACAAGCACATCGAGGTGCTCGCACGTCAGATGCTGCGTCGCGTTCAGATCACCAACCCCGGCGACTCCAAGTACCTGCTTGGTCAGTACGTCGACCGCTACGAGTTTGCCGACGAGGTCGAGCGCGTTGCCCGTCTGGGCGGTCAGGCTCCCGTGGCCGAGCCCGTCATCCTGGGTACGCTCAAGGTCGCGTCCAACATCGACTCCTGGCTGTCGAGCGCTTCGTTCATCCGTACCGCTGGCGTCCTTACCGAGGCTGCCATCGAGGGCAAGGTCGACCACCTGCTCGACCTTAAGTCCAACGTCATCGTCGGTAAGAAGATCCCGGCTGGTACTGGCCTCAAGCCGTACGCCAACGCCAAGCTGACGTATCGCACGGCCGACGGCTACGTGGACATCGACGGCCCGGCTTCGCCCAACGCCAAGTCGCTGCCCGAGTGGGCTCCTGTGGAGCTCAAGGACCTGGACGAGCAGCTCCCGCAGCAGCTCGACTGGGCCGGCTACGACGAGTTCGGTGGTGCTGACGGTTCGTTCACTCGCAACGGCCACACCATCTCCGCCGAGAAGGCTCGTCTGTACCTGTTCGACGATCTGGGCGTGTCGCAGCGCTGGACCAACAAGTTCAGCGAGGTCGGCATCGAGACGGTCGGCGACCTGGTTGGCAAGTCCGAGGAGGATCTGCTGCGCATCGATGGCATCGGTGCCAAGGCGATCGAGGAGCTCCGTGACGGCCTCGAGGCCCACGATCTGCTCTACATCCTCGAGAACAACGACGACGTTGCCGACGAGGAAGACCTCTCGCAGCTGCTGCAGATGGTCTTTAGCCCCGACGGTCCGGACGATATCCTGCTGGGTACCTCCGCTCCGACGCATCACGCCGACGCCGACGAGGAGCTCCTGGGCGCCCCGATCGACGACAAGAAGGCTCCCGCCAACGGTGCCATCAACGAGGACATGGCTTCCCTCGACGAGCTGCTCAACCAGCTCGTGGACACCGACGACGCCGAAGAGGCCAAGGACAACGACGAGGAGTAATTTCCTAGTACGTTAACCGTCCTTCCAAAGACCCGTTTCCCAACAGGGAAGCGGGTCTTTTTTGTTGAAGAAAACCTGCCAAAAGGGGATAGGTTTATTTTGGTAGGTTATTCCTGCTTGAATTTGAAACATTTCGTTCGGTCAAAGCGTATCTATGGTGAGGGCCTCAGCAAGAAACATCAGCATCACCGGGAGGTGATTATGGAAGAACAAGCATTTAGACAGGCGGTCGAAGACCACCGGGATGTCGTGTTTCGAATCGCGTTGACGTACCTGCGTGATCGCGCCGACGCCGACGATGTTGCTCAAGACGTCTTTCTTAAGTTGCTTAAAAGCGATGGAAACTTTGAAAGTTGGGAACATCTTCGTCGATGGCTTATCCGGGTCACGATCAATGAATGCAAATCTCTCTTTCGAAAGCCATGGAGGCGTGTGGAGGATATTGAGAACCTGGCCGAGTCGCTTTCGGCGGCGCAGGATGAGACCAAGGCGGTCTTGTCAGACGTTATGCGACTTCCGGAGCGATTCCGCGTTCCCATCGTGCTCTATTACTATCTGGGCTTTTCGACCTCAGAGATTGCCGAGTTGTTGCATGTACCAGCCGCGACCGTTCGAACGCGTTTAGCTCGTGGTCGATCGAAGCTCAAATTCATCCTAGAGGAGGGCGACCGTGAAATCCAATCAAATCAAGCAGGCCTTCGAGTCCATCCAGGCCGATAGCGATCTTGCAGATCGCGTCCTAAATACCGCTGCGGGTGAGCCGCTTCATCGAAAGGGTCACGCGAAGCCTCTGTATGTTGCCGTAATCGGATGTCTTGCCGGAGTGCTGGCGACCGGAGGAGTCGCCTACGCCGTTGTCAATTCCAGCTATTTTGCCTCAGCTTGGGGAAACCACGGCAACGGGGATTCCATTACCTGGACCAACGGAGGCTCATCGGGAACTAAATATACCTACACCAGAGAGTTCGGTGATGGCATCGCGCCCCAAAGCTTGGAGGGTTCAGTACAGAAGGTCAATCTGTCCGTCGAGGGCAACGGCTATACACTCGACATTCATGATATGGCTATCGATAAAAACGGTTGCGGTGCCGTGACGTTTACGTTGTCCAATCCAAATGGTGTTAACTACTACAAGCCGGCAGCAGAGACTGGCGAACTTGTTCTCTATGGTGAAGAAGAACAAGGAATCGGCACGCCCAGCATGAACTTCGGCGAGGAATGGGCTGACACACGCTGCACAATTGATAAGGACACATCAAGCGACACGGTCATTAATGGCACGATGTACTTTGCCTCGTGGGATCGCGAGCGAGATTTGGGACATGCGGTCACCTGGAATATCAGCTGGACGGAGGGCAAAGGTGAGGATGCGAAGGTGATCGAGGTATCGACGCCAGAGTTTAACGTCGGAGCGCACGTCGATATAAAGGAACTCCGCTCCGATGACTCGCCTCTCGAGATCAGCCCGTTTTCTATCCAGACACACATCGATGATCTGGGCATTGACGCAGTCACGAAAAAGTTGACCGTTACCTACAAGGATGGATCGGAGCAGATTATCGAAGATGATGCTGCGGGCGCGTACAATTTATATGTCTCGCTGACGCGCAATAGCGGAGAGAACATCTCGGTGCCGACAAAACTGATCAATGTCGATCAAGTGGTCTCGGTAACCCTTGAGGGCACGAGGTACACATCAACAGGAGAGACCGAAACAGAAGTACCCTTTACCATCGTCTATTCGTAAGATTTGGGGCCGCTTCCTACTAGGGGAAGCGGCCTCTTTTGCGTTAAATGGAAACGCCGCCGATTTCCATGAGACAGATGAGAGCAGATTACCGCTGGAGCGCGACGTTTCCCCAGATAAAACCGATCAAAAAAACCTGTCCCTATTTGGAAGGGAACGTTGCCCCGACAAGCACGTCGGATTCCCGGCCCGGGCGGCCCGCTGTTTAAGTTTGTCGCGAGTTCCGCACGCAAAGGAAAGCACTTAATGTGCTTTCCGTCTTGCGCAGGACTGTAGAGCAGCAAACTTA
>CABUWD010000036.1 GCA_902495155.1 uncultured Collinsella sp.
GAGCTGGTGCGCTCCCGCACGGGACTCACACTCGATCCGTATTTCTCGGCTTCCAAGGTGCAGTGGATCCTCGACAACGTCGACGGTGCGCGTGAGAGCGCGGCGGCGGGCGACCTCATGTTCGGCACCATCGACACCTGGCTCATCTACAACCTCACCGGCGGCCAGGTCTTTGCCACCGACTACACCAATGCCAGCCGCACGGCACTCTTTAATATCCATACGCTCGATTGGGACGACGACCTGCTGGCGCTCTTTGACGTTCCACGTTCCATGATGCCCGAGGTTCGTTGGAGCTCGGGCGACTACGGTCGCGTCGCGAGCGACATCATGACCAACATGCCGCCCATCATGGGCGTGGCGGGCGACCAGCAGGCATCGCTGTTCGGCCACTGCTGCTTCTATCCCGGCCAGACCAAAAACACCTATGGCACGGGCTGCTTTATGCTCATGAACACCGGTGACGAGATCGTCGAATCCAAGAATGGCCTGGTCTCCACCATCGGTATCGCTGCGGACGGCAAAGTCAGCTATGCGCTCGAGGGCTCTATTTTTGCCGCCGGTTCAACGATGAACTGGCTTCGCAACAACATGGGCATCATCTCGAGCGTGAGCGAGTCGGCACAACTCGCCGCTTCGATTAGCGACAACGAGGGCTGCTACTTCGTTCCCGCCTTTGCAGGTTTGGGTGCTCCCTGGTGGGACCCGCATGCCCGCGGTATCGTGTGCGGTCTGACCGGCGCCTCGAGCCGTGCGACCATCGTACGTGCCGCCTGCGAATCCATGGCATATCAGAGCTACGACGTGCTGCGCGCCATGGAGCAGGACGTGGGGCTTTCGATTGAGCGTCTGTCTGTCGATGGCGGTGCCTCGCGCAACGAGTTCATCATGCAATTCCAGGCCGACCTGCTGGATATCCCCGTGCTGCAATGCGAGACGGTGGAGACCACGGCAATCGGTGCCGCGTACTTGGCGGGTCTTGCCGTCGGCTATTGGGAAGACCTGGAGGAGCTGGAGCAAAATGCCCAGATCGTTAGGACCTTCCTTCCCCACATGTCCGCCGAGCGCCGCGAGCAAAACCTTGCGGGCTGGCGTGATGCAGTCAGGCGCTCGCTCAGCACCTCACAGTAGGGCTGCGATGGGCTGCTCGATACAACAAACCGCTAAACTTATGCATGGCGTGCGGCGGCAACATTGCTGCACGCCTTGTCAGCAAGGCCGTTTTGCGGCCGCAACGAAAGGGGCAATCAATCCATGACCGTCACCTACGATGCGTCCCGTGTGACGCTTGTCGATCACCCGCTCGTCCAGCACAAGCTGTCGATCCTGCGCGACAAAAACACCGGCACCAACCAGTTCCGTCAGCTCGTGCGCGAACTCGCGCTTTTTGACGGCTACGAGGCCATGCGCGACCTGCCTATGGAAGACGTCGAGGTCGAGACCCCCATCACTACCGCCACGTTCAAACAGCTTGCCGGCAAGAAACTCGCCATCGTGCCCATCCTGCGTGCGGGCCTTGGCATGGTCGACGGCATCCTCGACCTGGTGCCCTCCGCTCGCGTGGGCCACATCGGCATGGAGCGCGACGAGGTCACCCACGAGCCGCACGAGTATTACTGCAAGATGCCCAAGGATATCGACCAGCGCATCTGCCTGGTCGTCGACCCCATGCTCGCCACGGGCGGTTCGGCCGAGATGGCCATCAGCTACCTGCGCGAGCGCGGTGTCAAGGACATCCGCATGCTGTGCATCGTCGCGGCCCCCGAGGGCCTCAAGTCGCTGACTGAGAAGGACCCTGATGTGCATATCTATACCTGCGCCATCGACGACCATCTCAACGAGGCTGCCTACATCGTTCCCGGCCTGGGCGACGCCGGCGACCGTATCTACGGCACGCTCTAGTCGCTGGGCAAAACGTCCGCGGCTGCAAATACGAAGAAACGGTGCGCGCGGACGAACAAAAGGCGACCGCGCGCACTCCTGTTAACGGACGTTTTGCCTTGCAGGGTTCGAGAAAAACGTATTACTGTACCTGCGGCATAAAGAAGGTCTTAAGAAAACGAACAGGTGCGTATTAACCGATGCTTTTTCGGTTGTACTTTAGCGATTGGCTCGTACAATAGTCACCAATGTTTGGCGGGAACTGTTCTGTGAAGCGTTAAAAAGGAAAGTGAGGACGCCAGTGTTTCAGATAGCCGATCTGCTCGCTATCGTTGCAGGCGCCATCGCGGGCGCAATTGCCTTCCTTCCCTTTGTCTTTACGCTCAAGCCGGTTCTTGACGATAAACAGAATGCGGACATGCTCAAGGGTATGGTGAGCTTGGCGGTCTCGGCAATCGCCCTGCTCGTCTTTACCTTGGTTGTGTTTGTGTTGTTCGGAGAGGCATTTCGCATGTTCCTCCTGGGCGAGGCGATCGGCTTCGTGGCCTTTATGGCCGCCTGCGCGGTTCGTGTCGCCAAGGCGCTGCGAGATCCTCATGAGGTCGAAAGGTAAGTCGTGGAAATTTTTGAAAAGCTGCCTGATGAGATTAATCATCTGGTCAGCGAGTTCAGCTCCACCCCTGTCGTGGGCGATCTGAGCTGCGGCATCACGCAGTACTCGTTTTGGCTGATCGTCTCCACGATCGTGCTCCTGATCGTCCTGGCCGTGTTCAAGAAGAAGCAGACCCTGGTTCCCAAGGGCTTCTTCGTCAACGGTTTCGAGTACATCATCGAGTACGTCGAGAACGATATCGGCAAGGGTGTCGTGGGTGAGAACTGGAAGAAGCACTTCCCGTTCCTGTGCTCGCTTTTCCTGTTCATCCTGATCAACAACATGATCGGCCTGATCCCGGGAATGAAGCCCGGCACCGGCGCAATCGGCTCCACCGCCGCGCTCGCCATCTTCGCCTTCGTGTACTTCATCTACTACGGATGCAAGGCTCACGGCGTGATCGGCTACATCAAGAGCCTCGCCCCGCAGGGCGTGAGCTTCCCGATGAACGTGCTCGTGTGGGTCGTCGAGCTTTTCTCGACCTTCCTGCGCCTCATCACGCTCGCCGTCCGTCTGTTCTGCAACATGTTCGCAGGACACGTGGTCATGGGCTCGTTCGCCATCATGGCGAGCATGTTCATGCAGCCGCTGCTTCAGCAGGTTTCCGCGGCCCACGCCGTCGGCGCCCTGCCTTCGCTGGCCTGGCTTGCCATCCTCATCCTGATCTATGCGATCGAGCTTGTGGTCGGCGCCATCCAGGCTTACGTCTTCACGGTCCTTACCGCCGTGTATGTCTCCGAGGCAGAGGAGGTCGCGGAGGAGGAGTAGTCTTCCGTTCGTGCCTTAAAGGTAAGGCAATTCGTTAAACCGCCGGTGCCCGTACCCATGGAGCCCGGCAGTTATAAAAAGGTTATCCTGCGTGAAATAAGACACGCACGACAAAGGAGGAATCGTGGGAGTTATCGGTTACGGTCTCGGTGTTATCGGCGCTGGTCTTGCTATCGGCCTGTCTGCTCTGGGTGCTACGGGTGCTATGGCCCGTCAGCCTGAGGTCCAGGGCCGCGTGTTCACCGTCTTCATCATGGGCTCCGCTTTCGGCGAGGCTCTGGCTCTGATCGGCTTCGTTGTCGCGCTGATCGTTAAATAGCACGGAGCGTCAAGTATGAATCTTTCATCCCAGAAGAGCGCGATCGCACTCTCCGCGTCCGCGGCCGCGCTGCTCATGCCGGTTTCCGCGTTCGCCGAGGACGGCGCTGCCGGTGCGGACATCCTCATCCCTAAGATGGCGGAGTTCATCCCGGCGCTTATCGCCTTCCTGATTATCTGGATCGTGCTGGCCAAGGTCGCCCTGCCGGGCATCATGAAAACCATGGAGGAGCGCGGCAAGAAGATCGAGGAGAGCCTCGACGAGGCCGAGAAGACCAAGCAGGAGGCTATCGCCAAGCGCGCTGAGTCCGACTCGATCGTCACCGACGCCCGTCGTCAGGCTGCCGACATCGTTCTCGAGGCCCGTAAGGACGCCGAGTCCGAGCGTGCCCGTATCATCGAGGCTGCTCACAAGGAGGCCGAGGAGATCATCGCCAAGGCCCATACGACCGTCGAGGACGAGCGCAAGACCATCTACGCCGGTGCCGCGAGCTCCATCGCCGACCTGTCCGTTGCCGTTGCCACCAAGATCGTGGGCGAGGCACTCGAGGACGATGCCGAGCAGAAGAAGCTCATCGAGCGCTACATCCAGGAAGCAGGTAGCCTGAATGCCGACTAGCCGCTATCAGGACAAGGTGCTCGAGACCTACGCGCGTTCCCTTTTGGAAGCCGCCAAGGCCGAGAACCATGTGTTCGAGGACCTCGAGATGGTCGAGCGCTTGGCTTCTGCCAGCCCCGAGATCATCGCCGTGCTCGACACCATGTCCAAGCGCGACCAGCTCGACCTTCTTCCCAAGGTGGCAGCTGCCTTTAAGTATGTTGCCGAGGAAGACGAGGATGTAGTGGGCGTGACCGTCACCACGGCGATCCCGCTCGACGACGAGCTGCGTCAAACCATCACTAAGAAATGCGAGCAGGACTTCGGCCGCAAGGTATTCCTTATCGAGCAGGTCGACCCGTCTATCGTGGGCGGCCTGGTGCTCGAGGCCCGCGGCGAGCGTCGTGACATTTCCGTCAAGACGCAGCTGCGCATCGCGCAGGAGACCCTCGCAAACTCTGCTAATTCGTACGGAGGTGAAGCCTAATGTCCGAAACCCTCAATGCCCAGGATATCGCCAAGAAACTGCAGGAGCAGCTCACGAGCCTCTCCGCGACGGTCGATACGCATGAGGTTTCAACGGTCGACGAGGTAGGCGACGGCATCGCGCGCGTCTCCGGCCTCAAGAGCGCCATGGCAGGCGAGCTTCTGGAGTTCAAGAGCTCCGATACCGGTGAGACCGTCTTCGGCCTTGCCCAGAACCTTGACCGTGACGAGGTCGGCGCCGTTCTGTTTGGTGCCGTCGACTCCATCAAGGAAGGCGACGAGTGCCGCACCACTGGCCGCATTATGGATATCCCCGTGAGCCGTGCCATGCTCGGCCGCGTCGTCAATCCGCTCGGCCAGCCCATCGACGGCCTGGGCGACATCGTCGCCACGCACCGTCGCCCCATCGAGTTCAAGGCTCCCGGCGTCATCGATCGTACCCCGGTGTGCGAGCCGGTTCAGACCGGTCTGCTCGCTATCGACTCCATGGTGCCTATTGGCCGCGGTCAGCGTGAGCTCATCATCGGCGACCGTAAGACCGGTAAGACCGCCATCGCCATCGACGCTATCCTCAACCAGCGCGGCAAGGGCATGGTCTGCATCTATGTCGCCATCGGCCAGAAGGCCTCCACGGTTGCCAACATCCGTGAGACCCTCGCTCAGCACGGTGCGCTCGACTACACCATCATCGTTTCGGCCACTGCTGCCGATTCCGCCCCTATGCAGTACATCGCGCCTATGGCCGGTGCCGCTATTGGCGAGTTCTTCATGTACAACGGCGAGGACGGCAAGCCCGCCAGCGAGACCAACCCCGGCGGCCACGTGCTCGTCATCTACGACGACCTGTCCAAGCAGGCTGTGGCCTACCGTCAGATGTCGCTGACGCTGCATCGTCCGCCCGGACGCGAGGCCTATCCTGGCGACATCTTCTACCTGCACTCTCGTCTGCTCGAGCGTGCCGTCAAGATGTCCAAGAAGAACGGTTACGGCTCCATGACGGCACTGCCGATCATCGAGACCCAGGACGGCGACGTCTCGGCCTACATTCCGACCAACGTCATTTCCATTACCGATGGTCAGATCTACCTGCAGTCCGAGCTCTTCTTCCAGGGCCAGCGCCCGGCAGTTGACGTGGGCATTTCCGTGTCCCGCGTCGGTGGCGATGCGCAGACCAAGGCCATGAAGCAGGTCGCCGGCAACCTCCGTCTGGACCTCGCTTCGTACCAGGAGCTCGCTGGCTTTACCCAGTTCGGCTCCGACCTCGACGAGGCTACTCAGAAGCAGCTGACCCACGGTGCTCGCATGACCGAGCTCCTGAAGCAGCCGCGTTACAAGCCGTTTGAGGTTGGCGAGCAGATCGTTACGCTGTTCGCTGGCAACGAGGGTTTCCTGGATGACCTGGAGATCGCCGACGTGCTGCCCTTCCGTGCCGAGCTCATCGAGTACATGGACAATGGCTTTGGCTCGCTGCTCGACAAGGTTCGCGCCAAGAAGATCGATGATGACACCAAGGCTGAGCTCTTGCGCGTCATCGGCGACTTCAAGCAGCAGTTCATGGCCAAGCACCATTCGGATGTTTCTGGATCAGAGGAGAACTAAGCCCCATGGCCAACCTTCGCGACATTAAGAAGCGAATCTCCTCGGTTACCACGACCAAGCAGATCACGCGCACGATGGAGATGGTCTCTACGGCCAAGATCCGTCGTGCCCTCGATCGCTCCAAGCAGGCCGAGCCCTATAAGGAGGCGCTGACCGACGTCATGTTGACGGTCGCCGGCGACGCCTCCTGTTCGGGCACCGATCCCATGCTGCAGAAGCATGAGAGCGTCAAGCATGGCCTGATTGTCGTTATTGCCTCGGACCGCGGCCTTGCCGGCGGTTTCAATACGACGGTGGAGCGCACGGCCGAAAAGCTCGCCGCTTCTTGGGCGAACGACGGCATCGAGTGCGAGATCATCGCGTGTGGGCGCAAACCGGTCACGTATTTCCGTGACCGCGCAAACGTCGTCATGCACTTTGAGGGCAACTCCTCTGAGCCCGATTTCAATCAGGCCCGCATGATCTCCTCTCATATCTGCGATGCGTATCGTGCCGGTGAGCTTGACCGTGTCGAGCTTGTCTACCACCACGCCAAGAACCGCGTGGATCAGGAGCTTCGCGTCGAGCATCTGTTGCCGCTCGACCCCGAGATGATCGCTATGGCCCACGGTCCGCGTAAGAACGAGACCGACGCCCCTAAGCGCATCTCGTCCACGTTCGAGTTCGTGCCCTCTTCCGAGCATGTTCTCGGCAAGCTTGTGCCGTCTTATATCCTGACGGTCATCTACCAGGCCCTGATCGATTCGGCGGCCGCCGAGCAGGGTGCGCGCCGCAAGGCCATGCACTCCGCGACGGAAAACGCCACCGCGATCATCTCGACCCTTACCCGCACGTATAGTCGCGTGCGCCAGGCTTCGATCACGACCGAGATTAACGAGATCGTCGGCGGAGCCTCAGCATTGGAGGAACAGTAATGGCTAATAACACCGTAAAGCTTGCGGTCGAGGAAGCCACCAAGAAGACGACTGCCGGTGATGGTCGCATCGTGCGAATCATCGGCCCTGTCGTCGACGTCAAGTTTGACGGCGCGGTGCCCCCGATCTACAACGCGCTCACGGTCGAGGCCGAGACCCCGATCGGTCATCTGAGCACGATCCTCGAGGTCGAGAGCCAGCTTCCGGGCGGCGTCGTCCGCACGGTCGCCATGTCCTCGACCGACGGCCTGCAGCGCGGCCTCATCGCCACCGATACCGGTGAGCCCATGAAGATGCCCGTTGGTCCCAAGACGCTCGGCCGCATTTGGAACGTCATGGGCAAGCCCGTCGACGGCAAGCCCATGCCCGAGGTGGAGGAGTTCTACCCCATCCACCATGCAGCGCCCCGTTTCGACGAGCTCACCACCAAGACCGAGATCTTCGAGACCGGCATCAAGGCCGTCGACCTGCTCGAGCCCTACATCCGCGGCGGCAAGACAGGTCTGTTCGGCGGCGCCGGCGTCGGCAAGACCGTTCTGATCCAGGAGCTCATCAACAACCTCGCCCAGGAGCACGGCGGCACCTCGGTGTTCACCGGCGTCGGCGAGCGTACCCGCGAGGGCACCGACCTGTTCCTCGAGATGAGCGAGTCTGGCGTTATCGACAAGACCTGCTTGGTCTATGGTCAGATGAACGAGCCGCCCGGAGCGCGTCTGCGCATCGGTCTAGCCGGCCTTACCACCGCTGAGTACTTCCGCGATCGCGGCCAGGACGTTCTGCTGTTCATCGACAACATCTTCCGCTTCTCCCAGGCAGGTTCCGAGGTTTCCGCACTGCTGGGCCGTATGCCGTCCGCCGTTGGTTACCAGCCCACGCTGGCAACCGAGATGGGCGACCTCCAGGAGCGCATTACCTCGACCAAGACGGGCTCCATTACCTCCGTCCAGGCTGTCTACGTCCCCGCAGACGACCTGACCGACCCGGCGCCTGCCACGACGTTTACGCACCTCGATGCCACCACGGTTCTTTCGCGTAGCATTTCGTCGCTCGGCCTGTTCCCGGCTATCGACCCGCTTGCGTCTTCCTCCGACGCTCTCGATCCCTCGATCGTTGGCGAGGAGCACTACCGTGTCGCCGTCAAGGTCCAGGAGCTCCTGCAGGAGTACTCCGACCTTCAGGACATCATCGCCATTCTGGGTATGGACGAGCTGTCCGAGGAGCAGCGCCTTACGGTCAACCGTGCCCGTAAGATTCAGCAGTTCCTCTCGCAGTCCTTCCACGTCGCCGAGAAGTTCACCGGCAACCCCGGTGTCTACGTCCGCGTCGAGGATACCGTCCGCTCTTTCGCCGAGATTGTCGACGGCAAGGCCGATGACCTGCCCGAGCAGGCTTTCCGCTATGCTTCCACGATTGAGGACGTGCGCGAGCGCGCCCGCAAGATGGGGGAGAAGTAGGTTATGCGTATCCGCATCGTGTGCCCCGTGAGCTGCGCCTATGAGGGCGACGCTGCGTTTGTGTCGATTCCGTCCACGGATGGCGAGTTTGGCGTTCTGCCTGCTCACTCCAGCGAGATCTGCACGATCGACCGCGGTTACGTTCGCGTTTCCGATAAGGCCATGGGCACTGTCGACCACACGTTTGCCGTGGCCGGCGGCTATGCCCAGGTTGCGGACGATGTCGTGACCGTTCTCGCCGAGCGCGCTTGCGATTTGGCGACCGTCGATGCCGACAAGCTTAAAGCTGATATTCAAGGTTTTGAAGAGAAGCTGGGTAATTTGTCGGAGGATGATGCACGCCGCGCCTACCTCTATAATGAAATCGCATGGTGTAAGCTCAAGCTTGCCCAATAGTCAAACGATTTAGCGTTCGACCATTTGCGAACACATCATGCCCGGGATGGCCCAGCCACCCCGGGCATGCTTTTTGAAAGGGTAGACCTTGGATATTATCCGCGTTGAGGGTGGCCACGCCATCGGAGGCTCCGTGCCCGTTTCGGGCGCCAAGAACTCCGCGCTCAAACTCATGGCGGCAACGCTTCTGGCGCCGGGCAAGACGACGCTGCAGAACGTGCCCGATATTTCCGATGTCCATGTGATGGGCAAGGTGCTCAAGGGCATGGGCGCTACGATCGATGTTCTCGACGAGCACACGCTCGAGATTGATACCTCTCAGGTCGATTCTTGGGAGGCCCCCTACGAGCTCGTTGCCAAGATGCGTGCTTCCACCGCCGTCATGGGACCCCTGCTGGGCCGCTTCCATCGCGCCAAGATTGCCATGCCGGGCGGCTGCAACCTGGGTGCTCGCAAGATCGATATGCACATTCTTGGTCTTGAGGCCCTGGGCGTTGAGTTCGATACCGCCCACGGTTACATCAACGCTAATGCGCCCCAAGGTCTGCGCGGTACCACCGTCACGCTCGAGTTCGCCAGCGTCGGTGCGACCGAGAACCTCATCATGGCATCCGTGCGCGCGCAGGGCACCACGGTTATCGACAATGCCGCCCGCGAGCCCGAGATCGTCGATCTCGCCAACATGCTCAACGAGATGGGCGCTAAGATTGTCGGCGCCGGCACGCCTGTCGTGACCATCGAGGGCGTGGAAGAGTTGCATCCTGTTACCCATCGCGTAGTGGGCGACCGAATCGAGGCCGGTACCTTTATCGTTGCCGGTGCGTTGATGGCCGACGATCGCGGTATCGATGTCACGGGCTTTTGCCCCATTCACTTGGGCATGGTGCTCAAGAAGATGGAGCTCATGGGTATCGACTGCGAGCGCGTCGAGGATGGCGTCCATGTGAACCGTGCCGAGCGTATCAAGCCGGTCGACATCCAGACGCTTCCGTTCCCCGGCTTCCCGACGGACATGCAGGCACAGATTATGGTACTCTCCGCCCTTGCCGACGGCAGTTCCGTTATTACCGAGAACATCTTCGAGAATCGCTTTATGTTTGCCTCTGAGCTGGTGCGCATGGGTGCCGACATTCGTATCGAGAGTCATCATGCCATGATTCATGGCGTCAAGGGCTTCTCGGGTGCACAGGTTACCTCGCCCGATCTGCGTGGCGGAGCGGCCCTCGTCGTAGCGGGCTTGATCGCCGACGGGACGACCGAGGTTTCGGCCATTCATCACATCAAGCGCGGCTACGAGCAGTTTGTCGAAAAGCTGCAGGCGCTCGGCGCGCATGTCGAGCATGCTACCGTCCCCGATCCCGTCATCTACTAATACAGGTTGCCTATGTTTAATAAAAAGCCCCTCGCGGATACCACCGCCCGAAGACCCTCAACTGGTGCGCAGGCCAAGATCTACAGTCGCGATAACGTGGCTCGCTATTCCGAGCGCGCTCGCCAACGCCGTCGTAGCCACACGATTCGTCACGTCGCGCTCATTGTCGTGCTTGGCGTGCTGCTGAGTGCCACTACCGCTGCCGGCCTGTGGTTTGCCACCATTATGGGCAAGCTCGGCGATTCTAATGTCATTACCGACAATCTGCGTCGGGTTCTGGTTGACACCGATGAGGCAAAGGATCCGTTCTACGTGCTGCTTCTTGGCACCGACGGCCGTCCGGGCGAGGATACGTATCGCGCCGACTCGATTATCCTGGCACGAATCGACCCCACGCAAAAGCAGGCGACGCTCATTTCCGTTCCGCGCGACACCAAGGTCGAGTACAAGGGCGAGACCATGAAGATCAACGCCTGCCATACCGTTGGCGGCGCCGAGGCCATGGTCGAGGCGGTCAACGAGCTGTGCGGTGTTCAGATTTCCCACTATGCCGAGGTCAGCTTCGACGGTATGCAGGCGCTGATTGATTCGGTTGGCGGTATCGACATTAACGCAACCGATGATGTTGACGACCCCGAGCACCTGGATATTAAGATTACCGCTGGCCAGCAGCATATGGACGGTGCCACCGCCCTTACCTATGCCCGCTGCCGCTACACCTATGCCGACGGCGATTACACGCGCATGCGCCACCAGCGTCAGGTGCTTGGCGCCCTTGCCAACCAGATTCTCAATAACTTCGATGCCACGAAGATCTTTGGCCTGGTTAATTCGCTGTCCGATATGCTTGTAACCGATATGAGCGTTCAGGATATCGTGGCTACGGTCAACGCCATGCGCGGTATGGATGTCGACGGTATCTACTCGGCCAACCTGCCCTCGTACGCCGACGACAGCACCATGATCGACGGTGTGAGCTACGTCTTTGTCTACGAGGACGAGCTCAAGGAAATGATGGAGCGCGTCGATGCCGGCAAGGATCCCAAGGGTCCCAACACCATGGGTCTTTCCGACGGTTCCAGCTCTACGATCGGCGACCTGAACAACAACACGTCTGACGACTACGCAAACGGTACCGCAACCTCATCGGTCAGCTCTGACGATTCCGATGACTCAAGCGATTCGAGCGATTCGGACTACTACGAAGAGCCCACCGGCGACGGCAACGGCTACGAAGCCAACTACTAAGTTACGCGGTTTTACCAAACCGCGTAACCGCTTGACGCTGCGCGGGCCGCATTTGGACAATCTGACGTTCAACTTCAAGGGCGCGACCAGAAGGTCAGCGCCCTTTCGTTTCACGTCACCTTGTCTCAAATGCGACCCGCTCGCTGCCCGTCCTCAACCTGCGACGTTAGTCATTGGGGACGTTCTTAAACGACTGGTCAAAGGGGACACTCTTGATGCACTTGGCACTTGGGGACGTTTCTTATGTGCCGGCAGTTTGGGACACTCCTTGCGTTAAGAGGCTGGCGTGCGTCAACCTGTTCTCGTTGCAGCAAAAAAATCGTCCCGTTCTCGGTTGAGGACGGGGCGATTCGTCTTTTGGGCTTATGCAGCCAGGCTTATGCAAAGCGGGCGACGAGCTCCTGCAGGACGTCGGTCATCTTGACGAGCGAACTGACCGGGACGAACTCGTTGACGCCGTGGTAGCAATAGCCGCCGGTGGAAAGGTTGGGGCAGGGCAGACCGCGGAACGACAGCTGGGCGCCGTCGGTGCCGCCACGAATTGACAGCACTTGGGGCTCAACGCCGCAGGCAAGGTAGGCTTCCTTGGCAACATCAATAAGCTCGGGATAGTCACGAACGATCTCGGCCATATTTCGATACTGCTGCTTAATCTCGACCGTCACGCGCTCCTCACCCAGACGCTGGTTGAGCATCGAGGCAGCGGCATCAATAAGGTCGAGTTTTTGCTGGAACTTGGCGGCGTCATGGTCGCGGACGATATAGCGCGCTGTGGCGTGATCGACGGTCGCAGATACACCCTCAAGGTGATAAAAGCCCTCGTAGCCTTCCGTATACTCCGGGCGCTGCGCGTAGGGGAGCAACGCGTTGAAGTCGCAGAACAGATTGCCTGCGTTGACCATACGGCCCTTGGCGTCGCCCGGGTGGATGGACTGGCCCTCAAAGCGGACGGTCGCCTCGGCGGCGTTAAAGCACTCCCACTCCAGCTCGCCGATGGGGCCGCCGTCGACCGTGTAGGCGTACTTGCAGCCAAAGGTATCGATATCCAACAGCTCGGCTCCGTGGCCGATCTCCTCGTCAGGGCAGAAGCAAATGCCGAGTGCGGGATGGGGCAGAGAAGGGTCCTGAGCGATACGCGCGACAAGCGACATGATCTCGGCGACGCCTGCCTTGTCGTCCGCGCCCAGCAGCGTGGTGCCATCGCTGCAGACCAGGTCCTCACCTGCGAGGTCGTTCAGGGCGGAAAGCTTGGCGGTACTCATGGCAACGGGCTTACCGTCAACCGTGCCGCAGACCAGGTCGCCGCCTTCGTAGTGTACGATGTGCGGTTTCACGCCGGCACCCGGTGCAACTTCGGTGGTGTCGAGATGGGCGATCAGGCCCAGGGCGGGCTTGTCCTCAGCGCCCGCACTTGCGGGGATATGCGCGCAGACATAGGCGTGCTCGGTCACGTGGGCATCTTCCGCACCAAGCTCGCGCAGCTCTTCAGCCAGCACGTTGGCAAGGTCAAACTGAACGGCGCTCGAGGGTACCTGGTCGCAGTTTGCATCCTCGGACTGCGTGTTGATCTGGACGTAGCGCAAAAAGCGCTCGAGGACATCGGGGTTCGTGGTGGTGTTTTCCATAAAGACCGCTCCAATCTTGGTCGTCGTGTGCAACAAGAACTCTAGCACGGTATGCCACGGCATACCGCGACGCTTGGATGGGGTAGAATCAGCCATTGAATGCAGAAGGGACGGAAGATCATGGATACGACAAATAGCTCGCGCGAACTACATCTGACGGTGGCGAACGAAGACTACTTGGAGTGCATGGTTCGCATTGAAAGCGAAGAGGGGGAAACCAACGGCGTTCGATCGGTCGACATCGCGCAGCGCCTTGGCGTCTCCAAGGCATCGGTCAATAAAGCGGTTTCGGCTCTCAAGGCATCCGAGCTTGTCGAGCAATCGCACTACGGCAAGGTGATCCTGACCGATCGCGGCCGCGAGGTTGGCACGGCTATCTGGTACCGTCATCGCCTCATCCGCACGTTTTTGGTTCAGGAGCTCGGTGTCGAATTTGAGCGAGCCGATTCCGAGGCCTGCATGATGGAGCATGCGCTATCCGAGGACACGATGAGCCGCTGGCTCGCCTATCTCGAAAAGCAGGGAATCAGCGTCGAGGAATAGCGGGATATATATGGATACGAGTTATTACAACCGCTTTGGTGCCGAGGAACTTACGCGCCGCTTGTCGAGCGAGACCTTGTTGGCGCAGGGCCCCATGGGCAGTGTTTTGTTGAGTGAGTACGATGCCGCCGACATTCCACCGGCGTTTTGGAATCTGGCAGAGCCGCAGACCGTTTCTCGTATCCATCGCTTGTATGTCGCCGCCGGCGCGCAGGTGCTCATTACCAATACCTTTCAGGCATCGAGCTATGCCCTCAAGCACGACCAGATTGCGCCGTCCGTGGCGGAGGTCAATCGCGGGGCCGTCGACGATGCCCGCCAGGCGCACCCTCAGCTACTGCTGGGCTCGATGGGCCCGATCGGTATTGAGTGGTTTGCCGAGGACTCTGTCGAGTATCGTGAAATCCGCGGCATTGCGCGTGAACAGGCGCACGCCTTGCTCAATGCTGGTGTTGACGGTCTGCTGATCGAGACGGTGACGTCTATCCGTAATCTGCAGCCCATGCTTGCCGGCGCCCGAGATGCCGCCGACGGCATGCCTGTTCTGGTGAGTTTTGTCGTTGACGATAAAGGCGACCTGCTGGGCGATGGCCTCAACATCGAGGCAGCCGTTTTGTACGCCGAAAAACACGGCGCAAACTCGGTTGGTGTTAATTGCTGTTCGCTTGCGGCCGCGAATGCGGCGGTGCCCAGGATGGTTGCATCGGCGACTACTCCCGTTACGGTGCGTCCCAACGTAGGCGATCCGGTCCAGACTCAGGATGGCCCCGTATGGCACGAGAATCCCGAAGCTTTCGCGCGCGCATGCATCGAATGGAGACATGCCGGCGCCGCAATGGTGGGCAGTTGCTGTGGAACCACGGCAATCACTACGGCAGCGATGGCCGAGGCGCTCGATATATAAAGGGCAAAACCGCTCCATACGGGGCGGTTTTTTTATTGCTTGCATGTCCTCGGCAGCATTTGCCCAAATGGTGAATGCTGGTGCCGGCAGGTTGCTGAGTGCGTGTTGCGGGTATACCTCACGCGTACCATGATCCAAACACTGTGAGGTGTCTGCGCGTGTGCGCGATAATTCATTTTGGAACTGACGGTTGGCGCGCTCGCGTCGATGAGGACTTCACTGCCGATAACGTTGCCCGTATCGCCGATGCCGTCGGCGAGTTGTGGCAAAAGACCAATCCGGGCAAAACGGTATATATAGGGTTCGACACCCGGCCCCTGGCGAGCGAGTTCGCTGAGCTTGCGGCGGGCGTGCTAGCAGCGCACGGGCTGGACGCCGTGCTCGCTTCGCGACCTGTTCCGACCCCTGCCCTTACGTGGGCGGCGGCTTATGACGGTGAGGCGTGCGGCGCGCTCATGGTGACGGGGTCCCATCATCCGCAGGGTTATCTGTGCCTCAAGATTCGCATGGGTGACGGCTCGACCGCCAACCAGGATGTCATCGAAGAGCTCGAAGAGACCATGGCTCCCGAGCCAATGGGGATCGAGGGGCAATATCGCACCGCGGATATCATTCCTGACTATATGCAGGCGGTGGCATCGTTTGTCGATGCCGAAGCCATCCGCGGCGCGCACCTGCGCGTGGTTGTCGATCCCATGGGCGGCGCAGCCCAGGGTTATCTAGCCGACTTGCTGCGCGAGCTTGGCGTTGAGGTGCACGAGATTCACGCCGGGCAGGCGTCTGACCAAGAAGATATCTGCCCCGACCCCGTTGAGCCTTGGGTGGACGCTTGCGAGCGCACGGTTATCGATGACGGAGCTTGCGCTGGTCTGGTGACCGACGGCGACGCCGACCGTATCGGTGCGGTTGACGAGCGCGGCAGATATATACATCCGCATCAGATCATGGCGCTCGTTTTGGGCGACTTGGTTCAATTTCGTAATTTGGAGGGGCGCGTCGTCGTCAATCTTTCATGCTCGACGCTCGTGCGTCGCATTGCCGAGGCGCTTGGCTGCCGCGTGACCGTCAAACCAGTCGGTTTCAAATATATAGCGGCGGAGATGAAAAAGGGCGGCGTCCTCATGGGCGGCGAAGAAGCCGGTGGTATCGGCATCGCCGCGCATATGCCCGAGCGCGATGGAATCCTCGCCTGTCTAATTCTGTGTGAGCTTATGGCAAAGACGGACGCGCCTTTGGGCGTTCTGGTCGACCAACTCGAGGACAGTTTTGGTAAGACGAGTTACGGTCGACGGGATTTGCGCCTTGAGGCCGAAGATGCCGAAACGTTACGAACCCTGCTGCCGGGCGTAAACCCCAAGTCGATTTGTGGCAAGGTGCCGCAAAACGTTAGTCATATGGATGGCTTGCGTTTGTCATTCGAGGATGACACGTGGCTGCTGGTCCGTCCTAGCGGGACCGAACCGGTGGTGCGCGTCTACGCCGAGGGGTTCTCGGTGGAAGAACGCGATGAGTTGCTCGATGCTGGCTGTGCTTTAGCTAGGGGGACGTATCCGCTTTAACCATGAGACTGCCTTATATAAAGAGATGCTCGGCGAGCGGTAGTTAACAGCTGGCAAACGTTAGTCGGATCACAAGATGTGTAGGAAATGTGTACGACCAGATTCCCGCCCGCGGGGCCCCTCCGGTCTGGCAATATATCTCCTTGCCGCGCGGCCCGGTCGAACCGGATGAGCCGCGGGGCGTGCACCTTGAGAACCGGATACTGCGAGGATGGACAC
>CABUWD010000037.1 GCA_902495155.1 uncultured Collinsella sp.
CGCGCGGTAAAAACCAACCGGTTTTAGACTGAGCGCCCGCCAACGACAGCCTCGAATCCTGCATATCATTTGCAATCTCAAACACTTCCGCCTTAGAAAGTGCCTCAAAATCCTCGTCTTGCAGAGGACGATAGCCCGGATCGTAGCTCGATTTCTCATCGCCGAGAAACCTCAAGGCACCAACGCACTCATCGCCCAAACGCTCGAGCATCGATAAATAGTCTGACTGGGGGATTTGAAAACGCATCGACAGCTCATGCCGAACCGGGCCCTCGGGAAGCATGCCCGAAAAGAAGGCCGAAAACTCATTGCTGGCATATGGCTCATGTCGCAAGGGAAGAGAAGCTGAGAGTGCGGCAGCATCGTCGCGTTCAAGATATCCCTCATCATATGCGAACGTCTCGTTTACGGGGTCGGCCCTCTCAAATTCTCCGACCAGCTCAAACGTTCCCCGATACTCACGATAAACCTTTAATGCCATGAGCCGTCGCCCCTCTCCCTCAGGATCAAATCGACCCCCAAGCTGTTAGCGATTTGAAGGGTTTGGCGAAGATTGGCACCCGCCTTTCCACGCTCAAGCTCGCTCACAAAGCGCAAACTGCACTGGTTGAAATCAGCCACATCGCGTTGGGTATAACCGAGCTTCTTCCGGCGCTCACGCAAATATGCACCGAGTTCAGCTGGGTCAAAAATCGTTCGCTCATTCCAGTCTTGCATGCTAATCCCCTATGATTATCCCAAACGGGATAATCATAGCACATCATGATGGAATTATCCCGTTTGGGATAATTGTCTTAACGTGAATGACGCTCCGGGACGTTACACCGCGACGACTACTCACAGTATTGGAATTTGTTGGTCGAGAAGGCAAACGTGACGACGAAGCCTTCGCCGGGCTCGGATGCCGCGGTGACATCGATACCCATCTTGGAGCACAGACGCGCCACCAGGTAGAGGCCAATGCCCGTTGCGCGCTTGGTGGTGCGGCCGTTGTCGCCGGTAAAGCCCTTCTCGAACACGCGCGGCAGGTCGGCCGCGCTCACGCCGCAGCCGTTGTCCGCGACAGTGAGCTCGATGCGTTCGCTCACCAGGCCCTCGTCCAGCAACGCGCCCGAAAACACGATCTTCGCGCCGTCCTCGCGCGCATATTTAATACTGTTCTGAATAAGCTGGCCCAGAATAAACTCGAGCCACTTCTCGTCGGTAAAGACCTCGAAGTCGAGGTTCTCGCACACCGGGGCCACGTGCGCCGCGATGAGCTCACGCGCGTTGGCCTTAATCGCGCCCGTCACCAAGGTCCTGAGATCCCAACGGCGAATCAGGTAGTCGCGCTCCACGACTTCCGAGCGCGCGTAGTACAGCGCCTGGTCGATATAGCGCTCAACGCGAGCCAGCTCACGGCCCAGGTCATCCACGCGCGACAGGTCGTCTTCGCTGCCATCCAGGTTTTCCAAAATCAGGTGAGCCGCCGCCAGGGGCAGCTTGGCCTCGTGGACCCAGCTCTCGATATAGTCACGATAGTCATCGGTCTGACGCCGGCCTTCGGCAACCTCGTCGCAAGCGGCTTTGCCCACCCGGCGCAAGACCTCGTACTCGAGCTCGCCCTCGGCATAGGTCGGGCATTGCACCATCTCCTGTACCCATGCGGGACTCTCGAGCTCCTCGGCCGCACGCTCCAGCTGGCGCAGAAAACGACGACGGCGTGCGTACTCGATCACGATGCCGAGCATACCAAAGATAAAGGACACGCCGACCGCCACGACCACGATAGAAACGGGTGCGCCGGCGACCGTCAGCACAAAGCAGCTCAGCAGCACGCCGCACGTCCACACGGCGACGGGAAGCAGCGCATCTTTAAAGAATTTGCCAAACGACATAGCCGGCCCCTAGACCGAATAGCCCTGGCCGCGGTGCGTCGTCAAATACCCCTTGATGCCGATTTTTTCGAGCGTGGTGCGCAGGCGGTTGATGTTGACGGTAAGCGTGTTGTCGTCCACAAAGGCGTCGGAGTCCCACAGGTCCTGCATGATGGCCGAGCGCGAAACGATCTTGCCCGCGCGGCTCAGAAGCAGCGAGAGGATACGCAGCTCATTTTTGGTGAGCTCGGTGCTGTCGCCGGATGCCGTATTGGTGATTATGGAGCGGGCGAGGTCGAGCTCCAGCCCCTTGTGGACAAGTGTACTGCGCTCGCCTGCCGCCGCGGTGCGACGCAGCAGTGCGTTGATGCGCGCCACAAGCACGCGCGCGCTGTAGGGCTTGGGAACAAAGTCGTCCGCGCCGAGCGTCATGGCCATGACCTCGTCGATCTCGGTCGTGCGCGACGTGAGAACGATGATGGGAACCTCGGATTCGCGACGGACCTCATGGCAGATGTGCTGGCCGTCTTTGACAGGGAGCGTGAGGTCGAGCAGCACCAGGTCGGGCGCGGCGGCGAGAATATCGCGCGAGACATGCTCAAACGATTCGCAGGCCTCGACTTCAAACCCGGCGCGGGCAAGGATGTCGATAAGCTCACGACGAATGGGCTCGTCGTCCTCAACGACATAGATCAGCGCCATGTGTCCTCCCATTTCGCGTAACTTGCACCTTCCACACCATTATGCCCACGGCGTCGCAGCGATGCGACCCCGTGGGCATCTAATGTGACAATAGTGTTCGGTAGCCTTGAGAGAAAATAGGGGCCGACCGGTCCTAAACCGATCGGCCCCATCACTTCGACCTCGAGCCTCTACTCGAGCGTACGCATGTATGCAGAGATGGCATCCAGGCCCTTCTGCAGGTCGTCGGTGTTATCGGAGTATGCATAGCCGATGCGCATGCTCTTGGGCTCCTCGAAGCAATCGCCCGGGGTGACGAGCGCGCCGGACTTCTTAATCATGTCGATGCAGAACGTCCTGGAGTCGATGTCGTAGTCGTAATACACGAGCGCGGTGGTACCCGCCTCGGGCTTAACGAACGACAGGTGCGGCTCGCTCTCGACCCACTTCTCCAGAACAGCAAGGTTCTGACGGACGATGCGACGGCTGCGCTCAAGGATCACGGAAGCGTTGCCCAGAATCAACTCCGCCACCGTCTCGCTGAATATGCCGGCGGAAATCAGGTTGTAGTCACGATGCGAGAGCAGCGCGCGACGGAGCTCCGGGCTCTTGGTGACCGCCCAGCCCAGACGCAGGCCGGCGAACGACCAGACCTTGGACATGGATGCGGTGACGATGGCCTTGTCGTACAGGTCGATCACGGACTCGGAGTACTCATCCGTCTGAGTAAGCAGACGGTAGACCTCGTCGCAGAGTACCCACGCGTCGTGTTTGCGTGCGACCTCAACAATCGCCTTGAGCGTATCGGTGTCGAGCAGGGCGCCCGTGGGGTTGTCCGGGTTATTGATGCAGATGAGCTTGGTATCGTCGGTCACCAGAGCATCGAGCGCATCGACGTCGACGTGGTAGCCGTTCTTGCGGTCGAGCTGAAGGATATCGACCTTCGCGCCGCACATCTCGGGAATCGAGTAAAGCTGCTGGTAGGTGGGCTTGACGGAGACTACGTGATCGCCCGGTTCGACGAGCGTGGAAATAACCAGGGAGTTGGCACCGGTCGCGCCGTGCGTGGGCACGATATGCCCGGGCTCGACCGTCTTATAGAGACGCGCGACCCCCTCGAGGAAGCCGGGCTGCCCCTCGATGTCTCCGTAGGTGAATCGGCGCGAGCACAGGCTATCGAGCCACGCCTTCTTGTCGGTGTTCGTAAGCTCGAACAGCTGGTCGAGCGTGAGGGAGTAGACGCACGTCTCCGCAACGTTGTGGGTGCACTTGGTCTCCCACTCGTTCATCCACTGCTCGACGGCGAAATCCTTGATCTGCATTGTCGCTTCCTTTCCTTGACTTTCTTACAGTTCCACCACGGTGCCCAGCCCTGCCTCGACGGCGCGGTCGTAGGCGATTTTCGATGCCGAAAGGTCCTGAACGGCGATGCCCGACGTATCGAACACCGTCACCTGCTCGTCATCCGAGCGACCCGTAGCCGTGCCGGCGATGACTTCGCCGAGCTCCGCTTTGATGTCCTCGGGCGTGATGGCGCCCTCGACAACCGGAATCTCCAGCTCACCGGACGTGACCGATTGCTCGCGGTCGTCGACGTAAACAGCGGCACGGGCGACAAGCGCCGAGGCGAGCTCCTGCTTGCCGGGCATGTCGGCACCGACACAGGAGATATGCGTACCGGGGCGCACCCATGCATCGGGGATGATGGGCTTGGTCGCCGGCGTGATCGTCACGATGATGTCGGCCTCTGCCGCAGCGCTTTGGCCGTCAGCCGTCGCCTCGATGGAATAGGTGGATGCCTCGCGAGCATGCTCGCAGGCGCCCAAGATATGGGCGACCTCGTCTCGCATGCGCTCGACGCGGGCCTCGGGCGCGGCATCGGAAACCGGCTCCCACACCTTGACCTCGCTCACTTTGGGACAGGCGGCGAGCACGCCCGCCACCGTATAGGTGCTCATATGGCCGGCACCCGCAACAAGCAGTTTGGATGCATCCGCCCGAGCCAGCCACTTGGCACCGAGCGCAGCGGCGGCACCGGTGCGAAGTCCAGTGATGGCGGAGGCATTGAGCAGCGCCAACGGCTCTCCCGTCGCGTTGTCGCACAGCAGCGTGGTGCCAAAGATCTCGGGCAGCCCCTTTTTGGGATTCTGAGAGAACCAAGCAGTGAGCTTGAGGCCGAAGAGGCCGCTTCCCGCCAACTCGCCCGAGCGGATATCCATATCGGCCACGCCGGGTTCGAACTGCTCATATACCATCGGCCACGCAACACCCTTGCCCGTTGCCTTCTGGCGATATGCCTCCTCCACGGCAGCGATTGCATCCTCGATCGTCAGCACCTTGGAAACTTCCTCGGCCGAAAGCACCACCATCTGCCCCATCATCGCTCCTCTCAGCGAAAGCTTTACGTTGCTTCACTGTACGGTTTAGTAACGATGCCGCCAAGGATCATTTCTTGTTGGAATCTACAACGATTCTCGATCTGATTTTTCGTTCTATCAGCAGGTATTCGAACTATTTATCGCATCAAAGGCATACGGATATGCGATTATCCTATTTGTACAGGTACTTATTGTAATGATTTACAAGGTGATGCTAATGCTATACACCATCTCGGACTTCTCACGGGAATATGAGGGGTCGGTCCGTCTAATCGCCGGCAGCGATGGCGTCTCGCGTGCCGTCTCTGGCGTCGGGATCCTCGATTATGAACTTATGCCCGGCCTCAAGAACAAGTACCAGCGCGTCAACTTCAGCTCAGACGAGATCATCCTCAGCACTTTCCTCTATGCGAAGGACGACCCGTACCTCATCACTGAAGCCGTGAAGTACCTCGTCGCCAAGGGAACGAGCGGTCTCATCATCAAAAACGTCCTGCACATCCCGATTCCCGACCAAGCCATCCGCTACGCCAACGCGCGGCACTACTCGGTCTTTCTCACGACCGACGACTCACTGTTCTTTGACAGCGTCATCTATGAGGTCAAACGGCATATCGAGCAGCTCGCGTCCATCGACTTCGCACAGCGCGAGATCGATGCCCTGAGGACAGACGTATCGCCCGAGTCCATCTGCCGACGCATCCGAAGCCTCAACCCGTCATTTCTGGACGAAGCGGTCGCCCTGTTCGCATCGTTTGCAGAGCCCCTCGACCCGCGTGCGTTTTTGCAAATCGAACGTCTCTGTGCAAAATCGACCCTCGCCGGATGCCACAACATGCTGGCACCCTATGACGGAGGATTGCTATTCGTAGCGACAAGCGACTCGGAGCAGACGCTCGATGTGGAGCGAATCGTGCAGGCGCTCACGGAGCTCATCGAGGCTAGCGGCATCGATGGCGGAGCGGAAGGGCTCGGCATCAGCGATATTCTGTTTGGAGACGAGGCGGTGGCGCAGGCGATCTCGCAGGCGATTTACGCACAGCGCCTATCTTGTCAACGAGCCGAGGGTCCCGTCCGCTATACGCAGCTCGGCATCCTGAAAACCGTGATGCCTTTTGCGGAAACCCCGGAGATGCGATCGTTCTCGGAGGCGATTCTCTCGCCGATACGCGAGCACGACAGCGAGCATGGCAGCGAACTGGAATCAACGCTCGCCGCATTCATCGAGAACGACCGACGTATCGAGCAAACCGCCAAGCAGACTGGCCAGCACCCGAACACAATTCGATATCGCCTCGATAAGGTGACAGCTCTCACCGGACTGAGCTACAAATGCGCCCCGGAGATGGAGCAGCTGTCGCTCGCCTACGCAATCGAACGCGCTCGCTCACTTCAGTAAGCCCACCCCGCCTTGAGGTTAGGAGCGGCGGGCACGGAGCTTTTCGTAGCCTTCGGCGAAGAAGGCGACCGTGGCGGCGTCGGCCTCCGCAGCGTCCGTCTCGGTTGCGGGAACCACGCCGTGCTCGTCGCTCACCAGGAACAGCGCGCCCTTGAGTTGCGCGGGAATGTCTACGCGCGTGACCGGGATGCCCTTGGTCTGGGCCAACTGCTCAATAAGGGTCGCCGTGCCACACAGGCACTCGTCCGCCGGCGCCACAAAGGCAAGCTCGCCGTTGTTGACGGCGGCGAGCAGCTCGGGCGCCACGCCGGTTTCGTCGGCCTCGGAGCGGGCCTCGGCGGAGCGGGCACGTAGCGCCTTGGCCGACGTATCGGTTAGCGGCTCGTACTCCCCCACCGTCATGGCGGCGTTGCCGTTGACGTCGATCACCAGCATGAGCACGCCGTCGCGTGCGGTGTAATCGCCCTCGGCAAGCGACCACTCAACGTGCTGTTTAGCCCAGCTGAGCATGTTATGGGTAAGCGGCTCGCCCTGCACCAGGCGCTCGGACAGTGCGCGAATGTGGCGGTTGAGCATGGGCACCTTTTTGTTGGACATGCGCCAACGGCAGACAAGCGCGGGTTTGTCGAGCGTGAACTTCTCGACCGCCTCCTGATTGGCGCAAAAGTCCTCGTACGCACGCTGATCCTCGGCATTGCCAAACAGCTCGGCATCATCAATCTGGGGCATGGTTGTACCTTTCGTGTTAGTCATTCCGTCCTCTTATACCAAAAAGACGGCCCTCCAAACGGAGCAGCCGTCTTTTGCAGAGATTATTTTGTCCCAGGGCGGAACTTAGTGACGGAAATGCCTGGCTCCGGTGAACACCATCGCGATGCCATGCTCATTGCAGGCCTGGATGCTCTCGTCGTCGCGCTTGGAGCCGCCGGGCTGAATGATGCAGGTCACGCCGTGCGCGGCAAGCACGTCGACGTTGTCGCGGAACGGGAAGAACGCGTCGCTTGCACAGGCAAAGCCGCCCTTCTCCACGCCCTCGCGCTCGCAGAAGTCCTCGGCGCGCTCGCAGGCCAGCAGTGCGGAGTCAACGCGGTTGGGCTGACCCGGACCCATGCCAATGCCGGCCTTGCCCTTGGAGACCAGGATGGCGTTGGACTTGACGCCCTTGCAGACCTTCCAGGCAAACTCGAGCTCGGCCATCTCGGCGTCGGTGGGCTTGCGGTCGGTGGGGAACGTAAAGGTCGCGGGGTCCTCGGTCACGTGGTCGACTTCCTGCACCAGCATGCCGCCGTCGACGGAGCGCAGCTCCACCTGGGCGCCGTGGTCCACGCCGCCGGTAGCCAACACGCGCAGGTTGGGGCGCTTGGCCATGCGCTCGAGCGCCTCGTCGGTGTAGCTCGGGGCGATGATGACCTCGACGAACTGCTTGTTCTGATCGGCAAAGTGTTCAACCAGCTCAAAGGGAACCTCGCGGTTGCAGGCGATGATGCCGCCAAAGGCGCTCTTGGGATCGCAGGCGAAGGCGCGATCGTAGGCGGCCGTGATGTCCTCGGCAACGGCGGAACCGCAGGGGTTTTGGTGCTTGAGGATCACGCAGGCCGGCTCGTCGAACTCGCGGACCAGGTTCCAGGCGGCGTCGGCATCCAGATAGTTGTTGTAGCTGAGCGGCTTGCCCTGGATCTGCTCGGAGCCCACGAGCGGGAACTGCGAGCTCGCGGTGTTCTCGCAGCCCTCGGCAAAGCGATAGACCGTAGCCTTCTGCTGCGGGTTCTCGCCATAGCGCAGGTCGTCGACCTTCTCCAGCGAAATCTCGAGCTTGGCAGAGGTGTCCGCCACGTCGCTTGCCTGGGCGGCAAGCCAACGGGAGATAGCCGTGTCGTAGGCGGCGGTGGTCTGGTAGACCTTCACCTGCAGGCGACGACGGGTGGAAAGCGTGGTGCAGCCACCGGTCTCGTGCATCTCGGCCAGGACGGCATCATAGTCGGCCGGGTCGGAGATGACGGTAACGCTCGCGGCGTTCTTGGCAGCAGAGCGCAGCATGGAGGGGCCACCGATGTCGATGTGCTCGATAGCGTCCGCGAAGGTGACCTCGGGGTTGGCAACGGTCTTCTCGAACTCGTACAGGTTGACGACGACCAGGTCGATCAGCTTAATGCCGTGCTGAGCCGCCTCCTGCATGTGCTGCTCGGAATCGCGGCGGGCCAGCAGCGCACCATGAACCTTGGGGTGCAGGGTCTTAACGCGGCCGTCCATCATCTCGGGATAGCCCGTGAACTCCTCGATGGGGGTTACGGGAACGCCCGCGTCCTCGATGGCACGGGCCGTGCCGCCCGTAGAGATGATCTCGACGCCAAAGTCATCGACCAGCGTCCGTGCGAAATCGACGACGCCCGTCTTATCGGTAACCGAGATCAACGCGCGTGCGATCTTCACATCAGATCCCATGCAGTCCTCCTGTCTGGTACGCCGCCGTGCTCTGTGAGTCGGTGATACGTCGATCTGCAGCGCTCGCGCAGCGGCATTGAAA
This sequence comes from uncultured Collinsella sp., assembly GCA_902495155.1. Lineage (GTDB taxonomy): Bacteria > Actinomycetota > Coriobacteriia > Coriobacteriales > Coriobacteriaceae > Collinsella. The sequence goes on from CABUWD010000037.1 coordinate 8,839, forward strand.
ATACTGATTCAATGTAGCGCATCGAGCGCATCGATGCATCCCGCAACGGGCGCATATGCAGAAAAAGTTTGCGAGCGGAGGGGATGGGCATGGCACCGGGCACGGTGAGTTCATGGAACACAGGGGCACCATAATTAGATGCCAATAGCGTGGTAGAACTGTGCTCGATATGCATCCGCAAAAGAAAGAGGCACCATGGTCTCGCGGGTTCTCTACCGACCGTTTGATACCGAAGACTTCGACGCCATCGCGCTGATTCTGCAGCAGCTTTGGCATAACAATTCGGATAACGATGAGTACAACCGCCTTGAGGCCGCGTGCGACCTCGCCTATTGCCTTTCCTCGTCGACATTTTCGCAGGTTGCCGTAATCGACGGTCAGGCGCGCGGCATTTCGCTCGCGCGTGCGGGACAGAGCTCCGGCGCCACTATCAACGAGCATTGGATGGATACCGAACGCGCGCTGCTATCGCAGATGCGTGAGCTAGAGCCCGATGCGTGCGCCGAGTATCTCTCGTTTGTGCGCGCAACCATCCGAACCAACAACCGCCTGCTCGAGAGCAGCCCGTTGCCGCACGACAACGAGGTCACGCTGCTTGCCGTGGATCGCGATGTCCATGGCCTGGGCGTTGGCACGGTTCTGCTCGATGCCGCCGTCTCGCACCTGTCCTCGCTTGGAGCGACGAGGGCGCACCTGTACACCGACTCCAACTGCTCGTGGAAGTTCTACGAGCTGCACGGCTTTAAGCGCACGGCCACGCACCACGCCAACCGCGAAGAGCGCCGTCACGACATGCCGCGCGAAAGCTTCCTCTACGAACTCGATCTAACAGCCTAAACCCAGCAGTTAGGGACGTTCCTTTTGTGCCGGCACCCCGGGACACTCCTTGACAGCAACCGCACCTAGTCGTTGGGGACGTTCTTAAATGATTAGTCGCTGGGGACAGTCTTCGTAGGTAGCGCGTAAAAAGGGGATGGGCTTTCCCCGACGGCTGTCGAGAAAAGCCCATCCCATAATTTACGACCGTTAGAACGTTCCGCCGCCGCCTCCGCCGACGCCGCCACCGCCGCCACCGGAAAAGCCGCCGCCGCTGCCGGCGCTCGAGCTATCGGAACTCGAAGCCAGCTCGCGGATGGTCTCGTGATACACATCGTTGAACGAATCGAGCGGAGACTCGTTGCCGTAGTGATGGTAATACCACCAGTAGCAGGGGTAGTTGTCGTAGAAATCGTCGCTGTTGCGCAGATCCGCAGGCACGGCCTCGGCCAGCTGTCGCAGCACTTCTTTCGAAACGCCCAGGGCAACGCCCATCACCAGCAGCTTGTTCCACAAGATCAGATCGCTGGGGACGGCCTCCTTCAGGCGCGTAAAATCCTCGAGCCAATGCTTGAGCGCCTTGCAGCGAGCCGCCACCTCGGCGCCCTCCGACGTGTAACGGCGGAAGGTGCAGCTCAGGACAAAGCCCACAATCGTGACGGGGATCGAGATCATAGCGGCACCGACGTTGGCGTCCGCAAAGTCGGTATAGAACAGAGAGCCCAAAATGCCAAAGACAATGATGATGCCGAGAACCAAGCCGGCAACCAGGGCGACGGTGCCGTCCGAGGCGATAAGCTCGCGCGCCTCCAGCTTGCCCTTAACCGTGCTCTGATAGTCCTCGAGCTTGTCGCCAACAGATGTGGTGCGCTCGCTAGCGTATTCCTCCAGCTCGCTAAACGTGCGCGAACGGACTCCGTCCTTATCGGGCTTAACGCCAGCGAAGAAGACCTTGAGTACGTCGCGGTCGATGCCGTCCTTCTTGGCAGCCTTCCAGGCCTCGTCGGTCACTGTGATGCGATACGTCTGCTCCTCTTTTTCGCGACGGAGCAGACCCTTCTTCTTGGTCTCGGTCGCTTCTTCCAGCTTGATCACGCGGTCGTCGGTCAGCTTCATCAGCGTGGCGATATATGCCTGATCGGGCACGTCGTTCCAGCTCATAAGAGTTGCAAGCACCGCGGGATGATCGGCGGAGGGCACATCGCGGAAGTACTCGTCCTGGAAGAGCGGCTTGGGCTTGGGCCTGCGCAGCTTGAGCATCACGATTACACCGGTATAGGCAACCGCCACAACAACACACATCACGGCAATCGCGCCGGCAACCGCACGCGCGTGCTCACGGCGGGCGTTAGCTTCGTCGGCCCATTCCTTCTCTTCGCTCAGGATCGTTGACATGTGCTCTTCGCCCGAAGCGGCAAGCTGCGGCACCCAGTCGCTAGGGAAGGCGATGCGTGCCTCGGCGAATTCGCCCTGATGCACGCAGGGAATGGTATAGGCGACCATGGGCTCGTCCTCATCGAGCGACACGTCGCCCGTCAGCGGGCCGTGGCCCCATGCGCGGAAGTTATCGCCCTTGACGGCCGCCGTCCCAGCAGCGGCATTTGCGAAGTACACTTCCATCTCGACATCGTCGGAATCCGCAGACCAGCCGTCGCCCACGAACTTCCAGTAGAGCTCGGCGGTATCGGCCCAGTTCATAACCGCACCGGTCATGGTGTAGCTCACGTAATAGATTGCACTGTCACCGCTCTCGTGAGGGCTGAACACCTTAATCCTTACGCCGTCACCGGCCTGCTCGATCGTATAGACGCCAGAGTCGCCCTTGTTCGCGCTATCGACTTTGTTAAACGCGGTGTCCCCTTCCTCGACACTCAGCACATCGACGCCCGCCGTGCCACCCTGCTGGTTGGTACCCGTATTAATCTCCCAAAACACGCCGTTGATGTCGTCATCGAAATCAAACTGGCGCCCCTCGACAACGGTCAGCGATCCATCGGCCTCGACCGTGGCACTGATGTAGGTTTGGGTCATGGAATACCCGTCGGCACGTGCAACGGCGGGTAGCAGCAGCAGCGCGCACGCGATGAGCGCGCAAATGGAAGCAAATCGCGCAAACGGGCAGCGCTGCCGACAGGTCTTGGCAACGGGGGCGTTCATAGGCACATCCTTTGTCTGTGATACCAGTAGCGTCATTGTCCCACGTTTGCGGGTTCATGTGACGAACATCTAGGTCAGCGGAGTATCAAACGGGACGAAAGTCACGCCCGCGGCCGGCACCTGGGGACGTTCCTTATCTGCCGGCAATCTGGGACACTCCTTGGCATAGCCCGCTCCGGCAATAGATACCACTTCATAGCTCCGTCACAGGTGTAGCGGCTTTGTGTTGCCGCATGCGCACTGAGTGAGTCCGCGAGCAAGGTGGCATAAAGCAGTTGAGCGAACACGGTTTGCCCCTTTGCCGTTCGCTTGAGGATCATGTCCCCCTTTTCCGCGGAAACCCCGGCAGTTGCGAAGAGCTGCCGGGGTTTCTGTCGTTTGAGGGGTTGGGCTGGCGGGTGGCGATCGAGCTGTCGAGCCGGTGCCTCCCCCACCTCCCGCGCTATACTCGTCCGCATGGATATCAACGCACGCAACATAGCAACACACGCCGCGGACGCACCGGCAACGGCAGAGCCCACCCCCGTCGTGGGACGCTTCGCCCCGTCGCCCTCGGGCCGCATGCACCTGGGCAACGTGTTCAGCTGTCTGTGCTCGTGGCTTTCGGCCCGCAGCCAGGGCGGCGGCATCGTGTTGCGCATCGAGGACCTGGACGATCGCTGTAAGCGGCCGGAGCTTGCCGCCCAACTGATTGACGACCTGGCTTGGCTGGGGCTCGAATGGGACGAAGGCCCCTACTACCAGCATGATCGCCTAGACCTGTACGAGCGTGCTCTGCATCAACTGCAAGACGCCGGCCTCACCTATCCCTGCTTTTGCACGCGCGCCGAACTCCATGCCGCGAGCGCACCGCACGCGAGCGACGGCACGCCCATCTACCGCGGCGCCTGCCGAGGCCTTTCTGCCGAAGAGGTTGCCCGCCGCAGCATCCTGCGCGCTCCGGCCACGCGCCTGCGCGTGCCCGTCGTCGACGACCTCGCAGACGACGTGATCGAATTCGTGGACCGCACGTACGGAGCCCAATGCGAAGCACTCGCCACCGAGTGCGGTGACTTTTTGGTGCGCCGCAGCGACGGCGTGTTTGCCTATCAGCTGGCCGTGGTGGTCGACGACGCTGCCATGGGCGTCACCGAGGTTGTGCGCGGATGCGACCTGCTGGGCTCCACGCCGCGCCAAATCTACCTGCAGCATCTGCTGGGACTTCCAACGCCGCACTACGCACACATTCCGCTGCTCATGTCGCCGGATGGCCGCCGCCTTTCCAAGCGAGACCGCGATTTGGACCTGGGCGAACTACGCGCACGCTTTGGCACGCCCGAGACGCTGCTGGGATGGCTCGCCGGGCAAACGGGCATCGCGCCGGACGCCACACCGCGCTCTGCCGAGCAGCTGGTCGAGCACTTTAGCTGGGATGTTATCCGTACGCATCGGGAGAACATCACTGTAACGGTCGAGTAGCCAGCCACCCCGCCTCTACGCAACATCCCAGGGCTGGAGTTCGTCACCCAAGCGAACGATGCAGTCATAGAGCACGGTGTGGCGCTCGGCCGGGTTGGCATCCCGATGAAAATGCCCGTAGTACCAGCGCTTATAATCCAAGCGGTCTTCCAGCTCATCGAAAAATGCAGTAAGACGATCAACGCCGGGGCAATTCCAGCCGGGTGCCGGATAGAGCGTGGGCGAGAGCATGCGCGTGGAGCAGGTGTGGGTGATTACGTAGTCGACCTTCCAACCCACGCTGTCGAGCCTTGCCCGCGCCTCCCCAAAGTTGCGCTCGTCCGGCAGCTCCTGCGGCCACCAACTGGAATACGGCACGCGATATTCCTTGTCCACGCTCGTGGCGCCGCCCATGGTAAAGATCGTTGAGCCGTCGAGTTCAAAAACCTCGCCGCGCGTCAGGCGCCGTATGGGCGAGGTATCCGACAGGCGCTGCGTCAGCCCACCGTGCCACAACTCCATGGGTCGCTCCGCCCAGTGATCGAAACGCTCGTGGTTGCCGTCGACAAACAGCACGGTGTAGGGGCGCGACTCCAGCCAAGCAATATCGGCGCACTCCTCGGCAGAAAAATCCAAGGGAAAGCCAAAATCGCCGGCGACGATGAGATAGTCGTCACTCGTCAGACTATCCCCAAGATCCCAGTCGCGCAGCTTTTGCATGTCGAGGCCGCTGTGAATATCGCCCGTCACATAGACCGTCATCGGATTACCACTTCCCTGCAAGTCGCTAGCCCACATTCTGCACGATTACTAAGCTAACCGTTCCAGCCCTTCCATCCCTTAGGGCTTACCCTTCGTTCTTCCATCCAAACGGGTCAAGCACCCAAAAAACCAGATCGAGCACGCCGCCGGTCATCATGGCGCCGGCAAGGGCCATGCAAACGTGCAGGGAACTGGTACTTCGGAGCACGTCGAATGGCCCCAGAACAGCCAGCAGCGCGACCGCTGCGCCGGCAAAGCACAGTGCGAGGCACGGCCCCGCGTCCTTGACGCACTTCTTTGCGAGATGCTTTGCGTTGTCACTCATCGGTATCGAACTCCTTAGAGGGTCATTGTTCAGACGCATGCCGCCGCGGCAGAGCGGGGCGGCAGGGTAAGTGTCACATGCCGTGCGGACATCAATGGAGAAACCGCCTGCTCGACCAACCCTTGACGCCGTTTTGCACCGGCACCCCATCCCCCCGCTGTCGAGGTCTAATTCTTTTCCCGAGAAGTGAACGGCTGTTTTTGAGCCCCTGAAACAGCCGCATTTTTCGGCGGCAAAATCGTGGGATTTCAGCATTGAAACCGCAGGAAACGACACCTTTAAAGTGTCGATGCTTCGGGGGTCCGTTTTAGCTCGTTCACTTCTCGGGAAAAGTATTAGACCTCGCTGCTAGCTATCCAGAAAGGCATCTCTCCCTTCCCCACCGCCACCCAAAAACTCATCCAACATTAATCTTGGCTCAAGAATCGCTTAATCTATAACCTGCACTATAGAGTTCGACCAAGGGCGGGGCGGCGCCACGCAGGTCGCCGAACGCAACGCTCGCGCCCGGGCAAATCGCCCGGCGTCGCGCCCATCGAACGAAAGGACAGGTCATGGACGACCTCGAAAAAGTTGAAACCATCCGCACCAAGTGCAACGTGAGCTACACCGATGCCAAGGCGGCGCTCGACGCTGCCGACGGCAACGTTTTGGATGCCATCATTTGGCTCGAGTCGCAGGGCAAGACCCAGACCACGTCGGCGCACGCCGCCACCGAGCCCGCGCCGGTCGACGAGCCCTCGGCCGAGATGGTCGCCGCGCAGGCCGCCTACGAAAAGTCGAGCGAAAAGACCGACTTTTCCAAGAAGATGGACAGCGTGTGGGAGTACCTCAAAAAGCTCTTCCGCCTGAGCCTGGACACCAAGTTTATCGCCACGCGCCGCGATGCGATCATCCTCAACATCCCCATCCTGATTCCCATCGTCGCCCTGTTTGCCTGGGGCGCCACGATATGGCTGATGCTGATTGGCCTGTTCTTTGGCATGCGCTACCGCATCGACAGCGACGGCGACGTGCCCGGCAGCATCAACAACCTTATGAATCACGCCGCCGACGCCGCGGACGACATCAAGCAAAATCTGAACGACGACAAGTAATCGCAGACGGGGGCACGCATGGCACGGATCCTGATCGTAGAGGACGAGGAGAAAATCGCCCGCTTTGTGACGCTCGAGCTGGAGCACGAGGGCTACCAGGTGGAGCACGCCGCCGACGGCCGCACCGCCGTGGACCTGGCGCTGGAGCGCAACTACGATCTGATTCTGCTCGATGTGCTGTTGCCGCAGCTCAACGGCATGGAGGTGCTGCGACGCGTCCGCAAGCACAAGGATGTACCGGTGATCATGGTCACCGCGCGCGATGCCGTGATGGACAAGGTGGCCGGGCTCGATGCCGGCGCCGACGATTACCTGACCAAGCCGTTTGCGATTGAGGAGCTGTTCGCACGGATCCGCGTGGCGTTGAAGCGCTCGGAGGCCGTGCGGGCGGCTTCGGGCGTTGGCGGCGTTGGGGCCGGGACGGGCGCTACGGGCGCCGCTGCGATACCCCCGGCTGGCGACTCGACCCAGGCATCCGCCTCGCCCTCCCCCGCCGCGCTCACCGTGAGTTCGGTCGCGCTCGATCCCGACCGCCGCGAAGTCACGGTCGGCGGCTCGCCCATCGCGCTCACTGCCCGCGAGTTCGACGTCCTCGCCCTGCTTATGGCGCACGCCGGCACCGTGCTCACGCGCGAGCGCATCGCGCACGAGGCGCTGGGCTACGAATACGTGGGCGACACCAACAACGTCGACGTGCACATCGCGCACCTGCGCGCCAAGATCGAGGACGCCGGCGGCGCCCGCATCATCCAGACCGTGCGTGGGGTGGGCTATGTCTGCCGCGCGTAACGCCGAGGCCAAGCGCGTCACATCCATCGCCCGCGCCATCAACTGGAGCTATATGTGGCGCCGCTTGATGAGCTACGTCTGGCTCGATCTGCTGCTGATGGTGATTGCGGCGGCGATCCTCGTCTATGGATACAACCAGATGCTGCCCGACGGCGCGTTTACCGCAGGATGGATCCCCGGCGTCGCCGTTCAC